>NZ_JAKEVM010000136.1 GCF_022398475.1 Pseudoalteromonas shioyasakiensis | reverse complement strand
ACCTCTTGCATGCCCTATAAACATTAAGAGAAAGTTTAAAGTAAGAAAAAAGCATACTACGCGTTTAACATCCTTATGTTTCAATAAGAGTATTAGTAAAGGTATTATGAAAACTTGAACTTGATTAAAAAATCGAATGTTGATGAAATTTTGATAGATTACAAATGGGTTAAGCTGTACTTGGTCAGCAATGGAGAAAATTACATTCAAAAAGCAAACTAATACCAGGATGCTATGAATGATTACAATAGAGACTATGAAATAGAGAGTTCTCTTCTTACTTTCGTCATTAAATACTGCTAAAGAAAGTATAAAGAGGAAAGAAAAGTGAATTGTATAAAATAAACTGAAATTTTCTTCTTTTGATAAAATAGATGAAATAACCCCCATTATGATAAATAGGTATATTAGTTTGCTTATTATGGGAGTTGAAAGCTGTTTTTTGCGTGCGCTGAGTTTTATTAAAAAAGTTATGGAACTTAAAGACAGTAAAATTACTTGTAGTATTCTTTGGTGATTATGATAATCAAAAGAATATACTGGAATAAATGGTAGAAGTGTTAAAAAGAAATAAAATACACAAAGAGTTGTTATAAAAGGAAATGTTTTCATCTTGAAAAGTTAAAGTGCCTCTGAAAAGGCACTTTAACAAAGTTAAGTATTAAGACTGTGGGCAGCTTTTTGGTGCTAGAGTTTTATCTCCAGTAATACCAGCTGTTGCACATGTCCACTCTCCCGTTGAATTATCACGAGTCCAAGTGATTGTTGCACCGTTTACTTGAGTTGGTGCGTTAACAACTTTACAAACAATTGTTGAGTTAGTTGCTGAAATTGTACAATTTTTTGTTGAAGTGTTTTTAATGCTTTTCAGATCTGAAACACCAGAAATTGTTTCACCGTTATTTTTCTTGATTTCAAACTCTGTCTTTGCACCAGTAATTTCAGCTAGACCAGCTGTTAATTTTGATGATGCTTGGTAGTCAGAGTATGCAGGAAGAGCTACTGCAGCAAGAATACCGATGATTGCAACTACAATCATTAATTCAATTAGGGTGAAACCCTGTTGGTTTTGTTGTGTCATTTGTTCCTCTCCTAAAGGATATGATGATTTAGTAAGTTTAGCTGTAACTTCAGCGTTGTAAAACCAGTGCTCAATTTACAGGATAAATCTTACAGTTTTACTTAAAACTACTTTTATTAACCTTTAAATGTTAACAAAGCAGCAAAAACTTTACTTGTTAAGCGTGTATAAATTTACTTTAGCATCAATAAATGTTTTTGGAAGCTATTTTCCTGTTCAGTAAGCAGTTTTTCAGAACTTTCCTACCTTTGTTTGATGTAAAATAAGCTTAGTTACACATATTTGTACTATTTATAGACACCGCATCCTTGCAGGAACTTATTGAATTGATTGCAATCTTGTGTAGGTTCAGGACGTGCGTATACAAAATAGTCAAAAGCGCTGAAAAGATATTGATTTTTTGTTATCTATTCAGGCTTTTTACGTATTTAATGCTTTTTTTATTTTCTTGTCAACGAATTAGGTAAAACATTAAATACGTACAAGAGAAATTTTAGCCGTTAAATCGCATTGAAAGATCGATTGATTGTAAATTTTTTGTAAGTGCACCACTTGAAATATAGTCAACACCGGCCTGTGAATAGGCTTTTAAAGTTTCAAGAGTCATGTTGCCAGATACCTCAAGCTTTGCTCGCTTGTCTGTAAGCACAACTGCTTGTTGAATTTGCTCTACAGTAAAGTTATCAAGCATGATGATATCAGCTCCCGCAGTGATCGCTTGTTCAAGTTCATCAAGTGATTCTACTTCTACTTCAACTGGCTTGGTAGGGTGGTTTACTTTAGCTTGAGTGACGGCTTTATCAATACCACCACAGGCTGCAATGTGGTTTTCTTTAATTAGGAACGCATCAAAAAGGCCGATGCGATGATTCGCGCCACCACCACATTTTACTGCGTATTTTTGTAGCGCACGTAAACCTGGAATTGTTTTACGCGTGTCGAGTAGCTGCGTAGTCGTGCCCTCAAGCTCTTTTACATAATGAGCTGTTGTTGTTGCTGTACCTGAAAGTGTTTGTACAAAGTTAAGGGCAGTGCGCTCCGCAGTTAAAATAGCACGAGCTGAGCCTGATGCTTTAAATAGTGTACTATTTGCTGCTACTTTGTCGCCGTCATTTACGAGTACTTCAACATTTACTGTAGGGTCAACTTGCTTAAATACTTCTAAAATAATGTCTTTACCACAAAATACACAGTCTTCACGAGTAATTACTTTGGCATTGGCTAGCTCGTTTTCTGGAATTAGTTGCGCGGTAATATCACCGTCATTTGCGCTTTGGTAATCTAAATCTTCATCAAGGGCGAGTTTTACCAGCTGGCTAATTAAAGTGTGAGGGACTGACATGTCGAAAGCTCATTGTTTATTAATAAATTGGCGAAATTTTACTATGTTTAACCCCTTAATAGAAGACAAAGATCGGCCACAGTAAAGTATCCTTACTCTTACTTTAAGTGATTGAATCAAAGCAACTAGACCCTGAGATTTTAACCCTTTACACTATTTAACTTTATTGTCATCGTTAGTTTTTAATATGCATATAAATGAATTGGGCCAATTAAACAATGTGTTACAAAGGCCCTGTACACATTACGATGAGCGCCCTGAGGGCGAGGTGTCATTACTAGTTATTCATAATATTTCATTGCCAGCAGGGCAGTTCGCAACGCCTTATGTTGATGATTTGTTCATGGGGGCAATTGATTGTACGGCGCACGAAAGCTTTACTGATTTAAAAGGCTTAAGAGTGTCTGCGCATTGCTTTATTCGTCGTACCGGTGAAATTATTCAGTACGTGCCTTTTGAGAAAAGGGCTTGGCACGCCGGTATCTCGACGTTTGAAGGACGAGAGCGCTGTAATGATTTTAGCGTGGGCATTGAGCTTGAAGGTACCGACAACCAAGCGTATACCCAAGCCCAGTATAATGCATTACACTTAGTGACTATGGCGTTGATGGCAAAGTACCCTGAGATAAACCGTTCACGCATTGTTGGCCACTGTGATATTGCACCGGGCAGAAAAACTGACCCTGGTGCGAGTTTTGATTGGCAATACTATTTTGATTTAGTGTTTTAGTTAAAGGATATAGGTAAAAGCATGATCTTAATTTCAATAATTATTGCTTTGGTAATTGAGCGTTTAGGGGCTCGAGCTAACTACTGGCAAATCGGTTTTTATGCCAATACCTACCTTAAGCACTCGCACAAACAACTCTCAGAAAAAGGCTTATTTAATTCGCCAATTGGTTTTTTGATTTGGTTAATGCTGCCTGTCGTTGCCGCAGGTTTAGTTTATCAACTCTCTGATTTTATTATTTGGCAACTAGCTGTGAATGTTGCTGTGCTGCTGGTGTGTTTTGGTTGTGCTAAGCAACGTGCTTTATATAAGTCTTACTTAAATGCGTTAACCCGCAACGATCAAGAAGCTGCAACCCTATTTGCGTTACAAATGGGCCAAAAGAAGACAGAAGATGACCCTCATGGTGAGACTTTTGGCCAAACTTTAGCTTGGTTAAATTTTCGCTTTTATTGTGCAGTTATTTTTTGGTTTGTGGTTTTAGGTGTGCCTGGCGCGGTGCTTTACGCATTAGTTCGTACTTTTGCTGACAAAGTAAGGGATGATCACAGTGTTGCCTATGCTAAGCGTTTTAAACTAGTACATAGCTTACTGTTTTGGCTCGATTGGTTACCAGCTCGGGTTGCAAGCTTTGGTTATTTAGTTATTGGTAACTTTAATAAAGGTACCAGTTGTTGGCTCAAGTATGTGCTCGACTTTTCAGTGAGTAACCGAAAAGTAGTTACGCAAACTGCACTTGCCGCTGAGCAAATTGAGCAGCAACATTTTGGCTGTACTTATGAAGCCACCTGTATGATGAAACTTGTAAAAAGAAATGTATTGTTCTTTTTAGTGATCATCGCAGCACTTACTTTATTTGGTGGTTTGGCGTAGCGTGTAAAGTTAGCAAGTTACGAGATGTAGGACTGGCTTTAGCCGGGAATGTGTTTGAGTTAGCAAGTTTCAAGAGTAAAGCTTGTAGGAACGTTACTAGTCATGAATCTCTGCGGTTGCACTTTGATTGAGTTTTAATTTTTCAGCACTGAAGTGCATCCTACTTCGAATATTTTTCAGCATTCAATTCAACGATGCGGGGTAAACCCGCTGCTACAAAGCTACTCAATTCATCTAACATCTAATACCTGACCACTAAAAGTTCTGCCGTTTAATCTGGTCTGACCATTTCTTTTTTATTGTTTTTTCCTTCAGAAAAAGCCACTTTAATCCATACTGTTTAATCTTTAGACGAATTACGTTAGGGTGTAACTAGGCGCTGAACGTAGTGAAATTGACAGAAATACGGGTTTTTGATAACGTATGCGACAAATTTGGTATGACCAATTTACCTTTTTGGTCAAAGCACAAGGCTAAATACCCGATATTTATGGGGTTAGCGCATAACAATGCGGACGTTAATAAATGTCTTTAAAGATTAAAGCAGCAAAATTATCTGATGTAATTTTACAACAACTTGAGAATATGATTCTTGAGGGGTCGTTGGCGCCAGGCGAAAAGCTGCCTCCTGAGCGTGAGTTAGCGAAACAATTTGAAGTATCGCGACCTTCACTGCGTGAGGCAATTCAAAAGCTAGAAGCTAAGGGGTTAGTAACGCGTCGCCAAGGTGGTGGAACGTTCGTAAAAAATCAGCTTGAAGAGGGGCTCACTGATCCGCTTTTTGATTTGATTAGTAAGCATCCAGAGTCACAATTTGATTTACTCGAATTTCGTCATGCCCTTGAAGGAATTGCAGCATATTATGCAGCTATGCGCGGCACAACGAATGACTTCAAAAAAGTAAAACAAAGCTTTGACAACATTGCGCTCGTTAATGACGACATTGTGCAAAAAGCAAAAGCAATTAATGCATTTCATTTTAGTGTGGCAGAAGCGTCTCATAACGTTGTACTGCTACATTTAGTACGTGGTATGCAGGCCTTGCTAGAGCAAAATGTATTACAGAATTTAACTGTACTGTTAAAAAAACCACAGATCAGCCAGCAGCTCGCAGAACATAGACGACTGTTGATGGATGCGGTTATTGAAGGAAACCCAGAGCAAGCACGTCTTGCTAGTAATGCTCACTTAGCCTTTATCGAAGAAGCCTTACTTGAGGCTGGCAAAGAGCATTCGCGGATTGAACGTAGTTTAAGACGCACCAAACAACATTAAGCAAGTGATTAGCTAAGTTTAGTTAACTACTTAATTTAAGATTTATTAAAATAATTAGTATTTTAAACATAAGGAAACCTCCATATGTCTGAAGTCAATAAAATTGACGTAGACGCGCTAGAAACACAAGAGTGGTTACAAGCCCTTGAGTCTGTTGTGCGCGAAGAAGGTGTTGAACGTGCTCAATTCTTACTTGAGCAAGTGTTAGAGCAAGCCCGTTTAGACGGTGTTGATATGCCTACTGGCACAACCACTAACTACGTTAATACCATCCCGGTAGATCAAGAACCTGCTTACCCAGGTGACGTAAACATTGAGCGTCGTATCCGTTCAATCATTCGTTGGAATGCGATCATGATCGTATTACGCGCGTCGAAAAAAGATCTAGACTTAGGCGGCCATATGGCTTCTTACCAGTCTTCAGCGGCATTCTATGAAGTATGTTTTAACCACTTCTTCAAAGCACCAAACGATGTAGATGGCGGTGATTTAGTTTATTACCAAGGTCACATTTCTCCAGGTATCTATGCACGTGCATTTGTTGAAGGTCGTTTAACTGCTGAGCAGCTTGATAACTTCCGTCAAGAAGTTGATGGTAAAGGTCTTCCTTCATACCCACACCCTAAGTTAATGCCTGAATTCTGGCAGTTCCCTACGGTATCAATGGGTCTTGGTCCAATTGCATCAATCTACCAAGCTCGTTTCTTAAAATACCTAGACGGTCGTGGCTTAAAAGACACTAAAAACCAACGTGTATACGCTTTCTTAGGCGATGGTGAAATGGATGAGCCAGAATCACGTGGTGCAATCTCATTCGCTGCGCGTGAGAAGCTAGATAACCTATGTTACCTAATCAACTGTAACTTACAGCGATTAGATGGCCCAGTAATGGGTAATGGTAAGATCATTCAAGAGCTTGAAGGCCTATTCAAAGGTGCGGGCTGGAACGTGATTAAAGTTGTATGGGGTAGTGGTTGGGATATCCTACTTGCTAAAGATACATCAGGTAAATTACTGCAGTTAATGAACGAAACTATTGACGGTGATTACCAAACATATAAAGCAAAAGACGGTGCATATGTTCGTGAGCACTTCTTCGGTCGTTACCCAGAAACAGCAGCACTTGTTGCTGATATGACTGATGAAGAAATCTTCGCGCTTAAGCGTGGTGGTCATGAGCCATCAAAACTTTACGCTGCATTCAAAAAAGCGGAAGAAACCAAAGATCGTCCTACTGTGATCCTAGCTAAAACTGTAAAAGGTTACGGCATGGGTGAAGCGGCTGAAGGTAAAAACATCGCGCACCAAGTTAAGAAAATGGACATGACTCATGTTGAGCACCTACGTTCACGTTTAGGTCTACAAGATTTAGTTTCTGATGAAGAAATTAAAGACTTACCATACCTTACTCTTGAAGAGGGTTCTGAAGAGTACAAGTATCTTCACGCTCGCCGTGAAGCGCTTCAAGGTTACACACCTAAGCGTATTCCTAAGTTTTCTGAAAGCTTAACATTGCCAGAAGTTGACGCGTTTAAGCCACTACTTGAAGAGCAAAAACGTGACATCTCTACAACAATGGGCTTTGTACGTGCACTTAACGTGTTACTAAAAGACAAAGGCATTGGTAAAAACATCGTTCCTATCATCGCTGATGAAGCGCGTACATTTGGTATGGAAGGTTTATTCCGTCAAATCGGTATTTATAACCCACATGGCCAAAACTACACGCCGCAAGACCGTGACATCGTTTCTTACTATAAAGAAGCAACATCAGGTCAGGTACTACAAGAAGGTATCAACGAGTTAGGTGCAATGTCATCATGGGTTGCTGCTGCAACATCATACAGCACTAACGATTTACCAATGATCCCATTCTACATCTACTACTCAATGTTTGGTTTCCAACGTGTAGGTGATATGGCATGGATGGCCGGTGACCAACAAGCACGTGGTTTCTTACTAGGTGCTACGGCAGGTCGTACTACACTAAACGGTGAAGGTTTACAGCACGAAGATGGTCACAGCCACATTCTTGCTAACACGGTTCCTAACTGTATTTCTTATGATCCGACATTCGCATACGAAGTAGCGGTAATCATGCAAGACGGTATCCGTCGCATGTACGGTGAAGACCAAGAAAACGTGTTCTATTACCTAACGCTAATGAACGAAAACTACCATCAACCGGCAATGCCAGAAGGCGCTGAAGAAGGTATTCGTAAAGGTATCTATAAGCTTGAAACTGTGGCTGGCGATAAAGCGAAAGTACAGTTACTAGGTTCAGGTACTATCATGATTGAAGTGCGTAAAGCGGCACAAATCCTGAGCGAAGAGTATGGTATTGGTTCAGATGTATTCTCTGTAACGTCATTCAATGAGTTAACTCGTGACGGTCAAGACGCTGAGCGTTTCAACATGCTTAATCCAGAAGCAGAGCAAAAGACTGCTTACATCACGGACGCATTAACTGATGCCGTGACTGTTGCAGCAACAGACTACATGAAGAACTACGCAGAACAAGTTCGTTCATTCGTACCAAGCAGCAACTACAAAGTGTTAGGTACTGATGGTTACGGTCGTTCTGATAGCCGTGAAAACTTACGTCGTCACTTCGAAGTGAATGCTGGTTATGTTGTGGTTGCAACACTATCTGAGCTTGCTAAACGTGGTGAAGTTGAGAAGTCAGTAGTTGTTGAAGCAATCAAGAAATTCGACATCGACACAAACAAAGTTAACCCGCTATACGCATAAGAGGTTCCAATGAGTATTGAAATTAATGTACCAGATATCGGTGGCGATGAAGTTGAAGTAACCGAAATCCTTGTTAGCGTTGGTGATAAGGTTGAGGTTGACCAATCGTTATTAACGGTTGAAGGCGACAAAGCATCAATGGAAGTACCTGCTGCACAAGCAGGTACGGTTAAAGAAATTAAAGTAGCTGAAGGTGATACGGTAACGACGGGTTCACTTATCATGATCTTCGAAGGTGAAGAACAAGCTGCGGCTCCTGCAGAGGCTAAAGAAGATGCGCCAGCTCCAGCAGCTTCTGCTGTGCAGGAAGTAACTGTGCCAGATATCGGCGATGATGAAGTTGAAGTAACTGAAATCATGGTTGCGGTAGGTGACTCGGTTGAAGAAGAGCAATCTTTATTAAGCGTTGAAGGCGATAAAGCATCAATGGAAGTACCTGCTCCAATGGCGGGTACGGTTAAAGAGATCAAAATCGCGACTGGCGATAAAGTGAAAACGGGCTCTCTAATCTTCGTTTTTGAAACAGCTTCAAGCGGTTCAGAAGCGCCTGCTGCAGAATCAGCACCAGCTGAAGCAGCGCCGGCAGCAGCGGCATCAAGCACTAAAGAAGTTAACGTGCCTGATATCGGTGGTGACGAAGTTGAAGTAACCGAAGTGATGGTTGCTGTAGGCGACAAGGTTGAAGAAGATCAATCAATCTTAAACGTTGAAGGCGATAAAGCATCAATGGAAGTACCAGCACCATTTTCTGGTACTGTTAAAGAAATCAAAGTAGCTGCTGGGGATAAAGTATCAACTGGCTCACTTGTCTTTGTATTTGAAGTAGCGGGTAGTGCACCAGCAGCAGCGGCACCTGCTCCTGTAAAAGCTGAAGCAGCGCCTGCACCTGCAGCAAAAGCGCCTGCGGCTGAAAAGCCAGCATCAGCACCTGCAAGCAACGAAGGTTTTGCAGATAACAAAGCGTATGCACATGCATCGCCTGTTGTTCGTCGTTTAGCGCGTGAGTTTGGTATTAACCTAGCAAACGTAAAAGGCACGGGGCGTAAGAATCGTGTTGTGAAAGAAGACGTACAAAACTACGTGAAAGACCTTGTGAAGAAAGTTGAGTCAGGTCAGCTGTCTTCAGGTAAAGGTAATGCTGGTGGCGGTGAGTTAGGTCTTATCCCTTGGCCTAAGGTTGATTTTGCTAAGTTTGGTGAAATCGAAGAGAAGAAACTTTCTCGTATCCAGAAGTTATCAGGTGCTAACTTACATCGTAACTGGGTGCAAATCCCGCATGTTACACAGTTTGACGAAGCTGATATCACAAGCCTTGAAGCATTCCGTAAAGAGCAAAATGCGCTTGCTGAGAAGAAAAAGCTGGGTGTTAAAATCACACCTCTTGTATTTGTGATGAAAGCAGCGGCGAAAGCATTAGCTGAATTCCCAACGTTTAACTCTTCACTGTCTGAAGACGGCGAAAGCTTAATCTTGAAGAAATACATCAATATCGGTGTTGCAGTTGATACGCCAAATGGCTTAGTTGTTCCAGTGTTCAAAGATGTTGATAAGAAAGGCATCATTGAACTTTCTCGTGAGTTAATGGATATTTCTAAGAAAGCACGTGACGGCAAACTAACTTCATCTGATATGCAAGGCGGTTGTTTCACAATCTCAAGCCTTGGTGGTATCGGTGGTACATCGTTCACGCCAATTGTGAATGCACCAGAAGTTGCTATCTTGGGTGTATCTAAGTCAGAAATGAAACCTAAGTGGAATGGCAAAGAGTTTGAACCTAAATTAATGGTTCCATTATCAATGTCATACGACCATAGGGTTATTGACGGTGCACTAGCAGCACGCTTTACTGTGACGCTAGCAAGCTACATGAGCGATATTCGTCAATTGGTGATGTAATCGTCTCATAATTTATAAGAATCAAATCCCAGCAAGTTGTTTTTTGCTGGGATTTTTACCATTGGCAATGATACAATCTTTGCCATAGAACAATCTTGGTATAGATATCTGCTCTCCCTTTCTGCCTTGCAGAAACATGGCAGTTAAACTTAGGGGCAGTGTCCCGTTCAAACATTTAAGGTAATAGCATGAGCAACGAATTAAAAACTCAAGTTGTTGTACTAGGCGGTGGTCCTGGTGGTTATTCTGCGGCTTTCCGTGCTGCTGACTTGGGCTTAGAAGTTACATTGGTAGAATCTCGCAACACATTAGGCGGTGTATGTCTAAATGTGGGTTGTATTCCTTCAAAAGCACTTTTACACGTAGCTAAAGTGATTGATGACGCAGCTGAAATGTCATCTCACGGCGTTACTTTTGGCAAGCCTGAAATCGACCTAGACAAAATCCGTGATTGGAAAGAGTCTGTAATCGGTCAACTAACTGGCGGCTTAGACGGCATGGCTAAAATGCGTAAAGTGAAAGTAGTTAGCGGCTACGGTAAATTCACTGGCAGCAACACACTTGCTGTTGAAGGTGAAGACGGTACAACAACAATCACTTTTGACAATGCTATTATTGCAGCGGGTTCTCAACCTGTTAACTTACCTTTCATCCCTGAAGATGACCGTGTAATTGACTCAACTGGTGCGCTAGAGCTTAAAGACGTTCCTGAGAAGCTACTAGTTTTAGGTGGTGGTATCATCGGTCTTGAAATGGGTACTGTATACCGTGCACTAGGTTCTGAAATCGACGTAGTTGAGTTTGCTGATCAATTAGTACCAGCAGCTGATAAAGACGTTATCAAGATCTACCAAAAATACGTTAAGAATAAGTTCAACGTAATGCTTTCTACTAAAGTTGTTGGCGTTGAAGCGAAAGAAGACGGTCTATACGTTTCATTCGAAGGCAAAAACGCACCAGCTGACGCAGTACGTTACGACAAAGTACTTGTTGCTGTTGGTCGTACACCTAACGGTAAATTACTTGACGCTGATAAAGCAGGCGTTAACGTTGATGAGCGCGGTTTCATCAATGTTGATAAGCAGCTTAAAACAAACGTTGATCACATCTTCGCTATCGGTGATATCGTTGGTCAACCAATGCTTGCGCACAAAGCGGTTCACGAAGCTCACGTTGCTGCAGAAGTTATCTCTGGTCAGAAACACTTCTTCGATCCTAAGTGCATTCCTTCAATCGCATACACAGATCCAGAAATCGCATGGGTTGGTGTAACTGAGAAAGAAGCAAAAGAGCAAGGTTTAAGCATCGAAACTGCTGTATTCCCTTGGGCTGCTTCTGGCCGTGCAATTGCTTCAGCACGTACTGAAGGTCAAACTAAGCTAATCTTCGATAAAGACTCAGGTCGTGTTATCGGTGGTGCTATGGTTGGTATTAACGCAGGTGAAATGCTAGGTGAAATCGGCTTAGCAGTTGAAATGGGCGCAGACGGTGAAGACCTAGCGTTAACTATTCACGCTCACCCAACATTAAACGAATCAATCGGTCTAGCTGCTGAAATCTTCGAAGGTTCAATCACTGACCTTCCAAACAAAAAAGCAGTTAAAAAGAAGTAAGTTCTTTTGACTAATCTTTTTAAAAACCCAGCCCCGGCTGGGTTTTTTGTTTTTAACAATAAGCTTTTTAGAGGTTAGATATCAGATGTCAGACGTTAGTTGATCGAGAGAGTGGTTTTATTTTTTGTAATTGAACAAAAGCGTGTCATACATGAAATGAATTATACTTGTTTAACCACTAACCACTAACCACTAACCACTAACCACTAACCACTAACCACTAACCACTAACCACTAACCACTAACCACTAACCACTAACCACTAACCACTAACCACTAACCACTAACCACTAACCACTAACCACTAACCACTAACCACTAACC
>NZ_JAKEVM010000135.1 GCF_022398475.1 Pseudoalteromonas shioyasakiensis | reverse complement strand
CTTAATAATAGTCATAAAGTTAGCTTTCAACAATCTCAGGTACAAAAAAGCCAAGCTAATGCTTGGCTTTTTACCTCTCTAAGAAGATTAAGGCTGATAATAAATTGGTGATTCAGGGCCAACTGGGAAGCCCAGAACAAATACCCATAAATAGAATAACGCAACCCAACCAACAAAGAAGATCATGCTGTAAGGAAGCATGGTCGCAACCAATGTACCAATACCCATGTCTTTCTTATACTTAGTGGCAACAGCCAGTATCAAGCCAAAGTAACTCATCATTGGGGTGATAAGGTTAGTAACCGAGTCACCAATTCGATACGCCGCTTGAATGGTTTCTGGTGCGTAGCCTATTAGCATTAACATTGGCACAAAGATTGGTGCTGTGACAGCCCATTGTGCAGATGAAGAGCCTAAGCTTAAGTTTACTAATGCACACATTAAAATGAATAGCACGAATACTTCAGGGCCTGTTAGGTTTAATGCTTGCAAAAGAGCTGCACCGTTAATGGCTAAAATCGTACCTAGGTTGGTCCATTTAAAAAAGGCAACGAACTGTGCTGCAAAGAAAACTAGCACAATGTACATCCCCATCGAGCTCATGCTTTTACTCATGGCATCGATGACATCTTTATCGTTTTTCATGGTGCCAACAACTCGGCCGTAAACAAAGCCTGGAATACCGAAAGTTACAAAGATAAATACCACAATGCCTTTTAAAAATGGCGAGTGTGCAACAAGGCCTGTTTCTGGGTTACGCAAAATGCCATCTTCAGGAACAATTGTCCAAGCAAGTAATAATGAAACCACTAACAGAGAAACGCCCGCCCATTTTAGACCTGACTTTTCTTTATCGGTTAGCCCTGCAATGTCGTTCTTTGGCAAATCATTGCTTGCTTCATCTGGGTTGTACTTGCCAAGACGAGGTTCAACGATTTTCTCTGTAACTAACGTACCTAGAGTAGCGATTAGAAATACTGAAATCATCATGAAATACCAGTTTGCTTCAGCGCCAACTTGGTAGTTCGGATCAATCATTTGTGCTGCAGGTGTAGTGATACCTGCAAGTAGCGGGTCAATGGTGCCGAGTAATAAGTTGGCACTGTAACCACCTGAAACGCCGGCAAATGCCGCAGCAAGACCGGCAAGAGGGTGACGACCAAGACTGTGGAATATCATGGCTGCTAATGGGATTAGTACGACGTAGCCAAGTTCTGATGCCGTATTTGATAAAATCGCAGCAAACACCACCATAAAAGTAACTAAACGCTTTGATGCGCCCATTACCATGCCGCGCATAGCAGCAGAGAGTAAACCTGAGTGCTCTGCAACACTCACACCTAATAAAGCAACCAGTACCGTACCAAGTGGTGCAAAGCTAGTGAAGTTTGTAACAAGGCCAGTAACGATGCGCTGAAGGCCTTCGGCGCTAAGTAGGCTGACAACTTCAATAACACCATCAGGATCGCGACCAGCAGCACCTTCTGGGCGTGGGTCGATAGCACTTAAACCATACCAATCGGCAATGCCACTAAAAACTATAATGGCAACGCAGAACATTGCAAATAAAGTGATAGGGTGGGGTAGCATATTACCCAAAAATTCAACGGTGGCTAAAAATCGGTTAAACAACCCATTATTGCCACCCTCATGAGTGTTGTGAGAGTTTATAGTTTTTGACATGTCCAGTTCTCATTATTTCAAAATGGCGCTAACCTAGCATTTTTTACCGAACAGATCATGTTTTAGCGGTGGGATATCTAATAGGTACGTTCCAATACGCCCTTATATAGCAAGGGGTAGCGGCGCAAACGTTTGCCAATGTAATCATCGGCTAAAATTTGCGCACAGATTTGCTCTACATCGTTACTTGCTTCAAATACCCAATCAAAGCGCTCAATAGCAAGCAAAAAGCCACGCTTGAGGAACTGTTGTTCGCGATAGTAGCTAAGGTTTTCGCGAATAATATCTAACTTACCTGGGTTAGATTTTAGTTCATTAATAACTTGGTTGATAAATGCCTGCTGTTGCTTTGACTCAGCTTTCACCCGTCGTTTCATTGCTTCTTTACAGTTCCTGTTCTGCGATATAAAGCACTTTCTTTAAAAAGTCTTCTTTGTTCTTTTCATGTTGATAGTCAAGGTGATAGGTATTATGAAAGCCAAAGCGCAGTAACACACCACTGCCTTTTAGATATACCGTATAACCATCGATATCCGAAAAAGCGCAAATACCCTCATAAAGCTTTCCATCTTCATGATCTTCACCGTGTTGAATGATTTTTTCATACACAGATAGAATTAATTTACCGTCTAGCTCATTTTTCATGATGACTCCTTTTTGAAGTAATACGTTTCAGATCTATAAAAAGTTTAGTGCTATTTTATGCAGGTATTAAACGTGCTGTGTGTTTTTAAAACCTTACTTTGCGATAAATCACTAAAATCATATTTAGATAGCAGATGTCGAAAATTTACAATATTTTCTCTTACCTTAAACTTAAGATAGATTTTATTTGAGGGACACACAATGAAATATAAGTTTATACCCCTGATACTACTAACAAGCTTGTTGCTTGTAAGCAAAAGCATATCAGCAAATACAGCTCCCCTGATGTTAGAAAATGAAGCGGGGAAAATAGTTAAACTTGACAGTTACTTAGGCAAGAAGCCCGTTTACTTAAAGTTTTGGGCGACTTGGTGCAAGCCATGTATGGAGCAAATGCCACATTTTCAGCATGCATATGAGCAATATGGCGATAAAATTCAATTTGTGGCTATTAATATTGACCTTAATGATGACGCAGACGCTGTTGCTAAGGTTAAAGAGCGTTTTTCACTCACTATGCCACTATTTACTGATCACACAGCCCAAGTTGCTAAACATTATGAATTTATGGGCACCCCGTTTCATGTGTTGATTGATAGTGATAAAAAGGTGATTTTTCAAGGCCACGAAGCAGATAAACCGCTTGATAACACATTACGTTTGTTATCACACAATGGCAAAGTTGATAAAGCGCGTTTACTAGGCGAAAAGCAAGGCCAAGCGACTCCTTTGGTAATTCCGAACAAAGGTAAAAAAGCCGTGCTGTTCACCGCTACGTGGTGTGACTGGTACTTAGCCGACACGCGCCCTGCAATGGCAAAACAGTGTGTACTAGCGCAGCAACATGTTAATAAGCTGGCAGAGCAAGGAATTGATGTCGAGGTTAAAGTGAGTCAGCTGTGGACTGATCAAAGTGCAGTGCAAGAATATGTTGATAAATTCGCTGCAACTATGCCGGTTTCTATCGATTATGGTAATGATTTATTTATCGAAAATGGCATTAATTCAGTACCCAGTTTACTTCTCTACAACGATGGAAAAATAGTTTCTAAGCATGCTAAATTTTAGCTCAAAACCGCTTAATTTTGCTTTGTAATTATGCAAATTTAGCCTATGCTCAAGGCTCATTTTACAGTGAGCCTAGAGCATGATAGATAAGGCATTATTAGCAAAAACACGCGAGTTATCTGACCGATTAATCGCATTGCAAACACCCATTCGTATCCTTGATGCGATCAACTGGGATAAACAAATCAAAGAAGAGTTTTTTAAGCATAAATGCCAAAAGAACCCATCGGTTGATCAAGCCTATTACCAACAGCGTGATCTTGGTTTTGTACCAAGCGAGTTGCGCCGCGCGTTTTCTGATTTAAATCGCGATATCATCAGCCAGTTAGGGCAGCTAAACCCAATTGCCCAATACATGAGCAAGATGTGCACTGAATATAAAACAGTACTCAGTATGATTGAGTATCGTGGTACTCCTGAATTTCATGATTTGTCTGTTGAGCTGTTCGGTCATCCAAAAGATTTATTCCATGCTGGGGAGCCTTCACTTTCTGAGCTTGCAACCATGCTTGAGCAGCCGCTAAAAAATATGCTTGATGCGGATATTTTACCGGATGATCCAAAAAACATAGATGCACAAGATGCGGTGAAAATTCTAGCATCACAAGTGGCTCAAACGATGCCGGGTATCGATGTTGAGGTTATTCTGAGTGACGGTATTGTGAGTGATGCTGCAGCAGGTGCAAATAATATTAAACTTAATCAAGATGTTAAATTCTCTCAAAGAGAGCTAGATATTCTTGAAGTACATGAAGGCTGGATCCATGTCGGAACCACGCAAAATGGTCTTGCTCAGCCATATTTAACTTGTTTAAGTAAAGGCACACCGAGCTCTACAGTGACCCAAGAAGGCCTTGCGGTATTGACCGAAATTATTACCTTAAAGTCGACGCCACGACGTTTAGCAAAATTAGTGAACCGTATTCAAGGTATTACTAAGGTTATTGATGGCGCGGAGTTTGTTGATATTTATCGTGATTATGTAGCGCAAGGTTTGAGTAAAGACGACAGTTATACACTTACTCAGCGGGTGTTTCGAGGCAGCACAGCAACAGGCTTACCTTTTACCAAAGATATCGCTTATATCAAAGGTTTCGTGTTGGTGTATAACCTTATACGAGTTGCCATTCAGTTAGGTCGAATTGATCAATTGCACTTGTTATTGGTCGGTAAAATCTCAATTGATGATTTTAGACTGATATCGCAATTACATGATTTAGGTGTGATTGAAGACCCTAAATTTATTCCACCACACTTTAAAGACTTACGAGGCCTAGCAACCTGGCTAAGCTTTGGCCGTTTTATTGGTAACTTGTCGTTTGAACAATTAGAAAACGATTACAAACCACTCTTTCTTTAAACAAAGAAATAAAAAAATGCAGCTGGAATGAGCAGCTGCATTTTAAGAGTTAAAGCATGTTGCCTTACATGCTTTTAGTCGAGGAAACGATTAACCGGTGAGTGCGTCAACATGAACTACATCATTCAGTACGATAACTTCTGCACGTTTGAAGAAGTTAAAATCTGTTGCGGTTGCTAATGTGTAAGCACCCATCATACGGCTGATGATTAAATCACCATTGTTTAATTTTGGTAGCATGATTGACTCACTTACTACGTCGATGCTATCGCAAGTCGGGCCTGCTAACACTGACTCAACACGTTCGTTTGATTGTTTGAACGAGTCGATAGGGTACGAGGCTTCATCAAACAATAAACCACTGAATGAGCCGTAAATTCCATCATCTAAATAGTACCAAGGCTTGCCATCACGTACTGCTTGACCCATTACTGATGCAACACTGGTTACAGCACTGGCTACAATAAAGCGACCAGGTTCAGCAATTACGCGAACTGTCTCTGGTAACTGTGCTAAGGCATCATTGATTGGCGCACAAAATTCCTCAATTGGCAGCACGTCTTTGTTGTAAGGCACAGGGAAACCACCGCCAATATCAAGCGTACTAAGCGCAGGTAATCCTAATGCGGCTACGTCGTTAATCACTTGATTACATGCAGCAATGGCAGTGACATATTTAGCTGGGCTTGCTGTTTGCGAGCCAACATGGAACGACAACCCTTTGATACGAATACCTAATTGTTGCGCATAGCTAATGATTTCAACGGCCATTGCTGGGCTACAACCAAATTTTTTCGATAAATCAGCGAATGCTTCCGCATTACGAAAACTTAAGCGAACAAGTAACTCAACCTGGTTTTTGTATGCAATGAACTTTTCTAATTCGTTGATGTTATCAACCACAAACACATTACAACCGTATTCAAGTGCATCACGAATATCACGATCACGTTTGATTGGGTGCGTGTGAATAGTACGATCACTTGGTACGCCTTGGCTGGCGACTAGGTCAACTTCACCGCTGGTTGCTAAATCAAAGCTGGCACCTTCTTCAAAAAGCGTACGAACAACCGCAGGATGAGGAAGTGGCTTTAATGCAAAGTGTAAAACAACACCTGGTAACGCACGGCTTAATGCACGGTATTGATGACGAACTGATTCACAATCAAGCACCATTAATGGCGCGCCATGTTGTGCAACGAGGTGTTCAATAAATTGGTTTGATGGTTGTGCTACTGGTTCGTTTGCAGCAACCGATGCTGCAGGTACTTTGATTGTTAAGTCTTGTGTAAGTGTTGAAATAGCCATTTTACTCTCCGGCAATTAAGCAACTGCTCGGAAAAAAATGGAAGTCCGAGTCAGTTGAGTGTTATTAAGCACACAGTATGTTCTGTGCAATCAAATACACCCTTGGATAGTTGCTCTATCGCCTTGCTACAAACAGGGTTTGTAATGTACTCGGATTGGCTATCATCAAGAAGCAGCGAGATAATAGATCTGCTTTTTTATTTGCGCAAGTATTTTTTAAATATTTTTTGAATTAATTTTGTACAGTAATTAATAGTCACTTAGTTACTGTTTTCAAAGCGTATTCCATAACTTTTTGAATAAATATCAAGCATGGCATTTGCGTCATCAGGGTGATTACTTTGGCTGTGTAATTGCTGAATATAGGCAGCCATTTCTGCACTTTTCATATATTCATCGATAAGTGCAATGGCACGATAACCCGCCGCGGTTTTACTGCAGGTAAAAAAGCCATTAATAAATTCAGGGTATTCAGCAATACGCCTTGACGTGAGTTGGCTTAGTTCATGAGCAGGTATGTGCGCTTCAAGTGCTTGTTTGTAAGCAACAATGTAATCAATACGCTTATTGAGTAATAGTCGACTTAATTGTAAAAATGCATTTTCGCCATAAATAGCCGCAACGTTGTATTGTTTATTAGCAAAAACATCATCGAGTTCACGGTAGCTGGTGGAGCCAATAATGCCAAAACTACCTTTGTTTTTGAGAAGCTTAGTGACAGAAATAGGCGCAGAACCTGACTTTAAGGTGCTCTTAAGTGCATAGACTTGACGCTGCATATGCATATAGGTGGGTATTTTAGAAAATACCATGGACTCTGCCCGTTCAGGGGTTTTGATTGCGTTAAAGGTGCAACTGGCTTCATCACTAGATAAGCGCTTCATTAAGCGCGCATGATTGGTAAAGTCGACGTTTATATCGAATTCATCAGCAAGGGCTGGATTGATAACCGCAGCAAGGTGGAGGTTAATACTGAGTTTATCTGCTTCGCTGGCAAAATATGCATGAGACAAAATTGTAAGCTTGGGTTTTTCTGTTGCCTTTGCTGTGTTTAGGGTAAATAGAATTACGATAAACGCAATTAGTCTCATACATATCCTTGTATACCAACTCGCTTATTTGTACTTAGCGAATTGGTATGTGCTAATTATCGAGCATTGGTGCTCTCAAAAATTTTGTCAGCTGATGCTGCCACAAAACCTGTGTATAGCTCACCATCTGGTTTTGCATAACGCAGAGCGAACTCATAAAAACAACTCGGTACTGCAACAACACCATCGCTAAATTCAACTTCGCTGTCATCAGCAAGAGTCGAAGATTGCTCCAGTAATACTTCTGGTGAACCTTTGATCTCGCCGCCAGATGTATTTAGCGCAAAACCTGCATCTTTAAGTGCTTGGTTTACACTTTCGATATCATCGAATTTAGCCAATTCATTGATGCTCACAGTAAAGTGATTAGCACGGTAACCCCATGCTGACATCCATGCAGCGTATTCGCTTTCTGCTAGCAGCTTTTTGTAAGTGTCTGAACTTACTTGCCAGTGTGTACCTGAATATAGGAAATTATCCGCTGTTACAGCGTCTTCGTCAATCTGTTCAACCATGTCGTTAACGATAGCTTGTAATTCTTCTGAGCATTGCTCGACAAGTAATTCAGAAATGAAAACTTTAGGTTGCTTAGGATCTGAATGTTCGAAGTGCTTTGCGTATAGTTTTTTCGCTTCGAAATGGTACTCGCCGCATTCTTTGTAGCCAACAGCTAAAAAGTGCGCAGCTAGTTTTTCTAAACCGATTTTTTCATGGTTAAAAGTACGCAGTGCGATGTGATCGTTAATCACGTCATCTTTTTGTGTTGAGCCAAGTAACTCATGTACTTTTACCGCCGATGGCGTAACTGATAAATAGTTGTCCCATAAGTTTTCAAATAGGGCGTTTACATCTGTGTGCATGTTTAATTCCTTCAATTAAGGCGGCGAGGCCGCCAAACAATTATTCAATAATTAAGCCCGGCGCAAGGGTCTGTGGTAAGTTAACTTTTTCGGCTTCAACAGAAGCAACAGGGTATGCACAGTAGTCAGCAGCGTAATAGGCACTTGCTCTGTGGTTACCACTGGCACCAATACCACCAAATGGTGCAGCGCTTGATGCGCCAGTAATTGGTCGGTTCCAGTTAACGATACCGGCACGAATACGTTTTAAGAAATGCTGGTAGTCATTGCTATCATCACTTAATAAACCAGCAGATAAACCAAATGAGGTGTTATTTGCTTCATTAATCGCGCTATCGAAATCTGTGTAGCGATAAACCTTGATAAGAGGACCAAAGTGCTCTTCATCAGGCATATCTTTAACAGCCGTTACATCAATAATACCAGGGCTTACAAAACCAGTACCCGGTTCAAGATGCTTAAGTTCGACAAGAGAGGTTGCTCCCATTTCAAGTAACTGCTGCTGAGCTGCAACCATACCTAAAGCCGCTTTTTCGCTGATCATTGCACCCATGAACGGTTGATCTTCGCTGAAGCTGTCGGCTACTTTGATATTTTTTGTTGCAGCAATTAATTTTTCTAAAATTGCATCGCCATTTGCCGAGTTCTCAATGAATAAGCGACGAGAACAGGTACAACGTTGGCCAGAAGTAATAAAACCAGACTGGATAATGTCGTGAACAGCCGCACTTACATCTGCGACATTTTTTACGATCAGTGGGTTATTACCACCCATTTCCAGCGCTAAAATCTTACCTGGGTGACCTGCAAATTGCTTATGTAATAGGTGACCTGTATTTGAGCTACCCGTAAAGAATAAGCCATCAATATCTTGGTGAGATGCAAGAGCAATACCTGTGTCTACTTCACCTTGAACAAGGTTGATGACACCAGCTGGTAAGCCTGCTTTTAGCCAAAGCTTTAAGGTGAACTCAGCAACATGAGGCGTAAGTTCTGATGGCTTAAATACAACTGTATTACCCGCTAAAATAGCTGGCACAATATGGCCATTTGGTAAGTGACCAGGGAAGTTATAAGGACCAAACACCGCAACAACACCATGTGGCTTATGACGAATAAACGCTTTAGCGCCAGGCATTGGGTTTTCTGTGGTCCCAGTACGTTCGTTATAGGCTCTAATTGAAATGGCGATTTTACCCGTCATTGCACCTACTTCAGTACGTGTTTCCCAAAGCGGTTTACCTGTTTCACGGGCGATGATCGTTGCAAACTCTTCGCTGTGCTCTTTAAGCTCTGCAGCAAAGTTTTCAAGAATAACGATACGCTCTTCAAGAGTCATATCAGCCCAGCCCAGCTGCGCACTACGAGCTGCTTTTATTGCATCAGCGACTTGTTCAGCCGTGGCTGTTTTACCTTGCCAAACAACCTCGCCATTACTTGGGTTGATTGAACTAAAATCATGACCAAGGCCAGCTTGCCATTGATTATCGATAAGTTGAGTTGTGACACTCATTTTAAACTCCTTAAGTGGTTACAAACGGAAGAACCGTGCTGCATCCCCTTGTTTTAATTTAAGTGCATCTGCCACTTCTTGGCTGATGATTAAGGTGTGCTTGGCGTGGTTATAATGAGCATGTTTGGTAAATGTGGCTCTAAAGTCATTCACACCATGGTTGCAGATAGCTAATGTATCTGAGCTTTGCTCATTGATATGCGCAAGCTCACCAATCGTGATAGGGCACACTTGTGACTCACGAACACTACGAATATTGCCAAGCTTTGCTTCAACAGTTGGCCCTGCATCGAATAGGTCAACATAACCACGGTGCTCAAACCCTTCTTTTTCTAGAAGTTTGAGCGCAGGCTTGGTTTTTTCATGAACCTTACCAATCACAGCTTGTGCTTTTTTGCTCAGTAAGTTGGCATAGATAGGGTACTTAGGCATTAACTCGCTGATAAAAACTTTATCGCCTAAACCCACTAAGTGATCAGCTTGCGGGAACTCAATGCTAAAAAAGTGTTCTTGTAACCACTGCCAAAAAGGTGAATGACCGTCTTCATCACTTACACCGCGCATTTCTGCAATAATGGTGTCAGCAAAACGTTCGCTGTGCTGGGCCATAAATAAAAAGCGAGAACGTGATAAAAAGCGACCCGTTAAGCCTTTGCGGTTTTGCTCACGTAAGAACAAGGTACAAATTTCAGAGCAACCCGTATAGTCATTACACATACTCAGAATATCAACCGTGTTATATACGTTGAGAGTAGGTGAATGGTGAACAGTTTTACCTTGGTGGTAATGATACAAAGGAACCGACATTCCTACAGCAGCTTCGATAGCCGTTGTGCCGATAACGTCACCCGTTTCACTGTCTTCTAATACAAATAAATAGGTTTCGTCTTGTGGTTTATTAATATCTTTTGCAAAACTGCGTTCAGCGCGTTCAATTTTTTCTTGTAGTAAATTGTCGTCAACCGGTAAAGAGGTAAAGCCATGACCAGATTCAATAGCAATTTGTTTTAACGCAGCAAAATCATTTGCTGTTATAGGACGTAATACTTGCATTAAGTGCACTCCAATGGCGCATGCTAAAGCATGCGCCAACTAGGATTAACCGTTTACAACGTCTGCAACCGCTTTTTCAAAGCGAGCTAAACCTTCTTTGATATCCTCTAATGGAATCACTAAAGATGGCGTAAAGCGCACAACTTTTGTACCAGCAACAAGGCTCATTAAACCGTGTTTAGTGCTTGCTACTAGGAAATCCCGTGCACGGCCTTCAAATTTGCTGTTAAGAACTGCACCTAATAATAGACCTTTACCACGTACTTCACTAAATACGTCGTATTTTTCGTTGATTGCTGCAAAGCCATCGCGTAAAAGCTGTTCACGCTCTTTAACACCTGCAAGTACTTCTTCACTATTCACAGTATCAAATGCCGCTTCTGCTACAGCACATGCAAGTGGGTTACCGCCGTAAGTAGAACCATGTGTGCCTACTTTTAAATGCTCTGCAATGCTAGCTGTTGTGATCATCGCACCAATTGGGAAACCACCACCTAACGCTTTTGCTGTAGTAAGAATATCTGGCGTTACATCTAAACCTTGGTATGCGTATAAATCACCTGTACGGCCAACACCTGTTTGTACTTCATCAAAAATAAGCAAAGCATTGTGTTTATCACATAATGCGCGAACACCTTTGATAAAATCGCTCGTTGGCGAAATGATACCGCCTTCACCTTGTAGTGGTTCCATCATTACGGCACATGTGTTGTCACTGATAAGCGCTTCAAAAGCAGCTAAATCGTTATAATCACAGTGATCAACAGCAGCAGGCTTAGGGCCGAAACCATCTGAGTAAGCAGCTTGACCACCTACGGTAACAGTGAAGAATGTACGACCGTGGAAACCTTTGTTAAACGCGATGATTTGGTTCTTTTGCTCGCCGTGTACATCTAATGCCCAACGACGCGCTAATTTTAATGCCGCTTCGTTAGCTTCTGCACCTGAGTTTGCAAAATATACTTTATCTGCAAATGTAGCGTCAGTTAACTTTTTAGCTAAGCGAAGTGCAGGCTCGTTTGTCATTACGTTTGATAAGTGCCAAATTTTTTCGCCTTGCTCTTTTAGGGCATTGACAAGAGCTGGGTGACAATGCCCTAAACAATTAACGGCAATACCACCTGCAAAATCGATAAATTCTTTACCGTTTTGATCCCAAACACGTGAGCCTTCACCGCGAACAGGAATCACCTCTGATGGGTTGTAGTTTGGTACCATTACGTCGTTAAAAAGTTCTCTTGTTACTTGCATTTGTTGCACCTAAATCTGGCTTAGTATGAAAAAAGTTAAATTGCAAAAAATAGGTCAGTTAAGCCGTTCCTGCCTAATTAAGCACGATGAGATTATTTTTCTTATCTATTTTTCTTATTATCTGGGTTAGGG
>NZ_JAKEVM010000134.1 GCF_022398475.1 Pseudoalteromonas shioyasakiensis | reverse complement strand
CCCTTACATATCCCCATATACTTGAGTAATCTTTAAAATAAATGAAGTGCGAAGAGAATATAATGACGCTTGAGAGAACAGATCGAGTCGAAATCCCCGTGTTGGCACTGCGCGATGTAGTGGTTTATCCACACATGGTGATCCCGCTATTTGTTGGTCGTGAAAAATCAATAAAATGCCTAGAAGCGGCGATGGACAAGGACAAACAAATTTTCCTAGTGGCGCAAAAAGACGCCTCTGTTGATGATCCGCAGCAAGATGATATTTACCGTGTTGGCACCATTGCCACAGTACTTCAGTTATTAAAGTTACCTGATGGCACCGTTAAAGTGCTTGTTGAAGGCACACAACGTGCGAGCGTTGAAACGTTTTTAGATAACGATGATTTCTTTGTGGCAGAAGCACAGTTCATCGAATCAAGCCATATCGACGAGCAAGAACAAGATATCTTTATTCGCAGCGCAATTAGCCAATTTGAAGGCTACGTAAAGCTTAATAAGAAGATCCCACCTGAGGTACTTACTTCTGTGTCTGGCATCGATGAAGCTGCACGCCTTGCTGATACCATGGCAGCACACATGCCGCTTAAGGTACCTGAAAAGCAAAAAGTACTTGAGATTGCCGATGTAACTGAGCGTCTTGAATACTTAATGGCACTGATGGAAGGTGAGATTGACTTACTGCAAGTTGAGAAAAAAATCCGTACCCGCGTGAAAAAGCAGATGGAAAAGTCGCAGCGTGAGTATTACCTCAACGAGCAAATGAAAGCGATTCAAAAAGAGCTTGGCGAACTTGATGATGTACCCGATGAATTCGAAGCAATTAAAAAACGCATCGAAGAGTCTGGTATGCCTAAAGAAGCGCAAGAGAAAGCAAACGCTGAGTTATCTAAATTAAAAATGATGTCTCCGATGTCGGCGGAAGCAACCGTCGTGCGCTCGTACATTGATACGTTAATCAATGTACCTTGGAAAAAACGCTCTAAGGTGAAAAAAGACTTAGCTGGCGCACAAAAGATTTTAGATAGTGACCATTACGGCTTAGATAAAGTTAAAGAGCGTATTATTGAGTATCTAGCGGTGCAGCAGCGCACTAATAAGCTTAAAGGTCCAATTTTATGTTTAGTCGGTCCTCCTGGTGTAGGTAAGACTTCACTTGGTCAGTCAATCGCACGTTCTACAGGTCGTAAATATGTGCGTATGGCATTAGGTGGCGTTCGTGACGAAGCGGAAATCCGTGGTCACCGCCGTACTTACATTGGTTCTATGCCTGGTAAGTTAATCCAGAATATGACTAAAGTTGGTGTAAAGAACCCATTATTCTTATTAGATGAAATCGATAAGATGTCATCAGATATGCGTGGCGACCCAGCATCAGCATTACTTGAAGTACTTGATCCTGAACAAAATAGCCATTTTGCCGATCACTACTTAGAAGTTGATTACGACTTATCTGATGTGATGTTCGTGGCAACATCAAATAGCTTTAATATTCCAGGTCCATTATTAGACCGTATGGAAGTGATTCGTTTATCGGGTTACACCGAAGACGAGAAACTAAACATTGCTAAACAACATTTGATTCCAAAACAAGTTAAGCGCAATGGTTTAAAAGAGCATGAAGTTGAAATTGCTGACAGCGCAATTATTGGCATTATCCGCTACTACACACGTGAAGCGGGCGTTCGTAACTTAGAGCGTGAAGTGTCAAAACTATGCCGTAAAGCAGTTAAAAACATCCTACTTGATAAAGACACTAAAAAGGTCCTTATCGACGATAGCAACCTTGAAGAGTTCTTAGGTGTACAACGCTTTGATTATGGTAAAGCTGAAGACGGTGACCGTATTGGCCAAGTAACGGGTCTTGCGTGGACTGAAGTAGGTGGTGATTTACTAACTATTGAATCTGCAGCTGTACCAGGTAAAGGCAAGCTAACTTACACAGGTTCGCTTGGTGATGTAATGCAAGAGTCAATTCAGGCAGCGATGACGGTCGTTCGTAATCGTGCTGAAAAACTTCGCATTAATAGCGACTTCTATGAGAAACGTGACATTCATGTGCACGTGCCAGAAGGTGCAACACCAAAAGATGGCCCAAGTGCTGGTATTGCCATGGTAACTGGTTTGGTATCGAGCTTAACGGGTAACCCAGTGCGCTCAGATGTTGCAATGACAGGTGAAATCACATTACGTGGTGAAGTATTACCTATTGGTGGCTTAAAAGAGAAGCTACTGGCAGCGCATCGTGGTGGAATTAAAACCGTTATTATTCCAAAAATTAACGAACGTGACTTAAAAGAGATCCCAGACAACGTATTAGAGGGCCTTGAAATTCACCCAGTTACATGGATTGATGACGTTTTAAAACTGGCTTTGAAGCACCCAGTTGAAAGTTTTTCTGTCGAAACTGAAAAAAACCAGTAAAAAACCGCAAAAAAGTGCATTTAGGGGCTTTTCAAATACAAAGGGTATGATAAGTTAAGCACTAGTTTTCAAGCCTAGGCCTTATGTGGCCTAGGGTTGAGAAAAATATAATAAACTGAGCATAAACTTAATTTGCTCATAAATTTTCAAAACAGTGATGTTATTTTTTATAAAAACAATCGCTCTTGATAATAACAATGAAAGAGGATGATATTGTGAATAAATCTCAATTAATCGATCAAATCGCAGCTGACGCTGACATTTCTAAAGCGGCTGCAGGTCGTGCACTAGATTCATTCATCGAGGCTGTTTCAGGCGCTCTTAAAGATGGCGATTCAGTAGCGCTAGTTGGCTTTGGTACTTTCTCTGTACGTGAGCGTGCAGCGCGTTCAGGTCGTAACCCGCAAACTGGTGAGACTATCCAGATTGCTGCAGCAAACATTCCTTCTTTCAAAGCAGGTAAAGCGCTGAAAGACGCAGTAAACTAATCATTAAAGATTAGTTGGTGAGAGATACCTAATCACACTTAAATTGAATTTAGGTAACTTATCACCAGTTACTTCAAGTGAAAAAGCGTATCTGGTAAGATACGCTTTTTTTACATGAGCAGGGTTAATTTGTACCTGATCAGAATAGAGATAGATAAATGCTTGAGAAAATCAGAGAAGGTTCGCAGGGACCTGCAGCCAAAATTATTTTAGGCGCGGTGATTTTATCTTTTGCTTTAGCTGGGATCGGTGGTTATTTAGGACAAACCACAGAGCAACCCGTTGCAGAAGTAAATGGAGTTAAAATTAGCCAAACCGAATTCAGCCGTGCATACCAAAACGAACGTAACCGTTTAGAACAACAATTTGGTGAATACTTCGCACAAATCGCTGCTGATCCAAATTACATGGCACAAATTCGCCAAGGCGTAATCGACCGTTTAGTACAACAAGAATTGCAAACTCAACTAGCGGCAGAATTAGGTCTTCGTGTAAGTGACGAAAGTGTTCGTAAAGCAATTTTAGAAATGCCTTACTTCCAAGTAGGCGGCCAGTTTAGCAACGACCGCTACTTACAAGTTATTCGTCAAATGAATTTCCAACCAGATGCTTTCCGTGAATATTTACGTGAAGACATGACACGCAGCCAATTAGTAGGTGCTGTTGCTGGTACAGATTTCATCTTAGAAAATGAATTAAACAACAGCGTTGCTCTACAACAGCAAACGCGCAGTATTGATTACTTAGTTGTTGCTAAAGAATCATTACAAGCAGGTATCGAAGTAACAGAGCAAGAAATTGCTGATTACTATGAGTTGAATCAACCGCAATTCTTAGCACCAGAGCAAGTGTCTGTAAGCTACATTGACTTAAATGCAGCTACCTTAACGCTTGATTCAAGTGTTTCAGAAGAAGATATCAAAGCTTACTATGATCAAAACAGTGCACAATATGTTGAGCCTGAAAAACGTCGTGTATCGCACATCTTAATTGATAACAGCGAAGACGATGATGCAGCAAAAGCGAAAGCTGAAGAGCTACTAGCGCAGTTACAAAACGGTGCTGACTTTGCTGAGCTAGCTGAGTCATCTTCTGATGACGTAGTGAGTGCAGAAATGGGCGGCGACCTAGACTGGATTGAACGTGACATGATGGACCCTGCGTTTGAAGATGCAACGTATGCACTAGAAAGCAAAGGCGACATTTCTGACGTTGTAGAATCAGAGTTTGGTTATCACATCATCAAACTTACTGATATTCAAACACAGCAAGTTAAACCATATGCTGACGTAAAAGATGAGCTTCGCGCTGAACTTGAGCGTACTAAGAAAATTAATGCGTTCTATGAAAAGCAAACTCAAATGGGTGAGCTTGCGTTCGAAATTTCAGATACTTTAATTGATGCAGCAGAAGCAGCAGGCGTTGAAGTACAGAAAACAGAACTTGTTACTCGCAACGCATTACCTGAGCCGTTAAACAACCCACAAGTTGTTACTGCTATTTTCTCACCTGAAGTGTTAGAAGACCGCATGAACTCAGAAGTAATTGAAGTAGGCGATGAGCATGCTGTTGTTGTTCGTGTAAACGATCACAAAGCTGCGACTACGAAAGCACTAGCAGATGTTTCTGAGCAAATTAAGGCGACGTTAGTTTCACAAAAAGCATCGGAGCTTGCTAAAGAAAAAGCACGCACTCTATACGCTGAGATCGAAGCTGGTAAGAGCCTAAACGAAGTTGCACAAGCTGAAGGCCTAACAGTACGCCAAGAAGCTGCACTTGCTCGTCAAGCTTACACAGTGTCACCAGCTATTGTTCAACAAGCTTTCAAAATGGCTCACCCACAAGGTGCACCAGAGGTTGAAGTTGTTGACCTAAACAATGGCGATGCTGCAATTGTTGCGCTAAAAGCAGTTAATCCAGCGGCTGAAGTTGAGATTAATGAGCAACAAAAGCAAAACATCACTATGGCTCAAGTGAATAAAAACTACATGGTATTTATTGCAGCGCTAAAAGCACAAGCTGAAGTGCAAGTACCGCAAGCGACTCAAGCTGCTGAATAAAATAATTAGCAAACTGAGTTAAATAAAAGGCGCCTACTGGCGCCTTTTTTGTTACCGTTAAAGGTAATGTAAGTTACAAGGAGCATTTATGGAGTACAGTCTAATTGAGCAGCTACCAAGCGCAGAAGAATACTGTGATATGCGCCTTAAAGCTGGCTTATCAGCACGTTCATTAGCGGCTGCGAAAGCGGGGTTACCAAACTCTCTTTATGCTATTTGTATTCGTAAAAACGATGAGTTGATTGGCATGGGCCGCGTTATTGGTGATGGCGGTTGTAATTTTGAAGTGGTTGATATTGCAGTATCACCTGAATATCAAGGACAAGGGTTAGGGCGTGTCATTATGGAACATGTTGACCGCTACATTGAATCTGCCGCCTTTGAAGGTAGTTATGTCACTATGGTCGCTGACAAACCTGGCTTTTACGAAAAGCTTGGCTACAAGTTTGTCGCACCACAAAGCCAAGGGATGTATAAAAAGTTTTGATACGAGTGAAAAGTAACAAGGGGAAAGAGTAAAGCTGCAAGAGTAGAGTTAATTGAGTGATCAAACCGCTCGCGTAGGAGGCGTTTTAACGCCGAATCAAACTGATAGCTTACGGCTGACAGCTGAGAGCTCACTATCAGCAGTTCAACAGTTTCTGCGTTACGCTTGATTGCGGGTTTTGGAAAATCGCTTCAGTTTGGCCGTATTCAACAATCTCACCGTGATCAAGTACCACAAGTTGGTCGCTAATATGACGCACTAAACTTAGGTGATGAGTAATAAGCACATAGCTAAGGCCAGTATCTTTTTGTAGGCGTAGTAATAAGTTTACCGTTTGTGCACGTACAGACGGGTCTAGAGACGATAACGCCTCATCGAGCACTACAACCTTAGGGTCTAAAATTAAAGCCCGTGCAAGCGCTATACGTTGCAATTGACCACTACTAAACATATGCGGGTAATAGTGCTGATGATCTAAAAGCAAACCCACTTTTGCGAGGGTTTGTTTTATTTTATCTTCACGCTCTTCTTTATTTAAGTCAGTGTTGTACTGTAAACAGTCGTTAAGCATGTCGCCAATGGTTAAACCCGGGTTCAACGACGCTTCAGAGTCTTGGAAGATCATACGAATGTGGCGACAGTCGTTATCACGCAAGCCATCATTTTCGATGATATTACCATCGAGTAAAATCTGCCCTTTATCAGCGTTATCGGCTCCTGAGAGTAATTTAGCTAAGGTACTTTTGCCTGAGCCGGTTTCGCCAATAATGGCAATAGTTTCACCTTGCCCTAAGCAAAACGAAATATCTCTCAAAACAGAGAATCGTTTGCGTGAAAACAAGCCTGCACGCAGGTTAAAACTCTTTGATAACGCTTGAACTTTGAGCAGTGGTTGCATTATTTCATCGCCTTAATTAATGGGAAGTGGCAGGCATAACTATGACTATGGTGCTTGGTCAATTTCGGGGTAACCACACATTCTTTTTGTGCTTGTGGGCAACGTGGGCCCAAGCGGCAACCTATTGGCAAATGCTGCAAGGTCGGAATGGTGCCTTTTAAAGCATAAAACGGCTCTTTGTGAGCAAGCCCTTGCTCGTAGTCTGGTAAGCTTTTTAATAGTGCTTGAGTATAGGGGTGATATGGCTGACTAAAAATACGATTAGTTGGGCCAGCTTCAACCATTTGCCCACAGTAAAGAACATGCATACCATGAGACCACTCAACAATTTCTTCAAGTTCGTGAGAAATCATCAAAATCGACATGTTCTTTAGCTGGTTCAAGCTTTTTAACAGTCTAAACACCTGCGCACGCGTGGTGCTCTCAAGGGCGGTAGTTGGCTCATCGGCAATCAACAGTTTAGGGGTACGCGCAATGGCCATGGCAATCATTACTTTTTGACAAATCCCTTCAGAGAGCTCATGAGGGTAGCTGTCGAGTACCTTTTTATGATCTTTAATACCGACCTTGTGGATTAACGCTTTTACTCTGTCTTTACGCTGTTTATTTCGCTTTAAGAAAAAGCCACTGGTTGCTTGCGCAGGCAGGGTCTCGGCAATTTGGTCGAATATCTTGGCAGTTGGATCTAGGCAGCGACTCGGATCTTGGTAGATCATAGCAATGTCTTGACCTACTAGTTTACGGCGTTGCTCGTTAGATAAGCGCATTAAATCAACACCACGCCAATGCATGCGATCAGCGGTGATATGCCAGCGTTTATTTAAAACCCCAACAATGGCTTTTGCAATTAAGCTTTTACCTGAGCCAGACTCGCCAACTAAAGCATGCACTTCACCTTCTTTTAAGGTCATGCTGACTCTATCAACCGCACGAATAACGGTATCTGAGGTGCGTAACTCTATCGTGAGATTGCGAATATCGAGTAATTGCATAATTAGTCGGCCTTACGTTCTTTAAGCACTTGGCGTAAACCGTCACCTACTAAATTGGTAGACAGTACTGCTAAAAATAATAATACGCCCGGTAAGCCAACAGTCCAAGGGGCAAGGTAAATTAAACCAAGGTTTTCAGCCAAAATAGCACCCCATTCTGTGGTTGGGGGCTGTGCGCCCAATTTTAAAAAGCCAAGTGCCGAGATATCCAAAATAGCGGTAGAAAGCGCCATGGTAAAAATAACCACAATATGCTCGTAAATATTCGGGAAGATACCACGGGCGAGAATATGCCAGTTTGACGCACCATCCAGTTTAAACGCTGTAATGTAATCTTTGTTAAGCTCTTCAACAATTAAGTTACGTACCGAGTGAATAAATTGAGGCAGTAAAGCTAAAATAATCGCCCATACTGTATTCATTAAGCCCGGGCCAAGAATCGCAATAATAATGATGGCTAGTAACAGCGATGGAATAGATAACGTAATATCAAGCAAGTGATTCAAAAAGCTTGAGCGAATTCCCCGGCTGATCCCAGCAAAAGTACCTACTAACACCCCAATTACTGTGGTGATCAAAGCGGCGACAACCGACAAACCAAAGGTGTAGGTTGCACCATTCATTAAGCGCGATAACACATCTCGGCCTAAATCGTCGGTGCCTAATAAAAAGCGTACGTCACCTGCATCATGCCACGATGGCGGTAACAGCAGAGCATCGCTGTGTTGTTGGTTCACGCCATAAGGTGCAAGGAGTGGTGCAGACACCGCCAGTAACACTAAAGCAATAAACAACCATAAACCCACAAGGGCAGGGTGATTGGTTTTAAATTTTTTCCAAAATCGCGCTAACGGCGATTTATTCGACTCTTCAGAGAATAAATTAAACTTTGCCATGAGCTTGGTTCCGCGATAATGGGTCGAATAAGGTATAAGTGAGCTCAGCAATAATCGTAGCTAAAATAACGAACATAGAAACAGCGAGTAAGCCACCTTGAATCGCAGGGTAGTCGCGCTGATAAATACTATCGATAAGCCAACGACCAATGCCCGGCCATGAGAAAATAACTTCGGTGATCATCGCAAGGGTGATCAAGGTACTAAACTGTAAACCTATTTGTTTAATAACCGGTAGCAGCGCATTACGCAGAGCGTGGTGAAGGATCAGCTGTGCACGGTTTAAGCCTTTAGCGCGTGCTGTTTTAATGTAACTTTGATCGAGTACTTTCAGCATAGAGTCGCGGGTAAAGCGAACCAATACTGTGGTCGGATACATGGCAAGTACAATAGTAGGCAAGGTTAGGTGGTGTATTGCATCTAAAAATGCCATGCCATCATACGGAAAGTCACCTAATATGATATCGATTAAAATAAAGCCGGTAATTGGTTCAATTTCGTAAAGTAGACCCATACGGCCCGACATCGGAAACCAACCTAGTTGTAGTGAAAACACCATGATCAACAATAGCGCTAACCAAAAAACAGGCATCGAGTAGCCAATAAGCGTGCCTGAGTTTATAAATTTGTCCGGCCATCGTTTGTAGTAAGCAGAAGCTAAAATACCACCCGGTACGCCCACAGCAACCGAGACAAACAATGCGTAAAGGCTAAGCTCTAGCGTTGCAGGAAATAAATCTTGAATATGCTGAAATACGCTTTCGCCAGATGCAAAAGAGACACCCCAATCGCCGTGTAAAATGCGCTCTAAAAAGGCAAAGTATTGCACTACGTAGTTTTCAGTAAAATGGAATTTTTCTTCTAAAGCACTGGTTTGTGAGAAGGTGCTATTGGTAATACCGCTTAAGTTAGTTAGCGCATCACCCGGGAACAAAAAGCTCAATGAAAAGGTAAAGATACTCAGTGTCAGCATCATAAACATTAACAGTGCTAAGCGGCGTAGAATATAATCAAGGATCATTATTCTTTCCTCGCGTTAGCTAGTGAAATACCACCAAACGGGCTTAAGCTGATGCCTTTAACATCACTACTTGCGGCTTGAAAACGCATACCATGGGCTATCGGTAAAATAGGCAGCTCTTGCACTATGATCCTCTGAGCCTGATTGTAGTATTGTTTACGCTTTTCAAGATCTGTTGTGTCTAAGGCTTGTGTAAGTAATAAATCAAACTCAGGGTGACACCAATTTGCTGGGTTTTTACCACTGAAAGTCGCAGTACAGCTTAATAATGGGCTCATAAAGTTATCAGGGTCTGGCGTATCTGCTGCCCAACCAAGTAACACGCTATCGTGTCTATGTTCACCAATTCGTTGTAAAAAGGTATTCCATTCGTACTCGACGATATTAACGTTCACACCAATTTTGCGTAAATCACTTTGCATCAGCTCAGCCATTTTACGGGCATTGGGGTTATAAATACGGCTTACTGGCATAGCCCAAATATTCATATCAAAGCCATTTTTGTAGCCAGCTTCTGCGAGTAATGTTTTGGCAAGTGCAGGGTTAAATTCAGGCATGGCTTTTTGCGCTTCAAATGCCCAAGAAGCAGGAGGCAGTAATGACTGCGCTTTAATGCCGTTACCGTAATATACCGCTTGCATGATTTTATCGACATCAATGGCGCTTGCGAGTGCTTGGCGTACACGTACATCATCAAAAGGCGGGCGCTCAGTGTTAAAGGCCCAATAACCAATATTTAAGTTTTGCTCTTTTTGAACTTTAATATCTTCGCGTTGCGATAAAATACTCAACTGTGCGCTGCTTGGGTGCGCAGTAACATCACACTCTTTGGTGAGCATTTTCGCAACGCGTGTGGTGCCGTTTGGCGTAATGTCATACACCAGTTGCTCAAGTACTACAGGGTGTTTCCAGTAATCAGGGTTACGGTAATAGCGAATTAAACGGTCGCGACGATATTCTTTATATACATAAGGGCCAGTACCCACAGGGTATTGGTCAAATAAGTTTTCTTGGTTTCGCGCTTTAAGCTGCATGGCGTATTCTTCGGATAACACCACGGCAAAGTCGGTTGCAAGGTTTGCTAAAAAGCTGCTTTCAGCATTATAAAGCTCAAACCGTACTTGGTAATCAGAAACACGCACAATGCGACGAATAAGCTGATCAATACCCACACTTTGAAAATAAGGGTAGCTGGCATCGCCAACAAAGTGATAAGGGTTATAAACGTCGAATAAGCGGCTAAAGGTAAAAATTACATCATCAGCGTTAAAATCACGGCTTGGAGTAAAGTATTTTGTGGTATGAAATTTAACCCCTTTACGCAGGGTAAAGGTAATTGCTTTGCCGTCTGGGCTAATTTTCCAATCAGTTGCCAGCTCTGCTTTAAACTCGGCAGACACCGGATCAATACTTAACAGGCGATCATAAAGCTGATTGGCGATAATATCGATAGTCGAACCTGTCGTTGTCACTTGCGGATTAAACGACACAGGGTTTGCTTCAGCGCAATAGACTAAGCCCTGGTTTTTTTGTTCTGTGGTTTTTTCTTCGTTATCTAGGCAGCCTACTAAGCACACCAAAGACAAAGCAAGTAACGGTTTAAACACCTGATTAGCCTCTAACTATTGCTGCTGATCTAATAAATTGTATTTTTTCAAATAGCCACGTAATTGATGATACGTTAATTCTAAGTGTTCTGCAGTTTTCTTTTGGTTAAATTGGCTATGTTCAAGCGCTTTTTTAATGACATCAATTTCAAAGTCGTTAGACAGCTGCTTTAAATTACAAGGAAATTGAATGTCGGGCTTATTGAGTGTCACAACGTCTTGATTTTGTGTCGTGGCGATAGGCGCAGCTTCGACGTTTGCAACAGGGGCACTGCTAACTGCAGCTTTAACGCGCTGTTTAGGTCTAAATTTACTCGCAAATGGGTCTAAAATAATCTGGTGAACGGGAATATGTTCGTTACCATGACGATATAAACTACGTTCAACCACATTCTTTAATTCACGAATATTACCCGGCCACTCATAAGATTGTAGCGTTTCGATGGCGCTACGCGTAAAGCCACTAAATAGCTCCCACTCAAGATCGCGAGCCATGTTAATTGCAAATTGTTCTGCCAATAACATGATATCTTCTTGGCGTTCACGCAGCGGGGGCAGGGTAATAACATCAAAGGCGAGGCGGTCGAGTAAGTCGCTTCTAAATTCGCCTTGCTCAGCAAGGGTTGGTAAGTCTTCATTGGTCGCACAGACTAATCGGGTATCGACTTTAACGGTTTGCTTACCACCAACACGTTCAAACTCGCCGTATTCAATAACGCGTAGTAGTTTTTCTTGTACCATCGCCGAGGTATTGGCTAATTCATCAAGGAATAGCGTACCGCCATTAGCACGTTCAAAGCGGCCTTCGTGGCGTTTACTGGCACCGGTAAATGCACCACTTTCATGACCAAATAATTCACTTTCGAGCAGGTTTTCGTTAAGCGCTGCACAGTTGAGCTTTATATAGTTTTGGTCCCAACGCTTAGATAAGAAGTGCAAACGGGCTGCAATAAGTTCTTTACCCGTACCGCGCTCACCAATAATAAGGACTGGCTTTTCTAAACTGGCTAGTTGCGAAACTTGATCAAGTACACTTAAAAAACTGTCAGATTGGCCGAGTAAATTATCCTGCTGGCGAAATTGGCTCATATTCCCTAACTCTTAGTCATTTTTACTAAGATCTAGTGTATTTCATTATCT
>NZ_JAKEVM010000133.1 GCF_022398475.1 Pseudoalteromonas shioyasakiensis | reverse complement strand
AGATAAAAGTGACAAGAAGATCTTTCAGTTATGCGTAATCTATAAAGCAATTTTTGATTCTATGGTAAAACTGAGCTGCTATATGTTAGAGGTTAACTTTCGAGAATGAATACTCAACACCGACAGACTTACTTTGACTTTTCAATGAAAGCACATTCTTATCAGCTGAATTTTTACCAAGCTTATAGTCAAAAATCCGTGTGTAATAATTGTGTATTTGCACTATTTAATGATTAAAGATTAGAAAGAAAATGTAGCATGAAAGCCTTTAAAACAACGCGTGCAGGAATTGTGTATTTAGTAGAGGGATATAGAAGCCTATAGAAACAAAAAACCGCTGTAACCATTGAAATTATTGGGCTACAGCGGTTTTAAAGTGGTGGAGCTGGGGGGATTTGAACCCCCGTCCGAAAAGCCTCGACCTTTGGTACTACATGCTTAGTATCGTCTTTTAGTTAACCTTATACAGCTCGGACGAACACGATCTGCAAAGGCGAGGCCGCTTAGTTTTAGCCCTTCAACCCCGGCCAGGGTTTCCGTAGCGAGTCCGTGTAGGGTGACACTTCAGAACCGGGTCCACAGACATACACCGGAGAAGTGCTAGCGGGCTATTATGCCGCTAGAGCGTAGTTATCGTCGTTTGCGATTACTTTAAATTGCGGCTTTTTTACGAGGCCAACCGCACCTCGACATGCACCTCGGGCGTCTTGAATTCCGTCGAATCCTAATCAGCCCCTGAATTTGGTATCTCATTCAGAGTGTTCGTGCAGTATAACTGAGTAGCCTATTCATACTCAAGGCATTAATCAGGAAATTTTTGCTAAGTGCCTTTGAATGCTGAATTTTCCAGCAAGAAAAATCTGTTTTTATACATATTTTTACATTTAATGCATACATTTTCTTAACATAGTACAAAAGTTGTGCTGAAATAGGAAACGTTGTTACCCTTCTTCAAAAATAACCTGTAACAACACATAACTATAATAACAGGCAGTTTTTTACAGGGCTTTTCAGATGTCGATGTTTTCATTCGATGAACAAAGCGGCTATGTCACTTTGTGTGAGCATCCTCGAGATGCGGGTTTTCCTACTACAAGTTCTCAACTAATTGAATTACTTGAGCAGTCTGCTTATGCCTGCTACGAATATATTGATGCCAATATAGGTAAGTTGTTTATACCTAGCAGCCAATATCAAAACCAATCTTTAGTGGTTGCTAAAGCCGTTGATGCTCACCTTGAAGTAAAAGTCGATGCTAAAAACATGGTGGTTGAAGCAAGCTTAACAACAGCCCGTGGCGGTAAAATTGTTAGCATGGATATGGCGCAAGAGGTGCTTGCAGAGGCGGGAGTGATTAAAGGCATTAGTTTACGTGCCCTTGATACCTTTTTAGGCCAACAATTTAAGCAACCACCGGGCGCCCATTACACCGCAATTGTTGCCCATGGCAGAATGCCTAAAGAAGGCACTGATGCTAAATTTGTACGCTTATGCTCTACAGCCCAAGACCGCGTTCTTAGCCCGCAAGCGACCTCTGGCGGTAAAGTCGACATGCGTAATTTAGGTGCCATTATTACCGTTAAGCCGGGTACACCATTAATGCAACGAGTTCCTGCAACACCCGGTGAAGATGGCTTTACTGTGTTTGGTGATGTGATGCCAGCTAAGCCCGGTAAAGACTTACCCCTTGAGCCATTCGAAGGAACGCGTATTGACCCTAATAATAGCGATATGTTGATTGCCGATGCGAAGGGGGTGCCTGTTGCCCTACCCCGCGGTATGCGCGTTGACGACGTATTGTGCTTTCATCATGTAGATGTGAGTACGGGCCATGTCGAATTTGATGGCAGTGTTATTATTAGTGGTGATGTAAAAGATGGTATGCGCGTCAAAGCCACGGGGGATATCACTGTATTAGGCTTTGTTGAATCAGCCACAATTGAAAGTAAAAGTGAAGTCACCGTCATGCTTGGGGCTGTTGGCAGAAAACGTGAAAACGTCGAAAACTTTACCTGTAACATCACGGCTTCGCGCACTATCTCAGTGGGTTATGCTCAGTACTGCCATATAAAAACAGAGCAAGATTTATTCATTGAACGCCAAGCTTTACATTGTGATTTAAGCGCTCGCCGCCTTATTCGAGTCGGCAAAGCCAATAACCCGCGAGGCAAAATTATTGGTGGCAATATTTTAGATGCGATGCGAATTGAAACTGGCGAGCTTGGTGCGCCATCAGGCACTAAAACACGGGTTTTCATTGCTCAGTACTGGCATGATTTACGCCAAAAGCAGCAGCAAATTAATGACTTTGAAAAGTTATTAGCGACAAAAGCAGCTGCCTTACAACAAGCTCGCAAAAAGGCCAATAAAATACCCGACCCAGCCCAGCGTGCGCATTATATTAAAAAGATCACTGCCAGCGAACAGCAGATTAAAATTAAAACGGCCAATACTAGGAAAAAGAAACACTTAGTGAAAATTAAGATTGCGCGCTTATTGGCAACAAGCCGCTTAAAAGTGAATGAACTAATGCATCCAGGGGTGGAGCTTAAGATAGCGCAAGAGAGTAAACAGTTTTCACGTATTTACCCTCCTAACATGGTGCGTTTTTTTGAAGGTAAGATCACTCAGTCGTTTTAACGGCTGAGTCTTGCTCTTCTTCACTTGCTTCAGTTTCAGGCAATGGCCAACCGCCGAGTTGTTGCCAGCGATTAACGATTAAACAAAACAGTTCTGCAGTACGCTCGGTATCATATAATGCTGAGTGAGCTTGCTTATTATCAAACTCAATACCTGCCGCCCTACACGCTTTAGCTAATACTGTTTGCCCTAGTGCAAGGCCTGCCAGTGATGTGGTATCAAAGCTAACAAATGGATGAAATGGCGTGCGCTTAATTTTACAACGCTCAATGGCAGCATTTAAAAAACCGTGATCAAACGCTGCATTGTGTGCTACAACCACTGAACGCTGGCAACCCGCTGCTTTTTGTGCCTTGCGTACAACTTTACAGATTTCTTTAATCGCTTCTTCTTCAGGCACTGCACCACGCAGCGCAGAGAATGGATCAATACCATTAAACTCAATGGCCGCTTGTTCAATATTAGCGCCTTCAAATGGCTCAACATGAAAATGCACAGTATGATCAATACTTAACACGCCGTCGTCATCCATTTTAAGGACAGATGCAGCGATTTCTAATAACGCATCGGTTTCTTTATTAAAACCTGCGGTTTCAACATCAATCACAACAGGAAAAAAGCCACGAAAGCGTTTTGCGAAGAGAGTTTGTTCAGTATTTTCCATAGTCTTCTTGGTTTGCCAGTGTAAGCTGGCTATTATGTCAAAAACCACGGCTACTCTGCTAGAGTAAATAGTGTGAAATCGCAGATTCTTACTGAGTTTTTAGGCACATTACTTGCTTTATATTATTCAGCTAGCCCTGTGTTTAGTATGCTGATGCAATTAAACACAAAAATTGCCAATTATTTGGCATTGATGATTTGTTGGAGAATTACCGTGATGAAGCTTTCATTACTTCCTTTAAGCCTAGGCCTATTAACCTCAGTTGCAAGTATAAATGCGCATGCAGCCATGCGTGAGTATACCGCTAATGCTGATATGTCGAACTGGCAAATGGTTAAAACTTCTCGCTTAGAATGCCAATTAAATCATGAAGTTCCTTACTATGGTGAAGCAATTTTCAGTACCACTGCCAGTAAAAATAAAGACGTAAATTTTAACCTTGATATGGTCGTACGCCCAGACAATTACAGTATTGCTGGTCTAAAAGCCGTACCACCTAGTTGGCGTGCAGGTATGCCTGCTCGAGACTTAGCGAATATGAAACTATTACGCAAATTTGACGGCGAGCTTGGCAACAAAACTGCTTGGGAAATGCTGACCGAACTTGAAAAAGGTTACCAACCGACATTTTATTACCAAGACTGGCAAAACAGTGCCGATAAAATTGCCGTTGGTTTATCGAGTGTCAACTTTAAGCAAGCCTATTGGGCGTTTTTACAGTGCCGAGATGCAATGCTGCCTTACAGCTTTGAAGATATTTCGTTCACAGTGATGAACTATGAGCCTAATACCAGCAAGCTGACTAAATCATCACAAAAACGCTTAGACAAAATTGGCGAATACTTAAAGTACGACACCAATATTGAGTCTATTTCAATATCATCTTACACCGACAGCTACGGTGGTCGCTGGAACAACCTCGAATTATCAAAGAAACGCGCTAAAGCGATTAAGGATTACATTGTTAGCTTAGGGGTCGATGAAAGCAAAGTAGATACCGATGGTTACGGTGAAAAGCGCCATGTTGCTAGCAACGACAACATTTTAGACCGAAACAAAAACCGTCGTTTAGTCATTCAAATTGCAAAAATGTAGCCGCTGCAGCGGCTACTAACCTTAACTCATTTCTACCGACTTCACGCCTTTAAAGCGCTTTAGCCACTTATCGCCAAACTGAAAAAATGCGAGGCTAATCATAATGATGGTCGCGCCAACAATCAGTGCTTGGTCAATGGGCTCATCATTAAGTAAACCACCAATCGCGATTGCAAAACTTGGTGTGATCAGGGTTGTTAATGCGACCGTGCTGGCGTTCAACTTCTGCAATACATGAAAATACGCCAGCGCACCAATTAATGAACCAAACACGCCTAAGTAAACAATTGAGTACAGTGATTTTGCACTCCACATCTGGCTATTTAGTTGGCCATCTACAAGCAACCAAGTAATAAAAAACAGTGGGGTTACAAAAACCAACGCACCAAATGTGGTGGCCATTGGATGAATAGCAATTCTTACCCGTTTGATCATCACACCGCTCAAACTAAAAAAGCACACCGCCATAAATACATATAACAGACCACTAAGCTGCTCTACCCCACCTTGAATATGGCGTTGGCTTACTAAAAATAAACCGATTAAAGCACAGCCAAGTGCGCCAAGCTTAATGGCGCTAAACTTAGGTTCATTCAAGATCTTTTGCGCAAGTAAGCCCGATAAAATTGGCGCAAGGCCAAACATCAATGATATTAACCCTGAAGGCACTGTTTTAGCAGCCATGTAGCTTAATAACATGCCGCCAAAAATACCTATGCTTGAATAGCCATAAAGGAATAAAGCACGGCGATGCCATGGCACTCGGATATTGGCAACAGCAACGACAAACGAAGCCAACACCAGCCCCACCAGCATGCGTAAAAACACAGCCAGAGTCGGCGCTACCGTTTCACTACTCCAAACAATACCCAGTGGTGTTGTTGACCAAATCACCACCATTAAAAAATATGAGGCTTTAACAGGCACAAGCTTATTCCTTTAAAAAGGCGAAAAAAGCGGAAGAGAATTTAAAAGGGAAATAACCAACCGCTTAGAACGCGGTTAGTAAAACTTACTTAATTAACCGCAGCACATAACAGACCATACGACTGATGAGGTCAGGCGCATACAATTGTTTGTTGGTCGTTGGTTTAGCTGCATCATGGTATTTAATAAAGTAAGTTGAAGAAGCTTAAGAATCCGCCTAAATGGTGATTTTGTCAACACGAATACTCATGCTATTTGGCAAAAAGTTATTTGCTGATTTCAACAGCCTGTTTGCACATGTAAATCATAGGTTACATTTAATTTCTTTGATTTATAACAAAACTATTTAAGTTTTGTTAAACAAGTTATATCTTGCTTGCCTCTCACGAAGTTTAAGGGGCAAAAAGTGCTTAAAAATAAAACAATAGGTAGCATGTTAATTGTTGCTGGCACCACCATAGGTGCAGGGATGCTGGCATTGCCTATCGCCTCCGCAGGGCTTGGTTTCACAACAGCGTTATCACTAATCTTTTTAACTTGGGTTTTAATGACCTACACAGCATTGCTGATGCTAGAGCTCCATCAATATGCCGACAGAGATGCAACCCTCAATACGTTAGCTAAGTCATGGTTGGGTAAACGTGGGCAATGGGTCGCTAACTTTTCGGTGATGTTTTTGTTTTACGCATTATGCGCTGCCTATATCGCAGGTGGCGGTGCGCAATTACAAGAAAAGCTCAACAATGGTTTATCGCTTTCTTTAGCGCCGCAAGTTGGCTCAGTTATTCTGGCTGTTGTGATTGGTACTGTGGTGACACTAGGTACTAGCAAAGTCGATAAACTTAACCGCGTACTGTTCACCATTAAAGTGTGTGTATTAGCCAGCTTATTTTATATGCTGACGCCTTATGTTCACGGTCAACACTTACTTGAAATGCCGATTGAACAAGGTCTAATTTTATCTGCAATCCCGGTGGTGTTTACCTCATTTGGTTTTCATGGCTCTATTCCATCGATTGTGAAATACGTGGGTTTAGATATCAAAACACTTCGTAAAGTAATGGTGGCAGGTGCGGCACTACCTTTAGTCATTTACATTTTTTGGCAGTTACTTAGCCAAGGCATGATGAGTCAAAACGACTTATTGCAAAGCCAAGGCTTACCGGGATTTGTAAGCAGTGTTGCTAGCATTGCTCACAGCCCACATGTTGCTACTGCTGTGAACATTTTTGCTGATTTAGCGCTAGCAACGTCTTTCTTAGGAGTGAGTTTAGGTTTATTCGACTTTTTTGCAGATGCATTTAAAAAAGGTGATGGCAGTAAAGATCGAATCAAAACAGCCTTGATCACCTTTATTCCACCGCTAGGCTTTGCGCTATTCTATCCACAAGGGTTTATTATGGCACTTGGCTACGCCGCCATTGCCCTGGTTATTTTAGCGGTGTTTTTACCGGTTGCTATGGTCTATAAGCAACGAAGCAGCAAACCTGATGCGGGTTACCAAGTTAAAGGCGGTAATATTGGCTTAGCACTGGCCGCCCTGTTTGGTGTGCTTATTATTAGTGCTCAAGGTTTACAAATGGCGGGGCTTATTCCAGCGATTGGTTAAACAGCTCATCAAAAAAAGCACCCGAGGGTGCTTTTTTTGTGTCTGGTTTAAAGCTTAATTAAAACACCATTGCTTTACCACGGCCAGATGCTTCAGAGGCTGCATCTAACTTACCGTCTTTATTGATGATCACATGCATATCACCAAAATGGCGTTCATCAAGTGTATAACCCATCTTCTCAAGCGCTTTAACAACCTTTGGTTCAAGACCTGTGTGGTATCTAATCACATTTTTAGGCCATAGCTGGTGATGAAAACGTGGGCTGTCTACCACTTGCTCTGCAGTCATATCAAATTCAACCGCATTTAAAATAGACTCATACACAGAGCTAATAATCGTGGTGCCACCCGGAGAGCCAGTTACCATTTTAACTTTATTATCCTGAAGTAGAATGGTCGGTGTCATTGAGCTCAACATACGTTTATGAGGTTGAATTTCGTTAGCTTTACCACCAATTGCACCAAATACATTCATCACACCTGGCTTGGCACTAAAGTCATCCATTTCATCATTCAAAATAAATCCTGCGCCCGATACAACCACGCCACTGCCAAAGCTTAAGTTGATGGTCGTGGTATTAGCAACGGCATTACCCCACTTATCTAGAATAGAAAAATGCGTTGTTTGCTCACTTTCGTGTAAACCTGGTTTGATGTTCTCGGTAGTTGAAATGGCATCTGGATGGATTGTACTTGCACGCTTGGCGAGATAATCATCTGCAAGTAGAGCTGTTTTTGGCACCTCATAAAAATCTGGGTCGCCTAAATATTCAGCTCTGTCGGCAAATACGCGCTTACCTACTTCAGCCAAAATATGAACATAGGTGGTCGAGTTATGCTCAAGCTTTCCTTCTGGCTTTGCCAAGTCGTACATTTTTAGCCATTGTAAAATAGCAATACCACCTGAACTTGGCGGTGGCGATGTGAGCACTTCGTAACCGCGCCAATTACCTTTAATCGGTGTACGCGATTTAGCTTGATAAGCTTTTAAGTCTTGCTCAGTAATAATACCGCCGTGTTGCTTCATAAACGTCGCAATGATCTTCGCTGTCTCACCTTCGTAGAAACCTGCTTTACCTTGATCACGAATACGTTTTAGTGTGGCGGCAAGTTCCGGCTGTTTAAATACCTTATTTGCTTTGGCATCAGCAAAGTAATCAGCAAAGTTAATGTTTACCGATTTTTTGGCCATTCGCGCAATGTAACGCTCGATACTTGCGGCTAGCTTAGGATGCACAATAAAGCCCTGCTCGGCTAATTTAACCGCAGGCTCTAGCAGTGTTTTCCACTCTAAGCTTCCGTGCTTTTGATGGGCAAGCCACATACCAGCAACACTGCCCGGAACTCCACTTGCGTGAATACCGTACACAGACATGTTATCAATAACATCGCCTTTATCATCAAGGTACATATCGCGATGAGCTGCAGCAGGGGCTGTTTCGCGGTAATCAATAAAATCACCTTTGCCATCTTTTTGGATCAACATAAAGCCGCCGCCACCGATGTTTCCGGCTTCTGGTAAAGTAACCGCTAATACAAACTGTGCCGCAATTGCCGCATCAACGGCGTTGCCGCCTTGCTCTAAAATAGCCCGCGCCGTATCACTGCTGTAACTATCTGGCATCGCGACAGCCGCTTGCTTTGCAAAGCTTGACGGATGAAAGAATATCGCGGTAACGATCAACAGATGTGCCGCGTATTTGACTAAATTTGCCATGGTACTTCCTTTTTCTTGATGTTATTTTGACCATTTAGACATGTGAAACCCATAAGGTCAATTAGTTACGGTTAACTTAGCTTAGCTGCTCTTTAGGACATGAATAAAGTACTGCAGGTAATTCACCTTGCTCATCTTTATGGGTATAGTTTTTTACAAACTTAAGGCCTAGTTTTTCCATCACCTTTATTGAGCCTAGGTTATCTTGAAGTGCTGTGGCACTGAGCGACTTTATTTCTTCTGGCTCGCTTACGGCTTTAGCAATGGCAAGTGCTGCCTCAGACGCATAGCCTTTGCCCCAGCTCATTTTTTTAAAGCGCCAGCCAATTTCTAAATCACTAAAATCAGGCTGTTCAAAAAAGCCCATAGGCCTGACTAATACCCAACCAATAAATTCATTGCTCTCGATGATGTTTACTTGCCAAAGCCCCCACCCTTTTTGCTCATTTTTATAGGCATTCAAGCGTGGAATAAACACCTCTTTAATGGTCTGCATACTGGATACTTTGCCACGAGTTAAATGTTTCATTACCTCAGGGTCGTTATCGAGCTCATAAAGTAGCTCGGCATCATTTTCATCCATTAACCGAAAACTTAATCGTGCTGTTCTAGCTATATTCATTTTTTATTGCTTATACTGCTTAATAGTTGATTAACTATTAGAGAAAAATATGAACAAATTAGCAAGCTTAGTTTTATTAGGCTGTATTGCCTTAACGGGTTGTGATGACGCAGAACAAGCCAAGAAAGATGCCAGCGAAGCAAAAGAGGAAGTAAAGCAAGCCCTAAATGATGCTTGGAGCGACGTAAAAGACGCCACCAACGAGTTTAATGACGACTCACTGCAAGAGTTACTTGAAGAGAGTAAAAAGATGGGATTAAGCATGTATGACGACGGTAAAGAAATTGCCTTAGATGCATGGATTGAGAGTAAAGAAGCGGCTGGTGAGCTGTCTGAAAAAACCAAGCAAAAAGCAAAAGAACTGGCTGAAGAATTAAGAGAAGCGCGCGAAAAGCGAGAACAAGAGAAAAATAATTAAAAAGAAAGGGCAAGTATTTACTTGCCCTTTTTTGTTAGTAATTAAAGCTCAAATTCTTTTTTGAATTTTAAGCCAAATTCACTGCGGTCATTGCTGCGCATTACGCCAACAAAACCAGATTGTTGTAAGCGACCTACATCGTATACTTCGTTTAACACGTTCTCACCGTAAAGAGTCACTTCAAAGTCACCGTTCGGGTTTAAGTAAGAAATGTTGAAGCCCACTAATTCACGAGAGTCAATATGTTCACTTTGGTTGTAAACCGACTGACCTTGCATATCGCTGCGGTATGAATAGTTAGCGTTTACTGCCACTGTGCCACCGTTACTTAAATCAATGAAATAAGAAGGTGCGACCATCACAGTCCAACGTGGTGTTAGTGCTGGTGAGTCACCTTTACCAATACCTAATACACCGTCATCTACTTCTGTGATTTCTGAATCTAGGTAACCAATTGCGCTACGTAGCGTAAAGTCATCAGTAAATGCAATTGTTGTCTCAAGCTCGATACCTTGTGCTTTAGATTCACCGGCATTTTCTACGATAGTAACAAAACCGCCACCTGCAGTTGGATCTGAGAATGGTAATGCCAGGTCTGTGTAGTCAGTAACAAACACAGCAAGCATCATAGATACATCTTCATGTACTTGACCTTTTAGGCCAAGCTCATAGTTAATTGCTTTTGTTTCATCGAAAGAAACAAATTGATCAGGACCACCAAATGGACGCGGAGGGAAACCACCTGTTTGATAACCTTTTTGGATTTGGCCATACACGTTCATGTTATTGCTAAGCTGGTAAGACGCATTTAAATCCCATGTTACTGCATCAAAATCAGCACTTACGTATTTACGTGTCGCAAACGTTGGGAATAAGGCATCGGCTTCTTTTTTATCTTTCGAATAACGTAGACCACCGCCTACAGTTAAATCGTCGCTTAGGTCATAGCTCGCATTGATATAAGCTGCGTATGAGTTAGTTTCTTGGTTGATATCAAAGTAACCATAATCACCAAAAGACGCTGTAGTACCATCATTCAGAAGACCATCAGGTGTATTGAATGGGCTAAATACAAACGGGCCAGAGCTTGTGAAGCCATCTTCATTAAAGAAGTATAAGCCAGACACAAAGTCCATATTATCGAAGCTACCGTTTAACTGGATTTCGAATGAATATTGATCTGCGCCGCCTTCTTCAGGGAACTCTGATAAGTTAAGGGCAACAGCGTCATCATCAAGACCCCCTTCGTATTCTGAGCTACGGTAGCTGGTGATGAACTTAGCCGTATACGTATTATTGATATCCCAGTCAGCTGTTAGTGAAGTACCCCAGCCTGAATAAGCCGTCGATTCAATACCCGCTACCGTTGTTGCTAAATCATCAGGATCGCTTGGTAACATGTCTTCTGTTAGTAGTGGGAAATCACCATTGAATGGGTCATTCGGGTCAAGTGGCGCCGTTAGTTCAATTGTGTATGGTGATTGGCCTGATTCGTTATCAACACCATCAATTGAGAACACAAAAGATAAGTCGCTGTTTGCTTGCCATTTAAGCGCCATACGACCGCTTAACTCTTGCTCTTCACCAATTTCTTTTTCTGGGTTTGCAAGGTTAATTGCTTCACCTACACCATCGCGTTGCTTATAAGACACGCTTGCAGACATGCTTACAGTGTCAGTAAGGCTGTTATTAAAGTAAACGTCACCGGCTAAACGACCACGGCTACCTACTTTTGCATTTGTAGTCACAATGCCTTCATCACCAGGTTGTTTAGTAATAATATTTACTGCACCACCTAATGTGTTACGACCGTACAAAGTACCTTGTGGACCACGTAATACCTCTACACGCTCAACATTTGGTAATGATAAGTTAGAGCCCATTTGGCGACCAAGGTAAACACCGTCTAAGTAAACACCTACCCCCGGATCAGTTGTGATCACGTGGTCTTGTAAACCAATACCACGAATAAATACAGATGCATGGGCCGCATTACCTACACCATAACGAGTGATGTTTAGGTTAGGTACGTATTTACCGATGTCTTCAAGGTTGCTCATGTTCGCTTTATCAATCAGGTTTTCGCCGATTGATGTCACTGCTGTTGGCGACTCAAAAATGCTTTCTGTACGCTTACGCGCTGTTACTTCGATTTTTTCAAAAGCATCTTGTTTAGCAGTGGTTTTTTCTTGCTCAGCAAAGGCTGAAGTAGATAATGCAGCAACAATGGCTACAGTTAACTGTGAGAGGTGACGTAATTTCAATTAAAACTCCAAAGGATACCGTGTGTGTGTATTTTTACCCGTAAATTTCAGGCATAAAAAAAGACGCTTAGGTATAAGCATCTTTCCTCTGGAGGGGTATTATATGTT
>NZ_JAKEVM010000132.1 GCF_022398475.1 Pseudoalteromonas shioyasakiensis | reverse complement strand
TGCAAACTCGCACTATGTAAATTGGCTTTCATTAATGAAGCGTTGGCTATTTTATTATTAAATAAATGAGCGCCCGTTAAATTAGCACGATAAAAATTACAATAGGAGAGATCATAACCTTCTTCGTCATCCTGCTTGATTAAGTTAAGTCCTGAAAGGTTCGCTCTTTGCAATTGCAGGCCTTCTAATAAGCCACCTTTTTTTGCATAGCGCTCTAATTTTTGGGTTAGATCTAGCCCTGATTTATCAAATTTACTATCATGCCAAAAGCAAAATCCAGAGCCCATATCTGTTTCTTGGCACTTGTTACCTGTTGGTGAGGTATAACTACAACATGGTTTGTCAGGCATAAGGGTGAAAACTTATTTGTGAGTCATCTTTATAGATTAGCAGCTATTTAGCAGGGTAAAATGGAATCTCTTATTTTTATTAATCGAATTGGCTGACCTTTGTTGGATTACACCCTAAAGCGTAGTAAGCGCAGAACAACCGTCGCAATTAAAGTTGCCGAGCAGAAATTGACCGTTTATGCGCCTTTTTATGTTCCACAAACTGAAATAGATGCTTGGCTAAAGACCAAGCAAGATTGGGTCGCTGAACAAATAGCAAAACAATCCATTCATGCTGAACGCCGTCAACTACCATTAGTAAACGCCACTATTAAGTTGTTTGGGCAAAACGTGCCGATAGTATTCGCTAAAGGCCCGAAAAGCATGTGGCAACAAGATGCACAGTCTCAGCTTACCTTATCAATATCATCACGCGTCAAACATCAAGAAGCTAACTACCTAGCTTTGCTTGAGCAGTTTTTACATGAAAAGCTTGAAAGCTATATTGAAATGCGTGTTCATGATTATTGTTTGCAGATGTCAGAAACATTACCGACAAAGCTTAAAATTCAACATTATAAACGTCGTTGGGGCAGTTGTAATAAACGCCGCGAGCTGACTTTTAATTTACATTTAGCAAGTGCGCCAACCTGGGTGATTGATTATGTGGTTGTACATGAGCTTGCGCATCTTTTACATATGAACCATAGCGCTAAGTTTTGGCAACGTGTGAACCAGTTTTATCCAAATTATAAAAAAGCCGAGCAATGGTTAAAAGCAAATGGAAGTAGTTTGAGTTGGTAGCTTAAGTTAGCGATAGTAAAGTTAGCGATAGTAAAGTTAGCGATAGTAAAGCTAGAAAGAGTAAAGCTAGAAAGAGTAAAGCTAGAAAGAGTAAAGAGTGGTGGAGGGAGCTGGATTCGAACCAGCGAAGGCTGAGCCGTCAGATTTACAGTCTGATCCCTTTGGCCGCTCGGGAACCCCTCCACACAAATTTTTACTATTGCATTTGGCCCCACTTTTCTAAGAAGGAAAGTGGTGGAGGGAGCTGGATTCGAACCAGCGAAGGCTGAGCCGTCAGATTTACAGTCTGATCCCTTTGGCCGCTCGGGAACCCCTCCAATGCAACGGCGCTGATAATAGCAAACTTATTATTTAAGTAAAGAAAAAAACTAAAGAAAAATGCATAAATGCCGATAACTGGTTAATCAAGAAACTATTTGGCTAAAGACTATGCAAATTGATGGTTTGTTGCTCACAGAGAGCCAACTCGATAATCGTCTAAATAAAAGTGTTCATGAGCACCGCTCTGGAGAATTTGCTTTATTACTAGCAATGCTTTCTCATGATGCGCTCGATTTTAGCCAGTTTCACCTGCCAAAAACTGAATTAAGCAATCCTGAAGTATCTGAATCTGCTTTGCGCACCGAGTTAGGTGCAGGCCCCACACAACCATTAGCTCCCGAACAGTTTGATATGCTGATTGGGCAAGAAAATGCACTTAGACTATTGCAAGGTGGTTTATCAGACATCAGATTACGTCATTGTTTAAACCCAGAGCCACTGAATGTTCGTGATGATAAGCAACATGTGCCGCTAGAAGTGATTGATAACTGTGAGCCTGCAGTTAGAAAACGCTTTTATGAAAAAAATAAACCCGTTGAGCGCCCACAAATCGATGCAGCTGCATTTTATGATAGCCTTACTGACGAGGCGATACATCAACCTCTTCATTTAGCTACAGCTTAGGTATAAGTGGCTAATCGAAATGTCATAGACTTCGAATACACTAAGAATAAGCTAAGAATAGACTTATATTTAAGTAAAACTGCAAAAAGTACAGCTAAATTAAGATGTGCTTGTTATAATAGCAGTCTATGGCTTAATGCCATTGTCATTGAACCAAGTTACTAGGACTATAATGAAGAAAACATTCACGCTAAACCACGAGAAAATTAAATATCCTCGTATGGTTGATGCAGCCAAGCACGAAGTAAAAAAATACTTAAAACGTGAGCGTAATAAAACACTCCCAGCAGGCGCCGACTATTGGGCGTTTGACTGTAAGTTTGGTGAATCAGCGGATGAGGCCAATGTCGTTCACGTGGCAGAGATTAATAAATGTATTAGCGATATCGAAGCAAAACAGCTTACATCGTTTTACGTTGAAATCTTAGCGCGTCCTGCACAGCGTCAACATCAAGAGTTTGACGAAGAGTAATATCCATACTGTTCTGCAGTAATACTCTTTCAAAAAAAGGGCCCTTTAGGCCCTTTTTTAGTTTTCGTAATTAATTATCGCGCAAATGGATCGGCATTAATTTTTTCAATGTACCACTTGCCTTTTTTACGCATCATTTTCACACTGCGCATATCATCAATTTTCTTACCATTAAAATAACCCGTAAAAATCAAATTGATGTTAGCTTTATCGCCATATTGTTCGCGTAGACTCATGTTAGTCATATCGACTTCAATCACCACTTCATCGTATTGCATATTAACCAGGTTACGAGCGAACTGCCCAGCGGTGCCATAAGATTTCATAATTCGCGCCATTTTAGGCGTGGCATATTCCATCGCAAGATTTAAATCGTTTTGGTTGTATAAAGCATCAAAATAGAGAGTCGCTACATTACCTGGGGTGTTTTTTTCGCCCTTTGGTGCGTCTTCAGAACCGCAACCGAAAAGAATGCTGCTACTTAGAAGGATAATAGTTAAAAGTATATTTTTCATTGTTGTAGTTTTTCGAGTGAACTTAAAATTAAGTGTGTGACTAAATGAGCATGATGTAAAGTTAACTCGGTAAAATTATTGGTTTTATTTATTTTAGGTAATAAAAAAGGACGCATGTCTGCATCCTTTTTTAACAACTAAGTGATTCTTAGTGGCTACTGAACTAGCTCTTTATCGCTGAACTCTTCAGCAAATAATGGGCTAGATAAGTAACGCTCAGTCGCACTTGGTAAAATTACCACAATGTTCTTGTCTGCGTTCTCAGGTTTTTCAGCAAGGCGTTTTGCCGCAACTACTGCTGCACCAGAAGAAATACCCACTAAAATACCTTCGTTTTTCATCAGTTCATGAGCCATAGCAATCGCATCTTCATTTGATACTTGCTCTGCAGCGTCTACAACTTCTAAATCAAGGTTGCCAGGAATGAAGCCTGCACCGATACCTTGGATTTTATGAGGGCCTGGTTTAACTTCTTCACCAGCTAAGGTTTGGCTAATAACTGGAGAGTTAGTTGGTTCAACAGCAACCGATTGTACATTTAAACCTTTTTCTAGTTTAAGGTAACGGCTAACACCCGTAATAGTACCACCAGTACCAACACCTGCTACGAAGATATCAATTTTACCGTCCATTGCTTCATAGATTTCAGGGCCCGTTGTTTCAAAGTGAATTTTCGGGTTAGCTGGGTTTTCGAACTGTTGTAAAAGAATGTATTTCTCAGGCTCACTGGCTTGAATTTCTTTTGCTTTTTCAATCGCGCCATTCATACCCTTAGCGCCATCAGTTAAAACTAGGTTAGCACCTAAGGCTTTTAACAATTTACGACGCTCTAAGCTCATTGTGTTAGGCATAGTCAGGGTTAACTTATAGCCACGAGAAGCAGCTACAAAAGCAAGGGCGATACCTGTGTTACCTGAAGTCGGTTCGATTAACTCTTTTTCTTTAGTTAATACACCTGACTTTTCTGCTTCCCAGATCATTGAAGCGCCAATACGGCATTTAACACTGAAGCTTGGGTTACGTGATTCTACTTTAGCAAAAACATTACCTGAGGTTACGCGGTTAAGCTTTACAATTGGTGTATTACCAATCGTTAATGAATTATCTTCAAAAATGTTAGACATAGTGTTCCCTTGGAAGCAATTTATTCAATCGTTGATCAACTAGCTATGGCTAGTGATCTGTAATAGTCACACTTTACTGTGGTGAATAAAAAACGAAAGTAAAGTTTGGCTATAACATATAGCGAATAGGCTTATAGCATTTAGGAATAAGCAAACAAAGAAAGGGGAGGGCGCACCAAAAGGTGCGCTAATAGGCTCTTAGAGTAACCAAGCGTAGCTAAACTTGGCAAATAACGTACGCTGCTCTTTAGTAATTGATGATAGCTCATCATCTTGATAGCCATTATCTGAGTAACCAGCAAAGAATACCGTTTGCGGGTTCAGCTTGTAAGAATACAACAGCTGAGTGGCTAACTTTTTATATTGGCTATCTACATCATCAATGTAATTAGCCTGATTGCGTTCTAAGTCAGTATAAATGACTGCAAGGCGTAAAAAGCTATTCACGTTGAATTGGTAAGTAAAACGTACATCACTTAAGTTGGCGGTAAATACTTCACTGCCATCGGCTTCAAGCTGCTCATAAGTATGACGTAAACGCACTTCAAAATGCTTACCAAGGTTCATATTCAGCACAGGGCGTATATGGAACTTATCACCAACGCGGTTATTCGCTAAATCAACGGCATTACCTGTGTACATATATAAAGAAGCAAATACCCCTGCTTTTGGTTTAAAGTCACTGTAAAAACCAACGCCATTTTCGCTAAACAAGTCTGTGTTGCCGTCAATATCTAAACGTGATTTATCGTGGCGAAGGCCAGTGCGGTTACGGTGCTCAACAGAAACCTCAAAAAAGCTCTGTAACGGGCCGCTGACTGAAAAACTAGTTTGTGCTTCTTTCTCAAGAAGTTCGTTATTTTCGTTATGGGTAATATCCCAATCGGCGTAAAGGTTAGCGCGATTCCACCAATTGCCTTTATCGCCATACCAGCGGTATTCGCCACCAGTCGTAAACTTTTTAAAATCAACTTGTGAGATAAAGCCCAAGTCAGCTCTTAAATCAGCATCACGATAATTATAATCAGCGAAGGCACGCCAGTACTTCTCGTCGTGTTGATACTTTAGGTAGTAGCCAGTACCTGATTGCTGTTCTCTACTTAAAACACGAAGTACGCCTTCGTTATAGTCGCAGTCACTATTTAATTCACAAATTACTTGCTCGGGTTGTAAGCAGTTATCACCATCACATAACTCATCGATAAAATCTTGGCTGTATTGCGTTTGTGATTTTAATACTTGCACTAAGAAAACATCGTTCACTGTTGGTTTGTATTTACTATCAATACTGTAAAGCGTGTTTTTATAATCATCACTTTGTCTGTGTGTTGCCGTTGAACCGAGTGATAACCCAGATTCAAAATCGTATCGATAACGCAGGGCACCGTTTTCACTTTTCTCGTCAAGGGCGACAAGAGATGAGCCTAAATTGCCCGGGATCAGCACATTGGTTTGCGTATCATTGGCAATGAAGCCGGCAAATGTATGGCCATTTTTGCTGCCGGTGATTTTCGTGCCGTAATCTGGCTGGGCAATATTACGGGTATGAATGAGGTTAAGTGTTGAGGCAAAGTAGTCAGCGTTATCTAAAAAGAAGGCACGCTTTTCTGGGAAGAATAAACTGAAATTATTGTTCACACTCAATTGTGCTACATCCGCTTCAACCTGAGAAAAATCAGGATTAATCGTCGCATTTAAGGTGATATCTGGGGTGATCCCCCATTTAACATCGAGGCTGGCTTCAGTGTTGTTCTCTGACTCCCAGTCATCAACTTGTGCGCCATCAATTTCACGAGTCTCATTTTTGCCAAGCACCACAGATGGAATAATCGCCACGTTATTGCCTTGCTTTGCTTGTTCAAAGCCTTGGTAACTTGGCATTTGGCAAATCCAACAGTTGTTACCATGGTCAATTTGCATATTTGAGATACGTAATCGTTCACTGCGCGGTAAAAAGCGTAAAAACTCCATCGCCATAGTCTTACTTGCTACGCTGTCGTCAAAATTCAATACGCGTAATGGAATGGCAACTTCAACTGTGTAGCCTTTATCATGAATAACACCGACGCTATCCCAAATACCGTCCCATGATGAGCTTTCATGTTTAGTCAGTTCGTTTTCTATTGAATCTTGTTGTACACCAAGTGGGTTAATAAAAAATTGATAGGCTAATTGAGAATTATTGTATGAATCAATTTTTAGCCCGACTAGGTCATCATCCCAGGCTGCGTCACGGTCACGGTAAAAAGCACGAATAAGTTCTGGGTTTGGATCATTCGCTTCAAAGCCAATAAAAAGTGTTTCGCCATCTTCATAAACATAAGCGTGGGTGGTAACTGGGCTTTTACTGTTTTCATAAGGCCAAGTAATGTTGTCTATGGTAATTTTTTTGGCACGTTGCCAACTTGGCTCATTGAGCTGGCCGTCAATTGTTGCCTGCTCTGCAATAAAAGGAAGGGTGACGGGTTGGCTGGTGGCCAAGCTGGTAAAAGGCACGCTTAATAGAGCGGCACTTAACATTGATTTATACATAAGCACTATACGGGTATTCAAAACTGCGAGCATGTTATTAATTTGCAACTTTGTTAACAAATGCAACGCGACAGGGCGCATATATTTACGTTCAAATTAGATTCTAACAAGCTGTGGTGGTAATTTGCGCAGTTAAACGTTAATTTGGCTGTTTTATAACAAAAGTAAACTAAAACGTGGTAAAAGATTACCACCTAAAAATTGAAGTGATCGTTATGAATTTAATTCTAAAATTAATTGCTGGTATTGTTGCCGGTATTTTAGTGGGCTTATATGTGCCACTAACAGGTGTTGAACTCCTTTACACAGTAAAAGAAATAATAGGTCAGTTGATCACCTTTACCATCCCGTTAATTATTTTATTTTTTATCGCATCAGGTATTGCTGGTTTACCAAAAGGGTCAGGCCACTTGTTAGGAAAAACTGTTGGCTTTGCATATGGTTCAACCGTTATTGCTGGAACCTTAGCTTTTTTACTTGTCAGCGCTATGATCCCATTGTTTGATGGCGGTTTAACGTTTGAAGCAGAAGTTGCTACCGAAGTGGGCAGCTTTATTGATCTAGAAATTCCACCTCTTATGAGTGTAATGACAGCACTTGCTGCGGCATTCATTTTTGGTATTGGTATGAGCCAGTTACAGCTTGATACGTTAAAGAAAGTATCTGATCAGGGCCGTGATGTGATTGATGGCTTATTAGCAAAAGTAATTATTCCTGCGTTACCTTTCTACATTGCCGGTGTTTTCGCGGAAATGACAGTTGCTGGCACCGTGGTTGATACGCTGCAAACATTTGGTATTGTTTTGCTAGCTGCATTAATTATGCATTGGCTATGGCTTACTGTTTTATATGTATCTACAGGCCTTTTACTAAAGCGTAATCCTTTAGAGCTTGTAAAAAATATGCTACCCGCTTATTTTACTGCTTTAGGTACAATGTCGAGTGCAGCAACAATTCCAGTTTCACTTCGCTCAAGCAAAGCAAATAACGTAAAAGAAGATGTTGCTAACTTTACAGTACCTTTATGTGCAACTATCCATTTATCAGGCTCAACAATTACGATTGTGACATGTGCAATGGCTGTTATGTTCTTATCACCGAATATGGATGTACCATCGTTATTTGGTATGTTGCCATTTATTATGATGCTAGGCGTTGTAATGATTGCTGCTCCTGGCGCACCAGGTGGGGCAGTTATGTCGGCATTGGGTCTTTTAACAAGTATGCTTGGTTTTAATGAAGGTGCAGTTGCATTAATGATTGCACTTTATTTAGCACAAGATAGCTTTGGTACTGCCTGTAATGTAACAGGTGATGGTATCATTGCCCTATGGGTTGATCGTTTCAGCGAGAAAGCATCAGCTTAAAATTAATTAGTGAAACGATATTTTGATTTATCGTTTCACTTTTTCTGTGCTAATGTGGCACATTAAACTGTGCGAAAGCAGCTATTTGGGTTATTTGAGGGTGTTCCATTGATTAATGTACTTTTAGTTGATGACCATGAACTTGTACGGACAGGGATCAGACGTATACTTGATGATGTTCGTGGTTTTAAAGTGGTGGGTGAAGCTAAAACCGGTGAAGAAGCGGTGCAATTTTGCCGTCAACATTCACCTGATATCGTGTTGATGGACATGAATATGCCAGGTATTGGCGGTTTAGAAGCGACAAAAAAAATCTGTCGTTATTGCCCTGATGTAAAAATTATTGTGCTTACTGTGCATTGTGAAGATCCATTTCCAAGCAAAGTAATGCAAATCGGTGCTCACGGTTATCTAACAAAAGGTGCCGGCTCTGATGAAATGGTTAACGCTATTCGTGCGGTTAATGCAGGGCAACGTTATATTGCGCCTGAAATTGCACAACAAATTGCCCTTGCTCAGGTAAGCGGTCGCACAGATGAAAACCCATTCCAGAGTTTGTCTGAGCGTGAGCTGCAAATCATGCTGATGATCACTAAAGGTGAGAAAGCGCAAGATATTGCGGATCGCTTGAACCTAAGCTCAAAAACAGTGAATAGCTATCGCTATCGCATGTTTGAAAAGCTAAATGTAGGGGGGGATGTTGAACTTACCCATTTAGCAATTCGTCATAAAATGATCGACATTGATAGCTCGCATTAATTTGCTCAATGTCTGATTTCGAACCAGCCCGTTTTCTAAAAACACTATCAAGTGAGCCCGGTGTCTACCGAATGCTTGATAGTGAAGGGCAAGTTATCTATGTTGGTAAGGCTAAAAATCTAAAAAAGCGCGTAAGTAGTTACTTCCGTAGCAATGTGACTGATAGCAAAACGCGTGTATTAGTAAGTAATATTTGCGGTATTGAAGTCACCCTGACCAACACTGAAACCGAAGCCTTATTACTCGAAAACAACCTAATTAAAAAATATCAGCCTCGTTACAATATTTTGCTGCGAGATGATAAGTCATATCCGTATATTCTTTTAACTGATCATAAGCATCCGCGACTTGTTTTTCATCGTGGTAGCCGAAAAATTAAAGGCGAATATTTTGGCCCATTCCCAAGTGCGGGAGCGGTATCTGAAAGTTTGCGTTTAATGCAAAAAATCTTTCCGGTTCGCCAATGTGAAGATGCGTATTACCGAGCTAGAAGCCGTCCATGTTTACAATATCAGTTAAAACGCTGCTCAGCGCCGTGTGTGAATAAAATCTCCGATGAAGAATATCAACAAGAAGTTGATTTTGTTCGCAAGTTTTTGTTGGGCAAATCTCATGAAGTCATTGCCGATTTAGTTACTAAAATGGAGCAAGCAAGTAAAGAACTTAAATTTGAGCTTGCGGCCAAAGTGCGTGACCAAATCATGTTGCTTCGAAAAATGCAGGAGCAACAATCTATTTCAGGTAACCATGCCGAAATGGATGTAGTAGGCTTTGCTCATTTAAACGGTTTAAATGCGGTTCACTTATTAATGATCCGCGACCACAAAGTGCTAGGCAGTAAAACTTATTTTCCTAAAGTGCCAAAAGACTCAGGTGAAGAAGAAATTCTAACTTCTTTTTTAGGCCAATATTATCTAGCTCCCGGTGCAACAGGGCGTATTGCTAAAGAAATTATATTACCGTTTAGTATTGAAGAAAGTGAGCCATTAAGCGAAGCGCTTACGGCAATCTCTGAACGTAAAGTGAGTCTAAAAGTTGCTAATCGCGGTGAGCGGGCACAGTATTTGAAGCTTGCTAATAAAAATGCACTTAACAGCATTAGTGTTAAGCAAAGCACGCAGGATTCAATCAACAAACGTTACGCACAATTAAAAGAAACATTACGCCTAGATGATATTAATCGCATGGAATGTTTTGATATCAGCCATACAATGGGTGAAAACACGGTAGCAAGTTGTGTGGTGTTTGATTCGCAAGGGCCTAATAATAAAGAATATCGTCGATTTAATGTTACCGGCATCACCGGTGGTGATGATTATGCTGCGATGGAATTCGCACTTAATAAACGCTACAACAAAGTGGTCGATGAAGACAAAATTCCAGATGTCATCTTTATCGATGGTGGTAAAGGTCAATTATCTCGTGCTGAGCAATATTTTGAAAACTGGCCGCATAATAAAATGCCATTGCTGGTGGGTGTTGCAAAAGGTACCAGTCGGAAACCAGGTTTAGAAACGCTATTAATTGATGGCGGACGTAAAACAATACCACTTGATTCAGATGCACCAGCGCTGCATTTAATTCAGCATATTCGTGATGAGTCGCACCGTTTTGCCATTGCAGGGCATCGTAATAAACGACAAAAACAACGTACACAATCATTGTTAGAAGAGATTACCGGTGTAGGACAAAAGCGCCGACAAGCATTATTAAAATATTTAGGGGGCATGCAAGGGGTAAAAGCTGCTAATATAGACCAATTAAAACAAGTTCCTGGGATCAGCCCTGAAATGGCTGAAAAGATATTTAATCATTTGCATGACAAGGCGTAGCCTTCGTGCGAATATAGTAAAAAAAGAAATCTCCAAGTAGTTATGTGGAATATTCCAAACACACTCACAACCTTTAGACTTTTTCTTATCCCCATTTTTTTGGTGATATTTTATTTGCCTTTCTCATGGGCGTTTTTCGCAGCTGCGTTTGTTTTCTGGCTTGCGTCAATCACAGATATCCTTGATGGCTATCTAGCGCGTCGTTTAAATCAGTCAACGCCTTTCGGTGCGTTCTTAGATCCGGTTGCCGACAAAGTAATGGTGTGTGCAGCACTGGTTGCTTTATCAAGCCACTACCAAAGTTTGTATATGACTATTCCAGCATTAGTTATTATTAGCCGTGAAATTGTTATCTCTGCTTTACGCGAATGGATGGCAGAGCAGGGTAAACGTGACAACGTAGCTGTATCAAACATGGGTAAGTTTAAAACTGCAGCACAGATGCTAGCCATTATTGGTTTGATCTGGCAGTTTGATACATGGATGATCTACTTAAGTTACGGCCTTTTGTACGTCGCAACATTCTTAACGCTTAGTTCTATGTTGCAGTATTTAATAGCGGCATGGTCAGAATTGACCAAAAATTGATCCTAAACGTTTAATTACACACCGTTTTAGATAAAAAATAAGCAAACAGTTCAAAACTAGCATTTTTTATATTGACGCGTTTAATAATCTCTGTAGAATGCGTCCGTGTTGAGAGGGCATAGCCCCCAAGATAAAGAAAGCGGCACTAGCTCAGTTGGTAGAGCGCAACCTTGCCAAGGTTGAGGTCACGAGTTCGAGCCTCGTGTGCCGCTCCAATTATCTAATTTGGCGGAATGGCAGAGTGGCCATGCAGCGGATTGCAAATCCGTCTACCTCGGTTCGACTCCGGGTTCCGCCTCCATTCAACACTCCACGCGCTCTATGAGCAACCCGATGCCCGGGTGGTGGAATTGGTAGACACAAGGGATTTAAAATCCCTCGCTGGTAACAGCGTGCCGGTTCAAGTCCGGCCCCGGGCACCATTTGTGGTTAACTACAATACCAAATGTAGTTATAAAAATAATATTAGAGTTAATATGATGCGGCACTAGCTCAGTTGGTAGAGCGCAACCTTGCCAAGGTTGAGGTCACGAGTTCGAGCCTCGTGTGCCGCTCCATATTAGCTTTATCCACTTGCTTTAAATAGCAAACCCAATGCCCGGGTGGTGGAATTGGTAGACACAAGGGATTTAAAATCCCTCGCTGGTAACAGCGTGCCGGTTCAAGTCCGGCCCCGGGCACCATTTAAACTTAAATAGTTTATTGGATGAAGAAATAAATTTGCGGCACTAGTTCAGTTGCCAGAACGTTATCATCGCAACCTCAAGGTTGTGTACCAACGGTCAAAATACTGACAGAATTAAATTTG
>NZ_JAKEVM010000131.1 GCF_022398475.1 Pseudoalteromonas shioyasakiensis | reverse complement strand
GGTTGACACCGGTGTCACAGTCATGAGTTAATACAGTGACACCGGTGTCAGGTTGGTTGTGAGAGACAGCCTGTCAGCGTACCTTTGAACGGGTAAATCAAAGTTGCTCAGTACAATTATTTTCGTGGAGTCTGTAATTGTTACTGAGCCTTTATCCTCTAACTATAGAGATGAGTCGAATTTATATGTTGCATCCTCGTATCCAAGAAGTCACCGAACGCGTTATCGAACGCAGTAAAGAGACCCGCCAAGCTTATTTAGAGCGAATCGCGCACGCAAAAAAACAAACAAGAGTTCGTGCTGGTTTAGGCTGTGGTAATATTGCACACGTTATGGCTGCTTGTAGCAGCGATGACAAAGCTCGTTTAAAATCAGACGAGCAACCAAATCTAGCTATCATCAACGCTTATAACGACATGCTTTCAGCGCATGTTCCTTACAAAGACTATCCAGAAATCATCAAAAGCCTTGCCACTAAGTTTGATGCTACAGCACAAGTTGCTGGCGGCGTACCGGCTATGTGTGACGGTGTTACTCAAGGCCGTGATGGCATGGAGCTTTCATTGTTCTCGCGTGATGTGATTGCAATGTCTACTGCGGTTTCTTTATCGCATGACGTGTTCGACGGTGTTTTCTGTTTAGGTGTGTGTGACAAGATTGTCCCAGGACTTTTAATTGGTGCCTTATCATTTGGTCATTTACCAACGTATTTCTTACCAGCCGGTCCAATGCAATCGGGTATCCCGAATAAAGAAAAAGCCCGTGTACGTCAAAAATTTGCACAGGGCTTAGTAAGCCGTGAAGAGCTATTAGAAGCAGAAAGCGCATCGTATCACAGTGCAGGTACATGTACTTTCTACGGTACCGCAAACTCGAATCAAATGTTAATGGAAATCATGGGCCTACATTTACCAGGTAGCTCTTTCATTAACCCTTACACAGAACTACGTGATGGCTTAACAGGTCATGCTGTAGAAACCATGTTAAAGCAGCTAATCGAAACAAAAGATGCTAACTGCCTTGCAGACGTAGTAAGTGAAAAAACAATTATTAATGGTTTAGTTGGCTTGTTATCAACAGGCGGCTCAACAAACCACGCAATCCACCTAGTAGCTATCGCGAAAGCAGCGGGTGTAATCCTTACTTGGAAAGACATGGCTGACTTATCAGAAGTTGTGCCACTTCTTACACGTATTTACCCGAACGGCTCAGCAGATGTGAACCACTTCCAAGCTGCCGGCGGTATGGGCTTTTTAATGAAGCAACTACTAAGCAAAGGTTACTTACATAACGACGTGAAAACGATTGTGGGTGATGGCTTAGAAGCATACACCACAGAGCCAATGCTAGATAAAGATTCATCAGTGATCATGACTAACAGCACTGGCCCAAGCAAAGTTAAATGGGTAGCGTGCCCAGAAAAATCACACGATGAAGAAGTGTTACGTCCGATTGATAACCCGTTTAGCAAGCAGGGTGGATTACAGCTTCTTACAGGTAACCTTGGTAAAGCTGTTATCAAAGTATCGGCAGTGGCTGAGTCTCACCAAGTTGTTTCTGCACCAGCTAAAGTATTTAGCTCACAAGGTGAGTTACAAGAAGCGTATAGCCGTGGTGAATTAAACACAGACTTTATTGCTGTAATTAAAGAGCAAGGTCCAAAAGCGAAAGGCATGCCTGAGCTTCACAAATTAACGCCAGTAATGGCAACACTACAAGACCAAGGCTACAAAGTGGCGATTGTGACTGACGGCCGTATGTCGGGTGCATCAGGTAAAGTTCCTGCTGCAATCCACTTAGCACCAGAAGCGGTTGAAGGTGGTGTAATCGCAAAAATTCACGAAGGTGATTTAGTGACGCTTGATGCACCAGCGGGTGTATTGAAAGTACACGTAAGCGATGAAGAATTAGCAAAACGTGAATTACAACTTAGCCAACCAAGCCAAACATATGGTACAGGCCGAGAGTTATTCGCAGGTTTCAGAAATATAGTAAGTAGTGCAGACCTAGGCGCAAGTGCCTTTGGTTTAGAATAATAATACGCCGTTACTGGGCTATGAGGAACAAACAATGAGCATTGAGAAAATTTTATCATCGGCACCTGTGGTACCGGTTGTTGTTATCGAAAAACTTGAAGATGCAGCACCCCTTGCACGTGCGCTTTATAACGGTGGCTTAAAAGCACTAGAAATTACTTTACGTACGCCTATTGCGGCAGAAGCTGTAAAGCTAATGAAAGAAGCCGTACCAGAAGCATACGTTGGCACAGGTACTGTGGTTGATAAAGCGACATTTAATGCATCTGTTGAAGCCGGTGCTGACTTCATGGTTAGCCCAGGTGTAAACGACGAATTATTAGCACTGGCTAAAGACACTGATATTCCATTTTTACCAGGTGCAGCAACACCAAGTGAAGTAATGAAATTAGCAAGCCATGGCTTTAAGTTCTTAAAGTTCTTTCCTGCAGAAGCAGCAGGTGGCACTGCAATGCTGAAATCAATTGGTGGCCCTTTACCACAAGTAACTTTTTGCCCTACAGGCGGCATTAGCCTTGAAACAGCACCTAACTACCTGGCACTTAAAAACGTAATTTGTGTAGGTGGTACTTGGATGCTAGATAAACAACTTATTGAAAACAAAGACTGGCAAGCCATTGAAGCGCTTGCTCGCCAAGCAAGTGAAGTAAAATAATTAACGGGAGATATTAGAATGATTAATGTTGCAATTAATGGCTATGGACGTATCGGTCGTAACGTATTACGTGCCCTTTATGAGTCAGCTCAAAACAACGAAATCAAAATCGTTGCAATCAACGATTTAGCACCAGCAAATGTTAACGCGCATTTAACTCAATTTGACTCAGTACACGGTCAATTTTCTCAAAAGGTAACACTTGCTGAAAACACCATGCTAATTGGTAATGACGAAATTACCCTTACGCAAGAGCGTGATCCTGCAAACCTTCCTTGGAAAGCACTAAACGTAGATATCGTTTTAGAATGTACTGGTTTATTCACTTCACGTGACGCAGCGGCTAAACATATTGAAGCGGGTGCTAAAAAAGTAATCGTTTCTGCGCCTGGTACTGACATGGATGCAACAGTTGTTCATGGTGTTAACAGCGAAGTATTAAATGCTGAAAGCAACATCATTTCAAATGCATCGTGTACAACAAACTGTCTAGCGCCAATTGCAAAAGCAATCAACGACAATGTAGGTATCGAGCAAGGTAGCATGACGACAATTCATGCTTACACAAACGATCAAAACTTATCTGACGTTTATCACCCAGACTTATACCGTGCACGTAGTGCAACTCAGTCAATGATCCCAACTAAAACAGGCGCAGCTAAAGCAGTTGGCTTAGTGCTTCCTGAACTTGCGGGTAAACTTGACGGCATGGCAGTACGTGTACCAACAATCAACGTTTCTTTAGTAGACTTAACGTTTGTTGCTAAGCGTGAAACAACTGCAGCAGAAATCAACGAAGTCGTTAAAGCAGCATCAGAAGGCGCAATGCAAGGTATTCTTGAATACAACGAATTACCGCTTGTTTCTATCGACTTTAACCACAACCCTGCGTCTTCAATCTTCGATTCTACCCAAACTAAAGTAGATGGTAAGCTTGTTAAAGTGATGGCTTGGTACGATAACGAGTGGGGTTTCTCAAACCGCATGTTAGACCAAGTTAAAGCGCTAGGTCAGTTCTTATAATAGAACAGTAAAAGTTTAAGCTTTATCCAACAAAGCCACGTTTATCGTGGCTTTTTTGGTTTTTGCTGGATAAAAGCATTTATTCACAGTATCTTGTCTTTAAACATTTTTAGGGACAAATTATGAATAAATTTTTAATACCTTTATGCCTCTTGTTAGTGTCTTGCTCATCAACACAAGATAAAAACCTACCCGACTTTAATATTCCCAAAGATGTGATGACAAAAGCAAAAGACGACTTCAGACGATCTGATGATAAAATTTTATTTATGATGATGGTTAATCAAGCGGGTGATGTTGTGAAAGTCAGTGTATTAGATAATAAGCTGCAAAATAAGCAATTCTTAAATATGTTTAAAAAGAATATGTATAACCTTAAATATCCAAAAGCTCAGCAAGGGGACCCTGAATTTAGAGAATTCATTTTACCATTTGGTGTAAAAACTGAAGTAGAATTCTATGGTTAATCCCAGTTTATGAGGAAAATAATGAAAAAAATCTTATTAACTACTTCACTCTTTGTAATGTCGTTACTGCCTAGTTATGCTTCAGCATCAGAAGAAGCTCAGCAACTTGCAGTGTGTTTAACTGATTCACTAAATGGCAAAGAGCGGAAAAATCTCGCTAAGTGGATTTATCTGGGTATGTCGACGCATAGTATTATTAAGCCTTTCTCGAACGTGACAGAGCAAGATATAGATGAAACTAATCGCTATGTTGGCGCATTAGTTACGCGTTTATTAACCGAAGACTGCCCAAAGCAAGCAAAGGCTGCGATTGAAGTCGGCGGTCAGGGAGCAATGGAAAACGCATTCGGTATTGTGGGTGAAGTTGCGATGCAAGAGTTAATGGCTGAGCCAAGTGTGGGTAATGCTTTAGGTGCATTTGATAAATACCTAGATCAAGATAAGTTTGATAAAGCATTTCAATAATATTTAAAAGGCTTATTCTTTTATAAGCCTAAATCGTTTCATAAGGATATGGATGTTTAATAAAATTAGACAGTTATTCGCTAATAAGCTGTATAAAACAATCGCGCTGGTTTTAGTAATTCTCATTGCAGGACCTGAGTTAATGATGGGGTATGAGCTTATGGCACTACTTGAGTTTTTAGGTCCATCGACATTTGTGCTTATTCATTTAGCTGGATTAATGCTCTACCTTGAAAGGCTAAAAAACGCTTTCATGAACTTTGAAAAACATAGTTTATGCTATAGGCCAATGTCTTCACACATTATTGAAATGCCTGCGTTGATTATTCATTTCCTACCTGAACGCAGCCTAGTTTTAGGTTTTATTAGCTTAGTATCAATTTGTTGTGTACACATGATAGTGATGGCTTAGCGCATATTTGTTCCTAAATTCTTCTGTGTTAAGCTGCAAAAAATTAATAAATGGATTTTTATATTATGGCACGTCTTTATCATCGGCTATTTAGGGCTGAGCAGTTTCAAGTGGGTGAAGGCAATATTAGCGGTTATATTGCTTGCTTCTTAGCGGTTTTATCCTGTTTAGGGGTGTTAGCCTTTCATTTTCCAGAGTACTTAACGACCCCAGAGCTCAGGCAAAATTACAGTGTCGAGTTTTTACGCCAGCTGATGTTTGTGGCATTGATTATTTCAGGCAGTTTAGGGTTGTTGAACTTTGTTCGTAATACTAATAAGCGGCTCGGTGCAACGGCTTGGGTGTTGATCTTACTTGCTATTGCATTTGGTGGGCCGAATGTTGAAGTGGGTGATTTTAGAGATAATACGCCGTACTTGGGGCTTGATTGGTTCATTCTTGATTTACTTGGCTCCACACTGATTTTTATTCTAATTGAGAAGCTACTGCCGCACCGTAAAGAACAAAAAATTCTCCGCTCTGAGTGGCAGGGTGATTTAAACCATTTCTTTGTTAATCACTTAATTATTGGTTTTGTATTGCTGGCTACCAATCAGTTCGTGCATCATGCATTTGGCTGGGCTGTGTCTGATACTGTACAAGGCTTTATTATTCAACTGCCATTTGTACTGCAGTTATTTTTAATTATTTTAGTGGCCGATTTAATGCAGTATTTTGTGCATAGGGCTTATCACGAAGTACCCCTGCTTTGGCGTTTTCATGCTGTGCATCACAGTGCAAAAGAGATGGATTGGCTTGCAGGCTCACGTCAGCATATTTTAGAAATACTCGTGACGCGTAGCTTAGTGCTCACACCTATTTTTGTGCTCGGCTTTCCATCGGATGTCATTAGCTTATATGTCATTATTGTTGGCTTTCAGGCCGTGTTTAACCACGCAAATGTTCGGGTGAAATTTGGATGGTTAAAGTACGTACTAGTTACGCCTCAGTTTCATCATTGGCATCATTCATCTGATAAAGCGGCCATTGACCGTAACTATGCTGCGCACTTTTCTTTTTTAGATTATCTATTTGGCACTGCTGTCAAAGGTCAAGCAGAGTGGCCCGATAAATATGGTGTGGTTGGAGATTTCATGCCAGAAGGTATGTTAAAGCAGCAGGTGTTCCCGTTTAAAAAGCAAAAATAAAGCCTCACTGAGGCTTTATTTATAATTACCTACACTCATAATCGTGAAACTAGCTCAGAAAAGCGAGGGCGTTTGTCTGAGTTGAGTCCTAAGCACTCTTGAGCTATGTCAGCAAGCATGTTGGTAATGTCGTTCTGTTCAGTGACTACAGTCAGTAAATCATCGATAAAATAACCAAGGGCACGTACTTCAATGCCTTCTAATAGCAGCTGTTGATTAGGCGTCAGCATTGATAAGTCAGTTGCAGCACCAAAGTCACCAAATAATAACTCGCCATGTGAATTGATCATGCTGTTATGGGCATAAATGTCACCATGGCTTACTTGTTTTTGATGCAAATGGGCGAGGGTACTTGCCATTTGCTTGACAATTTTTAGCACCATTTCTGGCGCGTACTGGCAGTTGTCTTCGAATGTATCACGTGTACAAGTTGCAAGGGAGGGCGGCAAACCAAGATTCCTAAACTCTTTACTGATAAGCTCCATCACTAAACCAAGTTGTGACTCTTCATCAACATAGCCTAATGCTTTTATGAGATTTGGATGCTCACTTGCTTTTAAACAACAATTTAGCTCATCAAGTGGATAGCCATCACTGGTGATCTCGCCTTTAAATAACTTAAGGGCAACAGGACTTTGATGCCAATTGGCCAAATGAATAACCCCAGACGCACCTTGGCCAATCTGCTTTTTAACATCGATTTCATTCAGGGCGATTTTGCTAAACTGCTCACAGTGTAAGTTAGTTGAGCGATTTAAATCGTTACCAGAGAAGGCAAGCCAAGCAAGTTTCGGTAAAGCTAAAAGCCAATCTTCAACTTTTGTAAGCTTATTGGCACTTAAACGGATTAGCTCAAGTTCTTTACAATTAGCCATTGAAGCTGGCAAATCAGTTAACTGATTACCTGCCAGTGCGAGCTTTTTAAGCTTGCTGTACTCACCGAATGTATCAGGCAAAGCGGGAATTTGATTATCAGTTAAGATCAGCCATTCAATCATCGTTGGCAAACAGTGCGCTTTAAACTCAGTAATTTGATTACCTTTAAATGCCACCATGATTAAGTTTGGGCATTGTCTTAGCACGTCTGGAATATGTTTAAACTGATTAAATGATAAAAACAGCCGTTTGAGATTTTTTAATTTGTAAAAATCGTCAGGTAAATCACTTAGCTTGTTATTAGATAAATCGAGGATTTCTAACGTATCGGCTAGGGTATAAATTTCTTTTGGCAATTCGGTTAGTTCTGCAACAAGCTGAAGCCGTGTACAACCTTGTAGAGAACCGGCTTTTAACTCTTCGAGGGTATTCAATGTTGATTCCTTTGGGCTAAAAGGTAAAAGGCCAACTTGGTTGGCCTTTTTAATTAAAACTGTGCGTTGTGGTAAACGTTTTGTACGTCGTCACAGTCTTCTAGCATGGCTAAAAAGCGTTCCATGACTTCAACGTCTTCACCTTCAATGGGTGCTTCTACTTGCGGCACAAAAGCAATTAGATCTTCGTGGAAATCAGTAATTCCCATTTCTTCAAGTGCTGTACGTGTGTTGTTGTACTCAGTGTGTGGAGCGAATACAGTTACTTTACCGTCTTCAACTTCTACATCTGTTACATCTACATCAGCCATCATTAGTGCTTCTAAAACAGCCTCGTCATCATCACCATCAAATACAAAAATAGCGAGGTGATCAAATAAGTGTGATACTGAGTTTTGCGCACCAATTTTTGCATTCGCTTTTGTAAAACAAACACGTACGTCAGCAAAGGTACGTTTGTTGTTGTCGGTTAAACAGTCAACAATGATCATACAGTTGCCCGGGCCGTAACCTTCGTAGCGAGTTGCTACGTAATCTTCGCCGCCACCGCCTTTGGCTTTATCGATTGCACGCTCAATTACATGCGTAGGTACTTGGTCTTTCTTAGCACGCTCAATTAAGCGACGAAGCGCTAAGTTGCCATCGGGATCAACACCACCATTCTTAGCGCAGATATAAATTTCTTTTCCGTACTTTGAATAAACTTTGGTTTTTGCACCCGCAGTTTTTGCCATTGAGTCTTTTTTGTTTTGATAAGCTCTGCCCATCTGCGTGTTGCCTTTTTGTTATAGATAAAAATAAAGCGGTTATTCTAATCATTTAACCTACTAGTTAACAGTGTTTATTCATCGCTTTGCTGTAACTGCCACATTCGTGCGTATTCACCATTTGCTTCAAGCAGTTGTTGATGTTGACCTTGTTCAACAACCTGTCCTTGTTTCATAACAATAATTTTGTCTGCGTCAGTAATTGTTGATAAACGATGCGCAATGACTAAGCTGGTATGTCTTTGTGCAACTTCACGCATAGCGCTGAGAATGGCTTGTTCTGAATGCGAATCTAGCGCCGATGTTGCCTCATCAAATAATAAAATGGGTGAACCCTTTAAAATGGCTCTGGCAATTGCAATGCGTTGTTTTTCACCACCCGACACTTTTAAACCGCGTTCACCAACAAGGGTTTTATCGCCTTTATCTAGGCTGGCAATGAATCCATCTAAATGGGCAAGGCTTATGGCTTTATCAATTTCATCTTCGCTTGCCGTTGGATTTCCGTAGGCGATGTTTTCGCGAATGCTGGTGTTAAATAGCACGGTATCTTGCGGTACGATGGCAATTGCTTGGCGCAAACTTTCAAGTGTCACTGTGTTGATTGCTTGCTCATCGATATAAATTTTACCTGCATCAACATCATAAAAACGGTAGAGCAGGCGGCTTAGAGTGCTTTTACCTGCGCCACTGGCACCCACAATCGCCACTTTGCTGCCAGAAGTCACCTCAAAGCTTAAGTTATTTAAAATTGGTCTTTGTTTGTCGTAACTAAACGACACATTTTCAAATCGAATAGCTGCTTTGGTTGCTTTTAATGGTTTTGGATCTTTGTCATCGCTAATGGCGGCTTTTCGATTTAACAGCCCCAGCATATTTTCAAGGTCAGTCAGCGCACGGCGTATCTCACGATAAACAAAACCTAAAAAGTTAAGTGGTAAAAATAACTGGATCATATAAGCATTGATCATCACAAGCTCACCTATTGTTAGCTCTTTGTTGACCACTGAGCTGGCACCTAGCCACATTAGTGCTGTAATAGCCGTGGCTATAATAAGTGCTTGCCCTGAATTAAGCGCAAGTAACGATAAACGATTTTTTAGCCTCGCTTGTTCCCACTTAGCTAAAAAGCCGTCGTAGGTGCTCGCTTCATAGTGTTCATTGTTGAAGTACTTAACGGTTTCGTAATTTAGTAAGCTGTCGATTGCACGGGTGTTTGAGTTGTTATCGGCAGTATTTGCTTCACGAATAAATCGGTTACGCCACTGAGTTACAATCACAGTAAAAGCAATGTAACTAGCAACCGCAATTAATGTGACCAGTGCAAACCAAGGTGAAAACAAGGTTGCAAAAATAATGGCTACTGTGATTATTTCAAATAGCGTTGGCACGATGTTAAACATCAAAAAGCGCATTAAAAAGCTGAGGCCACTTGTGCCACGCTCTATATCGCGACTGATACCGCCTGTTTGCCTGTCAAGATGAAAGGCAAGTTCTAAACTATGCAAGTGTTTAAATACTTTTAAGCCAATATGGCGCATAGCGTGCTCTGTAACACGGCCAAATAACGCATCGCGTACTTCACCAAAAAATACACTGGCAAAGCGCAGTAAACCATAGGCGATCAGCAAGGCAATAGGAACGCTTAATAGCGGGTTGATACTCGCATCAACCGCGTCAATTATTTTTTTTAGTGCCCAAGGCATCAGCAATGTGGCGCCTTTTGCAGCAATAAGCGCTAAGATGGCTAAAATAACCCGGCCTTTAAAGGTTATTAAATAGGGCCAGAGTGTTTTTATGCTTTGTGATAAGTTCATTGCATCAGGCGATCTCGTCACCTGTTCTTTGCGGCTCATTCCACGCATGGGGGTCTCTTAAAATCAATTTGATAAAAATAGGCAAAAGCTTTCGTGTTTTAGGCAAGTGTAATTTGTTAATTTACCTCTATACTGAATGCATTATACACCAGCGCATTAGCAAATTAGTTAAATGCATGAGTAAAACACGAAGAAAATTAAGGAGTAAGCATGAAAACCGTCGGTTATGCAGCACATGATTCTGAAAAACCATTAGAGCCGTATCACTTTGAACGCCGTGCACTTCGTGATGAAGATGTATCAATTGAAATTCTTTATTGTGGCGTGTGCCATTCTGACTTACACACCGCAGAAAACGACTGGGGCTGGACTCAATACCCAGTGGTACCAGGCCATGAAATCGTTGGTCGCGTCCTTGAAGTAGGCAGCGGCGTTACTAAATATAAAGTGGGCGATAATGTTGCTGTGGGTTGTATGGTTGATAGCTGTTTAAGCTGTGACCAGTGTCATAACGGTGAAGAGCAGTTTTGTCGCGAAGGTATGGTAGGGACCTATTCAGGACAAGACCGCATTAGTGGTGAGCTCACTCAAGGTGGTTATTCAAAACACATTGTGGTGCGTGAAGAGTTTGTATTGAGCGTGCCTGAAGGCTTAGACCTTGCTAGATGTGCACCAATTTTATGTGCCGGTATCACAACCTATTCGCCACTACGCACGTGGAATGTCGGCCCAGGTAGCCGTGTTGGTGTGATCGGGCTAGGTGGTTTAGGTCATATGGCAATAAAAATCGCAGCTGCAATGGGCGCACATGTTACGGCAATTAGCCGTAGTGATAAGAAAAAACAGCAGGTTTTATCTTATGGCGCAAAAGATTTATTGGTATCGAGCGATGAAGCTGCCATGCAAGCGCATGCAAATCAATTTGATGTGATCATTAATACCATTCCGGTAAAACACGACTTTACGCCGTATATTCCGCTTTTAGATATTGATGGTACGCAAGTATTGGTTGGTCAAGTGGGTGAACTTGAAGAGACTAACTCAGTGCCATTATTAATGGGACGTCGCCGTGTTGCTGGCTCATTGATTGGTGGTATAGCGCAAACTCAAGAAATCCTCGATTTCTGTGCACTGCATAATATTCTGCCAGAAGTTGAAATGATTAAAATGGACCAAATAAATGACGCATTCGATAAGTTAAAGCAAGGTGATATGGCCTCACGCTTTGTTATCGATATGTCATCATTAGAAGTTTAACAAAGTTAAATTACTAAGCGGGCTTAATTAGGCCCGCTTTTGTTTTAGTCACTTTTATTTAAGTAATAACTTGTGTTTTATTTTTTTGCCCTCATTATATCCCTGTTATCCACTTAATTTATTGGTCAGTTCTTGTTACGGTTTTTCTCAGTCATTATCTTGCTATTTACTGTGTTCTTTAGCGCACAGAGCATGGCTATGCCTGACACGCACTCACACTTTGCTGCGACTAAATTGTTCCAAGTCGAGCTGACTAAAACCCCAGTTATTTCCCAAACTCATGCAGTTGAACATCCTAAACCGGTAGAACCATCCGGGTTTGATACCCTAGTGCCGCGTTTAACTGCCAGTAATTCATCATTATTTCTTTATCACAGTCAGGTTGACCCTGATTACGAGTTATTAATTGAATTCTTTGCTGAAGACTGGAGAAAAGAGCACTTTTTAGCGCCGCCAGGTGTAGTGCGTGTACTCCCATGGTTTGCATTAGCAACTCAACGAAAATCCCGCATTAGTGGCTGGAAAGACGCCAACCTCTTGTACAAAGCCAATACCACCTTCCATAGCTAAACGACGCGCCGCCAGGTGTAGTGCGTGTACTCCCATGGTTTGCATTAGCAACTCAACGAAAATCCCGCATTAGTGGCTGGAAAGACGCCAACCTCTTGTACAAAGCCAATACCACCTTCCATAGCTAAACGAC
>NZ_JAKEVM010000130.1 GCF_022398475.1 Pseudoalteromonas shioyasakiensis | reverse complement strand
AAAATAAAGGACTTAAAATAGCCCTTTGAATTACAAACTATAACGGTCTGATTTTGGGCAAAGTGAGTTAAACCTAGCGCTTTAACTCACTGAGATGAAAAGTATAAGACTAACAACATGTCTTACACTATTTAGGCAGGCTTTAAACTTTAAGTTCTGTATAGCACTTTGATTACATGCCAACCAAAGCGAGTTTTCACTAGATGTGGCTCTAAGATTTCGCCGCTGAAAGCTACTTTGTCAAACTGTGGCACCATTTGCCCGCGTTTGAATTCACCCAAATCGCCGCCTTTTTTACCTGACGGACAGGTTGAATGTTTTTTAGCCAAAGTCTGAAACTTAGCACCTTTTTTTAGTTGCTTGATAATGTCTTCAGCTTGTTCTTTGTGCTTAACAAGAATGTGCAGTGCGTGCGCTGTATTTGCCATGGGAAATCTCGAAAATTAAAACGCGCGTATTTTATCACGGCAATCACCACTGAGCCACTGCGGCTATTTATGTTTACCGGTTGCTTGCAAAAATCCTGTCACCAAACAAAGCTGTGCAATGTAATACGTTATCATTATTGCGATATCTGCATGTGCTATTTCTAAATAAAAACGGTTAAGGCCAAGAATAGAGTCTGATACAACAAACAATGCCCCTCCTAACACTAAAAAGCCGTTAGATTTATCAGTCATCCAAGTAAGGCTTGCCATTATGGTCAGCACCAACATATAAAAAAGCACGGGAATGAGCAGGTCATTTAAGTTTGGATAGAATAAGCAAAAAACGATGATAGCCAAAAATAGATAAAGAAATACAACGTCTAGTCGCCAGTTTTTAATTGGCAACATTGTAATGATATAAAAAGCGTGGCTGACAAAAAATGCCGCTAAACCGCCTATAAACAGTTGCCCCGTATCAAGGGCTAACAACACATCACCTAGTGCTGAAAAACTAAGAGCGAATAATAAAGTAATAAAAGTGCGATTTTGTAACTGACTGCGCTCTTTTAACACCACCACAATCAACAGGCCGATTGGTAATGTTTTAAATAGCGCCATAAAAGGCTGAGGTAATGCTGGTTGTAATAGCAATAAAGCAATGTAGACCGAACTAAAGATTAGAAAGAGTATGTTCATATTCTTATTATTGTGATTTGTTCCCAATAAAGAGAATAGCAAGCTTTACTCTAAATGTTTATAAAAAATGCTGCTTTTGTTTTTCGGTCAGTAACTTACACTGTGTCCGTTTGCCAAAAAAACGATAACGATGACGGCCAACCCAATCATAGATACGATCGCGAAAACCTTTTGGCAGTAGCTTAAACACCTTAGCTACAGAAAAAGGAAAACCTAATTGTGTTGCGATAAATAACATAGCGTCACTTTGTTTATATAGCTGGTTTTTATCAATCACTAACATGGAGGAAAGTGGATCTTTAACTTTGTAAGCCTTTAATAAACGCTCACCTTTATCGCTTTGCATTGGGCATAACTTAAAGGTTATTTGCTTATCAAAGCGAAGAATGAACTGCACACAAAAATGGCACAGATTGCACTGACCATCAAACAGTATGATTGGGCAGTGAGTTTGCAAAATCAACCGCTTACTTGCACTACTTGTTTTCCGGTAAAACCACCAGCAAGTTGTTTATTTAAAGCAGCAGAAACAGCCTCTGCGGTAAAATCAACGGCATGAATTTGTGGCAGTTTGATCTCGCCTCGGGCTGCATTATCGAGTAATAAGTTACCCATAAAGCTCAGCTTTTGTTGCGCACATAAACTATTTGCAAGCCACGCTCCGCCTAACGATACAATGCCAATATTTGGTGCGCGCCTAAACATAAGTTCTTGTTCAAACTTAGGTAATTCATTTAAACAAGCAATACGGCCACAAAAGCGCATTAGCTCAACGTTACGAATGGTAGTATCGCCACCAATACAATCAAGCACCGCGTCAAAGCCCTGCGGACCTAATTCACGGCGAATTTTATCTTCAAGTTTTGGGTCTTTGTAATCAAATACAACATCAGCACCTAATTGCTTAAGTAACTTATGATTGTGTTTGCTGGCAGTGGTAAACACGGTTGCACCACGTTGCTTTGCAAATTGAATAGCGAATTGGCCAACGCCGCCTGCACCTGCATCAATAAACAGTGAATCCCCTTCGCTTAGCTGTAACTTATCAAGAGCAATTAATGCTGTCATACCTGAACAAGGTAAGGTTGCAGCGTCTGCCGGTGATACGTTATCTGGCACAACCGATACCGCATAGTTTGGTACAGTTGTGTATTCAGATAACACGCCTTGGTCACCAAGGCTGGCGTGCCATACCACACGTGCCCCCACACCTGGGAATACACCTTTATTTGCTTGAACAACCACCCCAACAGCATCATGGCCTAATACATGCGGGTAATGCCATTTACAAAAACCTTGTTTTGCAAAGTTGGCATCACCATGATTTAAGCCCACATATTCAACTTTAATCAAGAGCTCATTGCCTTCAGGGCTCGGTACTGGCACAGAGAGCTCAGATAACATAATCGCGTCATTTGGCTCAAGCAGTGCGAGCGCGCGCATTGTTGACGGAAGATCTGTAGTTTGTTGAATATGTGACATTTAATACTCTGGGTTAAAGGTTGTTTAGTTCAAAACTCCAACGACCATTAAATGCTTGATAAGCACTTACTTTGGCCTGTAATGAAGCAATTGTTGAATCAACAGCGTTCTCTTGCGCTATTAAAACATCCTGTCTCGCATCTAACAACTCTAAGTAAGGAATTTGTCCTTCTTGATACATTGCTTGAGCTTGACCAAATGCTTTATTCGCATAATTAAAACGTTGGTCAGCATAACTTAACTGTTGCTGTTGTTTGACTAGCCTTTGTAAAGTAAGTTCACTATCGCTAATGGCTTTTAATACTTTACTTTGATAGTCACTGTAAGCGGCTTCACTTAAAAACTGCTGTGCATCACGCTGCGCTAATAATGCAGGATAGCTGAGTAATGACCATTCAAGTTTTGGCGTTACTTGCCATTGTTGCACAGTATCTTCTAAGCCATTACTGGTTAAGCTCACCACACCTGCAAACCCTGCCAGACTAATATCTGGCAGTAATGCTTTTGAGGCGGCAACACTTAGCGAATAAGCCTGACTAAACTGATACAAAGCACTGGTGATATCTGGTCTCAGTGCCATTGCTTCACTGGCTTTATTAAACGACACGCTAAATTCGTGGCTTAATAACTCAGGCTCTTCAATCAGTGTTATATCGCTTGCAAGTCGACCAGTTAGTACCGCAAGGGTTGCGAGGTCACTATATTGCAAATAACTAAGCTCAGGAATAAGCGCTTGTTGCTGCTTTAACTGCGCAAGAGTACGGTTAAGATCAAGCTCATTCGCAACCCCCTCTTCTACTCGCGCTTTGAGCACATCAATACTTTGCTCGAGCGCCTCGATTTGCATTTCAATGATAGCTTGCTTTTGCACATTACCTTGATAGCTTACATAGCCTTGCACTACAGCCGAGACTACTTCAACCTGTAATGCTCTTAGCTGCTCTGCTTGGTTTAGTGCACCTGCATTAGCAGCATCGACAAGCGCGGTAATACGGCCAAACAAATCAAGCTGCCAATTAACATTAACACCAGCGTTTGATTGGCGGGTAATAACACCATCTAAGCTGCTTCGCTCTGCGCCTACGCTTAGGCTACCCTGCGGATAATAATCCGCGCGGGCTGCACCTAAACGGGCAATTTCTGCATCAAGTTGAAGTTGACTGGTTTTTAAGTCGTGATTCATTGCTAATGCATCAGTCACTAAATTGTTTAACTGCGGCGAATCTAAACGGCGCCACCAATTATTTTCGCTTGCACCTTCGTTTTGTTCACCAATTTGTGTATCGCTAACAAATTGTGTCAGGCTCACTTGCTGCTCTTGCATATCGACGCTTTGTGCGCAGCCTGCTAGTGCTCCGGCTAATAGCATTGCACTAACTAGTTTGCCGTATTTAAAGATTGCTTGAACAGGCCTATGCATCATGTTGCTCCTTCTGCGATTTTTTAGTGACTAACATATAAAACACCGGGGTGAACAATAAGCCAAACACAGTTACACCAATCATGCCTGAGAACACTGCGTTACCCATGGCATGACGCATCTCAGCACCTGCACCAGTTGCTAAAACAAGAGGTACAACACCTGCTGTAAAGGCAATTGACGTCATTAAAATTGGGCGAAGTCGTAAGCGACACGCTTTGATGATAGCTTCAAGATGAGACAGCCCCGTTTTATGCTGATCTCGTGCAAATTCAACCATCAAGATGGCATTTTTACTTGCCAGTGCAACCAGTACGATTAATGCGATTTGCGTGAAAATGTTGTTGTCATCACCAACAAGCCACACACCTAACAAGGCCGAGAAAATCGTCATAGGCACAATCAGAATAATAGCCAGTGGTAATCTTAAGCTCTCGTATTGCGCAGCTAGTACCATGAACACAAGTAATACAACCAGTGGGAAAACATACACCATGGTATTACCCGCTAATATTTGCTGATACGTTACTTCTGTCCATTCAAACTCAATACCATTTGGTAATGTATCGGCAAGGATTGCTTCAATCGCATGTTGCGCTTGGTCTGAGCTATAACCTGGCGCAGGGCTACCATTTAGTTCAGCTGTTGGATAACCGTTATAGTGCATTACACGATCTGGGCCTGTTGTTGGCGTTACCGTTAATACTGACCCTAAAGGCACCATCTCACCCATGCGGTTACGTACTTTAAGATTCAAAATTTGCTCAGGATCTTGACGGTAATCGGCATCAGCTTGTGCATTAACCTGATAAGTACGACCAAACAAGTTAAAGTCATTGACGTACACAGAACCTAAGTACACTTGTAAGGCATTAAATACTTCATCAAGTGGAATACCTTGAATAAGCGCTTGCTCACGGTCAATGTCTATATCCATTTGTGGCACTTGAATTCTAAAGCTCGAGTAAAGGCCCATTAATGCAGGGTCTTGCTGCGCTTTAGCAATGGTTGCTTGTAAGCTATTAAAGAGTGCTTCAAAACCTTTATTAGCACGGTCTTCAATTTGTAGTTTAAAGCCACCCGTAGTACCTAAGCCTTGAATTGGCGGTGGCGGAAATACCGCAACAAACGCTTCATCAATACTAGCAAACTTTTGATTTAACTGAGCCGCAATAGCCATTGCCGACATACTCGGATCTTGACGCTCTTCAAAAGGGGCAAGCGGTGTAAATACAATGCCGCTATTAGGGCTATTTGTGAAACCATTCACCGATAAGCCAGGAAACGATACTGTATTTGCAACACCCGGTACTTGTAATGCAATTTGTTCCATTTCTTGCACAACTTCTTGGGTTCTGTCTAAACTTGCCGCATCGGGTAGCTGTGCCACAGCCACTAAATATTGCTTATCTTGCTGTGGGATAAAGCCGCCTGGTACAGCATCGAACAATTTAACTGTGCCACCAACAAGCGCAACATACGCAACTAATACAATAACACTCATACGAATTAGTTTTTGTACCAGTTTTTCGTAGCCATTAGCGCCTTTATCAAACAAGCGATTAAATGGTTTAAACAGCCAGTTACCGAATACGCGGTTTAATAACTTAGTTAAACGGTCTGGTTTTGCATCATGACCTTTTAGTAACAGCGCTGATAATGCAGGTGATAGAGTTAACGAGTTAAACGCTGAGATAACCGTCGAAATTGTGATAGTTAAGGCAAATTGCTTATAAAATTGACCAGATAACCCCGTAATGAAAGCCGTTGGAATAAATACCGCACACAGTACAAGTGCAATGGCGATAATTGGTCCTGTTACTTCGGTCATTGCGACACGGGTTGCTTCAAGTGGCGATAAGCCCTGCTCGATATTACGCTCAACGTTTTCAACCACCACGATAGCATCATCAACAACAATACCAATGGCAAGAACCAAGCCGAATAGCGATAAGGTATTAATCGACACACCCAACCATTGCATAACCGCAAACGTACCAATCAAAGATACCGGTACCGCAATAAGCGGGATAACCGATGCACGCCAAGTTTGTAAAAACACCACAACAACGATTACAACTAATGCGATTGCCTCTAGTAGCGTTTTAATAACAGCATCAATTGAGCCACGTACGAATACAGTTGGGTCATAAACAATGTCGTATTCAACACCTGCAGGAAAGTCTTTTGATAATAATTTCATGGTTTCACGCACTTGATCAGAAAGCTCTATCGCATTAGAACCAGGGCGTTGGAAAACAGGCATAGCAAGTGCTGGTTGACCATCTAACATCGCTCTTAGTGCATAAGTGTCTTGGCCTAATTCAAGGCGTGCAACATCACTTAAACGTGTAAGCTGACCTTGCTCACCTACTTTGATGATCACATTTTCAAATTCTTCTTGTGAGCTTAAACGCCCTTTTACATTCATCAGAATTTGAAATTGATTACTTTTCGAGGTAGGTTGCGCGCCTAAACTACCCGCAGCAACCTGTTGGTTCTGCGCGCGTAACGCATTTACTACGTCCATAGCTGTTAAGTCACGTGCAGAGAGTGCATCTGGATTAAGCCATACACGCATTGAGTATTGACCACCCCCAAACATACGCACATCACCCACACCCGGAAGACGGGCAATTTGGTCTTTGATATACAAATCGGCATAGTTCGCTAAGTAAGTTGTATCATGCGTTTTTTCAGGCGAGTACAAATGCACCACCATGGTTAAATCTGGTGATGATTTTTCGGCTACAACACCTAAACGCTGAACTTCTTGCGGTAATCGTGGAAGCGCACTGTTAACGCGGTTTTGCACTTGTACTTGCGCACGGTCTAAATCAGTCCCTAATGCAAAGGTAACGGTTAAAGTCATACGGCCATCACTGGTCGCTTGCGAAAACATATACAACATGTTTTCAGTACCATTGATTTCTTGCTCAAGCGGAGTTGCTACCGTTTCGGCAATCACTGTTGGGTTTGCACCCGGGTAACTTGCCGTCACAACAACCGTTGGAGGCACTACCTCTGGGTACTCACTCACTGGCAATTGAAATAACGAGATTGCCCCTGCGATGAGAAAGATAAGCGACAGCATCGCTGCAAAGATGGGTCGCTGGATAAAAAAGTGTGAAAATTTCATTTTGACCTACTGTTTAGCAACCAAATCTGAGTGATTATTTGAAAGAGTGAATGCAATTCCGTCGCTATTAATAGTGACTGTGTTTGGTGAAATGGGCATACCAGGGCCAACACGCGCCAGACCATTCACAGCAATCACATCATTTTCGTTTAGACCCGATGTAATCGCTCGTAAGCTGCCGTAACGCTCACCCACAGTCACTAATTTATATTCAAGAACATTGCCTTCACCTACTGTAAGTACAAAGCGATTCTTTAAATCAGTACCAATTGCACGTTCTGGCACGATGACTTTTTCGCTCACTTTATTGGCAGCAAGTTTGATACGAGCAAATGAACCTGCACGTAATTGTTGTTCATCGTTTTCAAACACTGCACGTACACGAAGAGTGCCGGTAGTTTCGTTGATTTGGTTATCAATGAAGTTGATTTTGCCATTGTAGTTAAAGCTGGTTTGACCCACTTTTTGCATCACAACTGCTTGTTCACTTTGCGCTGTCACATCAGCAAATGACCGATTCCACGTGCGTTCATCAATATCAAAATAAGCATACATTTGCTGGTTTGAAACAATGCTTGTTAATACACTTTGACCTGCAAGAACGTTGTTACCTTTGGTGATATTCGCGCGCGATACAACGCCATCAATTGGCGAGCGCACTTGCGTAAATGCTAAATCAAGCTCTGCGGCAGTAAGCTCAGCCTGAAGAGCTAACAATTGCGCTTCGCGTTGTCTTAGTGTTGATTTACGAGACTCAGCTTGCTCCGTTGAAATCGCTTTACGCTCAGTTAAGCGATCTGCGCGTTTTGCTTCGCTTTTAGCTTGCTCAAGTGCTGCCTTAGCACTTTCGATTTGCGCTTTTAAGCTATCTACTACGGCAGCAAATGGACGAGCATCAAGGGTGAAAAGCAAATCGCCTTCTTTAACGCTGTCACCTTCTTTAAAGTTAATTTTATCGATAACACCCGAAACACGCGGCATAAGCGCGACTTCTTGTGGTGCTTCTAAACGCGTTGTATAGGTGTGCCAATTTTGTACCGGCTTAACAAGCACTTGTGCTACATCGATTGGTTGTAAATGCTGTTGCTGCGCTGCTTGATTGGCTTCTGTGCCACACCCTGCAAGCGTTAAGCTCGCAATGGTCACTGCCACTGCAAGAATAGATTTGTTCATCACGACTCTCCTGTTAATAGATTGGAGACAATGTTACGGAACTAATTAGCGGATAAAAATGATAGATTTTTAAATTCATTAATGCCAGAATGGCACCAATAAAGTTTGAGGAACTGCTATGGATACCACCAGCCGCTTATTAATGTTGCTTGAAGTGATTGAACGAGGCTCATTTGCTAAAGCTGCTGAGTCTAGAAATATAGACCGCTCAGTCATTTCAAAACAAATTAGCCGTCTTGAAGATGAATTAGGAGTGCGTTTGCTCAATCGTACCACGCGTTCTTTTTCGTTGACTGCCGCTGGCGCAGAAATGGTAAAAAAAGCAGCTGAACTCAGAGATTTGTTATCTGATACCGTAAGACTGGCAGAGAATTACCACCAAGAACCCCGTGGTACGTTAAAAATTACCTCATCAAGTATTATCGGTAAGCGTTATATCCAACCAGTCATTAACGACTTTCAAAAACGTTTCCCGCAAGTTGAAGTGGAGCTTCGTTTAGACGACAGACTGATTGACTTAGTATCAGAGGGCTATGATTTGGCTTTCCGTGTTGGCGAACCAAAAGACTCATCATTTATTGCCCGTAATATTGCCCGCAATCGTATGTTATTGCTTGCTTCACCTGAGTTTATTGAAACCTACGGTATGCCAAAACATGTTGAGGATTTAAAAGAGCTACCTGCTGCGAGCTATTCAAGCCCGAGTAAACGTATTAGTGGTATTCGTTATCGCAATGGCGACGGCGATATTATTGAGCAAAATATCAAAAGCGTCTTTCGTGCGAACGATGCCGAAGTACTTTTGATGAAGGCTATCTCAGGAAATGCATATGTTTTAGCACCGGCTTTTATTCTTGATGATGAAGTTAAACGTGGCGATCTCGTACCAATTTTAACCGATATGGAATTACTCGATTACAGCGCGGTGTATGCGGTTTACCCACACAGAGACTTGCCTGTAAGAACACGTTTATTCTTTGATGCTATGCGTGAATACATAGGCAAAGATATTCCAGTATGGGAAGCAAACATTCCTGACTTTGACACTATGTACAAAGGTTAAGTTTAAAACGTTAACTCGCTTTATTTTGTTGGCTTAACTCATACGCCGTTACCACTCTATTTCGACCTTGCTGTTTGGCTTGGTATAGCGCATCGTCAGCACGCTTAATAAAGTTTTTCAGGGTTTGATTTGGCATGTAGCAAGCAACACCAATACTAATGGTCAAATTAATAGCTTGCTCATCAATGTTGTGGATAGTTGTTGCTAAGTGGTCGCGCAGCATATCTGCAAATTCATAGGCACTTTGCGGGTCGCTGTCAGGTAAGAAGATAGCAAACTCCTCACCACCAATACGAAAAACATAGCCTCTGTTAATACGCTGTCTAAAGAAACTGGTTACGTCAATTAAAATGCGATCGCCCACTTCATGGCCATATTGATCATTTATATTCTTAAAGTAATCAAGGTCGAGCATTAAAATAAACAAGCCATTTTTGTTTTTAAGTTCAACTTCAAAATAATGGGTCATCGCCAGGCGGTTACCGGCTCCGGTTAAAGGGTCTAGTAACGCTAAGTTCTCAAGCCGCTTACCATATTGTGCACGGCTATTTTCAAAGGTATGAGACACTGCCCAAATACTTATGTAAGTAAACGAAAAATTAAGTAAAAAGTTAACACTATTGAGAGGTTCAAGACTTGGCTTGGTTAATAGAATAACCCCTTGTAGCACAGCCACTAGAAGCGACAAAACTTTGCCGTATTGCTTACCTAATAACAGATAAAATAAAACCGGTAGTGAGCACGTCCAAATAAACAACAAACTTTTAATGTCGCTGAGATAAGTACCTAACGTAATTAGTAGCGTTAAAAACACGCATAAGGTAAGCGACTGCCAAAGATGACCATTGCGTTTTCGGGTATAAAAAAATATATAAAAACAAAACGACGCAAAAACGACTTCTAATGCGCCAAGTACAAAAAAGTCATTTATAAAAAGATTAAAACCGGCGAATATTCCAGCCAGCACACCAAGACAAAAGCCCATCCATTTAAGAACGTTATTTCGTAATGCTTGAGTGCCTCTTAGCGCCCCAATATCCATCCGGTTTCTCGTTATTGTTGTAATTGCCTAATTTTAACGCGAAACAAGTAATATAGGAACAAGCTATTACTAAAAAGTGCATAAAGATGCACTCTATTACAGTGAATATTAAATCAACTAGCCCCAAAGCTTTAGGGGGAACACTCCCCAAATCACTAAAATGACAGACCATTGTAATGTGCAAAACATTGCAAAACCATTCAAGTAATTAATAAGAGGCATTTTTTTATAATTTAATACATGCCATAAACCAAACAACATGGCAAACGGTAAAATTGTCGTTGCTATAGCTAAAATACTACTCGCAGCTGTCACTTCACCAATATGCAAAAATGACTGAGTCAAGAACAATGGCAGTGGGACCAGCAGAAATGTCGTAGCTAAAAAAGGAATCTGTACTTTTCTCATTAAGTTAAAACGGCCTAAAACCAAACAAATAGAGCCGTAAATCAGTATCCATATCAAACCGATTAACCCAAATATTAAACTCAACCACATTGGGACCAGTACCCAAAGACTAGTCTGCTTATATGTTCGAAAACCATCGGTGATTAAGTGTTTACCACCGTCAGAAATATATAGTGCATGAGAGGCTACTCGCTTTGTGTTCTCACGAAATAAATTACCGCCCACAGGGTGCAAGACTTTCTCGTGCCCCTGAAAAGGCTTAAGTACGAGATCGTTCCCATCTAACGATACAAATGCAAAGTGAAGTAATTGGTCAAAATACTCAAAACGCTTCATTCGGGTTGGAGAAAGCGTGTAAAAGCCTTGCCACTCATCTACTTTTAATTCTGAGCTTGATGGCGTCAATGCTTTATATTTTTTAATATCAAGGTGATTAATCAACATATCATCAAATTGTGTATAATCAGCTGTTTCGATATCAGCATTAAAAGCAATAAAAAATGCTTTTTGCTCATTTGGGAAATAACAAAAGTTAGTCCGATAACCCAATGTAGAGCCACTATGACACTTACCCACTACACCATGCCTATCACGAGTTGTAACTCCAAACGCGTAACCAATGTCCGTTAATTGATTTAAAGCAGCTTCGGTTTTGAAAGGCGTACCCATACTTTTTAATAATGAAGATTCGATAAATACACGTCCATTTACCTTTCCATCACCCATCAAGAATCTAGCAAACAGTGCCATGTCATTAGCTGTCGTTGTGAATTGTCCTGCAGGTCTTAAATACATAGGGAGTGTGACTTGGCTGACACCATTTTCGAAGTAACCCATTGCGAGCATTGGATCTCTAAAAGGGCCTTCTTGTGATACAAATTCAAACGTACTCATGTGCATACCCAGAGGCGCTAGTAATTGTTTATCGAGGTATGCTTCGTAGCGCTCATTAACAACCGTTTCAATCACCATACCAAGTAAAGCATACCCAATATTAGAATATGAAAGGCGGCTTCCTGGGCGATTTCTTATATGTAATTGATTCGCTGCAATAGTATTTTGTAGGGCTGTATCAGGCTCAGCTTTTGTCGTCAAAAGTTGCCAAAGTCGAATATCTTCGAGACCAGATGTATGATCAAGCAAGTGTCTAACCCGAACAGGGTTGGTTGATGACCAGGAATTTTTAAAATTAATATCAGATAAAATTTCATTAACTGGTGTATCGAGAGACAGTTTACCTTCTGTTACAAGGTGTAGTAC
>NZ_JAKEVM010000013.1 GCF_022398475.1 Pseudoalteromonas shioyasakiensis | reverse complement strand
TGTATAAATAATAAAAAACGAGTATCTCCATGCAAAGCGCGATTGAGCAATTGAACAGCCGGCTTCAACATCATCAGTTAAAAGAACTCATTGCCGATTACCAAAGTTTATCGGGAGTGTTGCAAGCGGCACAATTACAGCACATTTATCAATTAGCTTACAGTAGTGAAGTTAAATACTTGTTTTTACAAAATGTGGCAGCGCATTTACTCGAAGCAAGCCCGCTGCCAAGTGAAGCTGTAGCCTTAATTGATGATATCGATAAACTGAGCTTTTTCACGCCTGGTCTTAAGTTTCAAAATGCTTTTTGTGTAACAGACAGTCAGGGCAATACCTTACTACATCATTTATTTACGCAGTGTCAGGCTGATAACCTACCCTTTAATTACTTGCGTTCGTTAATGTTATTTGAAAGCAACGAAAGCTTAGGCATAGCGTTAAAAACATTAAATAAACAGCAGCTCACTCCTATTGGTTGCTTTATAGCGCAAAACAGCACGACCCAAATGCTAGCCAAACATGAGTTCTCTGCGCTATTAGCCATGATGGAAGTCGACCAAAGCCACAGCCCTAGCGCAGTCAGCGCCTTAATAAATACCCTTAAGCAATTTTATGGTGCCAATCAACCAACGAGTAGCGACAGTAAAGTGCTGCTTTGCGCGGCCTATTTGCAAGTGCCAACGGCGCAGTTATTAAACGCGCTCAATCAATAACTTCATGAATAAGGATGTTGTTAAAGCGTTTTTATCGCTCAGTAGTTTTACCGCCCTTAACCATGGTAGCCGTATTGTACTTACCTTGTGCCTTGCAAGGTTATTAAGTACTGATGAGTTTGGTACTTTCGCCGCGTTACTCGCACTGTGTGAAATTCTGTTATTACCCGCGAGTATGGGTTTTGCATCATCTTTAATGCGTATTAGCTACCCGCTCTACAAAGCTCAGCAACATGATTTACTACGTGGCTTAAAACATGTTTATTTAGCTGCATCGTGTTTATTCGGGGTGATTTTTGTCGCTGCTGTGGTGATTAGCTTTCAGGCTATTTCACCGCACCAAAGCGCTCAAGAGCATGTGGTCTATTTACTATTACTGGTGCCGATTGGCGCCATTATGCAAAGCCAATCGGCTTTTTTAGTAGCTTTGAATAAACCAAAAATTGGCCTAGTAACACAGCAGTGTATTTTTGAATTGCTAACCGCGGGGTTTTGCTTTTTCGTGTACTTAATACGTGGCGATTTATCTTTAGTCGAGATTTGTATCTTGTTGTTTTGTAGCATCTTGTGCGTAGTCATTTATCAATATTGGTTAATCAAGAAAATGCTCGTCGCAAGTACAGCCCGATACCAAACCAAGCAATGGTGTAAAGACTCCTTGATCATGCTCGCCAGTGGCGCAGGCACCGTATTAGTAGCAAAACTCGATGTCTTACTGGTGCATCACTGGTTTGGTGCACAAGGCGTGAGTATCTTCTTTCCTGCGGTAGTGATTGCTGGCTTACTGACTATTTTAGGCAATGCCGCCAACCAATATTTAAAACCCATTTTAATGGCAGATGAAACGACCGAGCAGCAACTTAGCGAATTAATGAAAGTGGTATGGCGTTTTAACTTTGCCGCTATTTTGCTACTTGCTCTGCTCGCAAAGCCACTACTCACTCTCTATGGCGAAAGCCAATTGCAGGAAGGGTTTTGGATTTTAATGCTGCTGTTACTCGGGCAACTGTTATTACCAGCAAGAATTTTAGCCAGTAGTATGATCAAATTAAAAGGCAACCCGCTTATTAACTTGTACGTATTACTTGGCGCAACCAGTGTCACGGTTTTAATGGCAGTACTGTTAAAAGATCAGTTTGGCTTATTGGGGGTGGCTGTGGCATTTAGTGGTGGCTTTATGCTTGGAGCGCTTTGCCGCATGGTAATTGTATGCACACGCATGCGGCTGCCTTTATCTGTGGTATTGGGTTTAGTCAGATAGATAATATTCAACACTGGTAACAACACGCACTTTTTTCAGCTGAGGTGTGTTTGAATCTCTATCAGAAATTGAAAACTGCCCCTGACGTGCTGTTTTAATTTTACCTAATTTAGACTGTGAATCTTTGGCAAATTTCATTGCCACTTCACGGGCTTTTTCGGTTGCTTCTTGAATCATATTTGGCTTAATTTCATTTAAGCCATTAAATAAATATTGAATACGCGTTTCGTAATTGTCTTGTACTATCGCAATGCCTTGCTTGGCTAATTGGCTTACAGCGCCTAACGCATGTTGCACTTTTTCGATGTCATTTGAATAAACAATGACATTATTACGGGCAATATAACGAAACTGCTGATTCTCGCCGCCATATTCGCGGGCTTGTTTATCAATAATTGACTGACTACCAAGACTAATTTCTTCATCACTAAAGCCATGCAGCTTTAAAAAGGCGACAACTGCATCGCTTTTTTCTTCAACGCGACCTACTAATTTTTCAAGGTTGTTATCGGCATCAGAAAACTGCAATGGCCAAATTACGGTGTCGGCAGGCACTTCCATTTCAGCTAACCCTTTAACGTGAACAGTGCGCTCCATGCCTTTCACATCAAGGGCTGCACTTTTCAAAATAAAACCTAATCCAAGCAAACCAACCGCCAATGCACACGCTGCAATAACGATATTAAATGGTTGCGCTTTATTCATGCTTTTCTCCTTGATGTAGGTCACTGTTTTTGACTCGAAAAGTAGTTATAAACAGGTTATCTTATGAGTATAACTTTTAATACTTTAGAAGCGTGTCGGTTCTAGTTTGGGTGTATTAAACTTAACAGACCCTGAAGTTTTAACAAACAGCGCAAGCGAAGGAAACAGCATGAGCGTTAAACGTATTAGCCAATTTTTTAACCCTAAATCAGTCGCGGTCATTGGCGCCTCAAATTCCCCTAACCGAGCGGGCTTTGTGGTTATGCGCAACCTTTTACAAGGGGGCTTTAAAGGCCCAATCATGCCTGTTAGTTTAAATCACAGCGCTGTACACGGCGTACTAGCCTATCCGAGCATTGCTGCACTTCCAAAAGTACCTGACCTTGCGGTTATTTGTACTAATAAAAACACCTTAATCAACATCATTAACGAGCTTGGGGAGCTTGGCTGTAAACATGCAGTGGTGATTGCAGCCGGCTTAAACGCCGACCAAAAGTACGCATTAAAAGAAGCAGCTACTGAGGCAAATGTCTCTTTACTTGGGCCTAATTGTTTGGGCTTACTTATTCCTCATATTGGCTTAAATGCTAGTTTTTCGCATACAGTTGCAAGCCCCGGAAAGCTCGCCTTTGTATCGCAATCAGCGGCTGTTTGCTCAACGATTCTTGATTGGGCGAAGAACAAAGAGATTGGCTTTTCATATTTTGTGTCTGTAGGTGATTGCCTTGATATCGACTTTGATGAGTTACTCGACTTTTTAGGTCGCGATGCTAAAACCAAGGCTATCTTGTTGTATATCGATAATATTGAAGATATTCGCAGCTTTATTTCCGCAGCGCGAGCTGCTGCGTTTAGCAAACCTGTCATTGCCATTAAAACCGGTAAAACCAGCGCCGGTGCCCTTGCTGCAGAAATACACACTGGTGGCAAACAAAGCTCTGATGCGGTCTATGATGCGTTGTTTCAGCGAGCGGGTATGCTAAGGGTAAACGACTTACGAGAGCTTTTTGCAGCAACACAAACGCTGGCAATGCACCCCAAACTACTTAAAGTCGAACAACTGACTATTTTAACCAATGGCGGCGGCCCAGGTGTTATGGCTGTGGATACGCTCTTGCAAAGCTCAGGAAAACTAGCAGAGCTTAGCGACGAGACCAGAGCTGCGCTTAATAAAGTGATTCCGCAATCAGAGATGACCTCGAATCCGGTGGATATTTTTGGTGACTCAGCACCAAGGCGCTATCAACAAGCCTTAGAAATTTTACTGCAAGCTAAAGAAGTTAAAAACCTGCTGATCATTCATACCCCTTCTGCGCTTGCACCGAGTGAAGACTATGCTGAGATCATTGTCGAAACCTTAGAGAAAATCCCGAAGATGGCTCGCCCTTATGTTATGACAAACTTTATGGGTGAAGATGCCGCGTATGCTGCGCGAAAAGTCTGCGCTAATAATGCCATTCCGACCTACCGTACACCTGAAGGTGCGGTTGGTGCGTTTATGCACTTGGTAAGTTATCGCCGTAACCAAAAGCATTTAACGCAAACGCCAGAATCAAACACCGATGATGCAAAAATAAATAAAGACGCAGCACGCATTGTAGTAAATGAGTTTTTAGCCGAAGAGCAAAGCTATTTATCAACCCATGAAGCAAGCCAAATACTCACTCATTATGGTATTGATTGTATTCAAACTGAAGTTGCTTACACGCCAACTGAAGCCAAAGAGCAAGCCATTGAGCTAGGTTTTCCTGTAGCGTTAAAACTAATAAGCCCAAGTATTCCTTCTAAATCAGAAGTCGGTGGTGTGGTCCTTAATTTAAATGATGCACAAGAAGTTGAGCAAACAGCCTTTGCCATGCTGCTACGAATCAAAAACACCTACCCTGACGCCCATATTGAAGGCTTTTCATTGCAAAAGATGGCGCCGCGAGCAGGTGCTAATGAGCTACGAATCGCTATTAAAACAGAGCCGAACTTTGGCCCAGTGATCTTACTGGGTGAAGCAGGCACCGGACTTGAATTCGCTCAAGCTGCAGTGGCATTACCACCACTGAATATGAACTTGGCAAAATACCTGATTGCTGCGGCGCACGATAAAGGCGTACTTAAAGACCGCGTACTACCAGAAAAGGTCGATAAATACCGTTTATGCGCCCTACTCACCCGCATCTCGCAGCTTGTTATCGACCAACCTGACATTACCAGTGTTGAGCTAAACCCTATTTTAGCCAGCAACGGGCAGTTTTTAGTCCTTGATGCGACTATCGGCCTTAGCCGTTACAAAGCAAAAGCGAATCGTAAACGCTTGTGTATTCGCCCCTACCCGATTGAATTGGTTAAAGAGGTAACCCTTAAAAACAATACCCAAGCACAGCTAAGACCAATTAAACCGGAAGATGAGCAAGCTCACTTAGAGTTTGATCAATCATTAAGTAAAGAAGACAGATATAAACGCTTCTTCGGTGAATTACCGCAATTTAACCATGATCAGCTCGCGAAAATGACGCAAATTGATTATGACCGAGAAATGGCGTTTATTGTCAGCCAAGAGCAAAATGGTTCAGCCTGTACATTAGGGGTGTCTCGTGTACTTATGGATCCAGACAAACTCGATGCTGAGTTTGCAATTGTGGTGCGCTCTGATTGCCAAGGTTTAGGACTTGGCACAATATTAATGAATGCGGCAATTGAGCATTGTAAAAACCAAGGCGTAAAACAAATTGCTGGTATTACCTTGCCAGAAAACACCGGCATGATTGAACTGGCACGAAAACTCGGGTTTAAGATCACCCGCGACTTTGAAGAAGGCAGCATTAATATGGTGCTAAAACTTAACTAAAAACTGGATCATTATTTTGCATCGTTTAAGAAATTACACTGCACGAGTTTTTGAAGGTAACGGTAAATATCGACGTATAGGACGAGCTCTCGACGTATTTTTGATGTCGTTGATCATGATTAATGTAGTGGCGATAGTGTTGGAGTCAGTCGGCCCTTTAGCAAAGCAATATCATCACGAATTTTTAATGATCGAGCTGATTTCTGTCGGTATCTTTACCTTAGAATATGTGCTCAGGCTTTGGTGCTGTGTAGATAAAAGCGTGCATAAAGAAAGCCCGTTAACAAATTCAAAAATTCGTATTAAGTATTTCTTTTCGCCGTTGGCGCTGATTGATCTTATCGCGATTTTACCCACCATTCTGATGGTCTTTGTGAGTGTTGATTTACGCTTCTTGCGAGTGCTTAGGTTAATGCGTATCTTCAAGCTGACACGCTATTCAAGGGCGATGCAGCTGTTATTAAACTCGTTCAAAGAAGAAAGCAGCTCACTGCTTGCGGCTTTTTTTATTATGGCCGTAGTGCTGATTATTGCTTCATGCGGTATTTACTTAATTGAACACGATGTACAGCCAGATAAATTTGGCTCTATCCCTGCTGCAATGTGGTGGGCAATGGTGACATTAACAACCGTTGGTTATGGCGATGTCGTGCCTGTGACTCCCCTTGGTCGCTTATTTGGTGGTGCTATTACACTGGTAAGTATGGGCATGGTGGCTATTCCAACTGGTTTGTTGGCCTCAAGCTTTTCTGAGCAGTTACGTAAACGCAGACAAGTGTTTACCGATGCAGTGCATGAAGCCGTTGAAGATGGGCACTTATCGCCTGTTGAAGAAGAGCACTTAGAAAACTTACGGTATAAACTGGGTTTAAGTCAGCAAGAGGCGAATAAAGCGATTCATAACGAGCTTAAAAACCGCAATCGCAATCTGTATTGCCGCCACTGTGGTAAACGCCAAGATTAACGAAAAGGGTAAAGTTTTCGCTTTACCCTAAAATTCATCATCCCACTGGGTATCTAAAAGCGCTTTCACCTCATCACCTGCCACAGGTTTGCTAAACAGGTAACCTTGGAAATACTCACAGCCTAAAGAGCGTAAGAACTGCAATTGCGTGCGGTTCTCAACCCCTTCTGCTACACACTCTTTACCCAAGCTTTTTGCAAGAGTAAGCGTTGAATTGATAATCGCTTCATCACCTTTATCAATACCAATGTCATTAACAAAGCTTTTGTCTATTTTCAGCACATCAACCGGAAAACGTTTCAAATAGGTCAGTGACGCATAACCCGTTCCAAAGTCATCCATATAAATACGACAGCCTAAGGCTTTGAGTTTTTCCATACTTTGCTGCGCTTTATCTGAATCGTGCATCATCACTGATTCGGTGATCTCAAACACTAGCGCGCTCGCAGGAACTTTAATTGCGCTTATTGATTGATGTATTTTCTCAACCAGATTTTCGCTTTCAAAATCTAGGGCTGAGAGATTAATAGAAATATATAAATCAGGATGCGTGGTACGCCATTGGCGCAGCTCAATCAATGCTCTTGATAAAGTCTGCAGCATAATTTTGGTAATTAGCCCGGAGCTTTCTGCTGCATTTGCAAAGTCTTCTGGTTTATATTCATCATTACTCGGCCAACGTAACAACACTTCAAGCCCCGCCACTTGGCGAGTCTCTGCGCTCACGATTGGCTGATAAAAATTACAAAACTCATGTTCTTGGTAAGCTTTACTTAACTGTGATTCAAGATGCAAAGTACGCTGCACTTGTAAGTTCATTTCTTGCTTATAGAACTGATAACAGCCTTCGACATGACTTTTCGCGTGGTACAGTGCCACATTAGAGGCTTTTAATAAGGCTTTGGTGTCCTTTGCATCATCAGGGTAAACAGCAACACCAACACTAAGGTTCACTTTTACAGCTTGCTGGCTAAGTTCAATATGGGTATCGACACAATCCATCACTTTTGCACATAACAGCAGTAACTCATCAAGCTGTTTAAAATCTTCGGCAAGGATCACAAACTCGTCACCATCGAAACGAGCCACGCTATCTTGTGGACGCAACACGTGTTTTAAACGCTTAGCAACACGCTTAATTAATTCATCAGACTCTTCACGGCCTAGCGAATCATTAAAGTGCTTAAAGCGCTTAATATTAACGTTTAATAACGCCACTTTTGTTTGATGGTAATCAGCTTGTTCAATAGCGTGAACGACTCGGTCGTTGAACAAGGTTTTATTTGGCAGCCCTGTCAAAGCATCGTAGTTGGCCAGTAGATGCAGCTCGTTTTCAGCCAGCTTTTGCGCGCTAATATCAGTAACTATAATCACATAGCTATCAAGTTGGCGATTATTGCCTGCAACCGCACTTATTTTTATTAATACTTGGCGCTTTTCACCGCCAGCAACTTCAACAACATCTTCAGCTGAAAAGTGCTCACCCGACTCAAGCTTTTGCATAATGCGTAAGTAATGGATACGAGTTGATATAGGCATACCAAGTGTGAGCGAGCGACTAGAGCGAGGCTCTGCTGGAAAACCAAAGGCATCTTGGAATGACTTATTGGTAGCGCGAATACGCAGATTTTTATCTAAGATGAACACCCAGTCGCGAGTTTGCTCAAATGCTGCACCAAACAAGCGGGCATTTTCTTCAAATACCAGTTCACGGGTCATATTTGTGTAGGTGCCCGCTACTTTTTCAGGAGCGCTGTCTTGCCACTCAACCACTTTGCCAAAGTCTTTATACCAGCGCCAATTACCATCAGCATGACGTAGTCTGTAAGTGCAATTGAAATAGCCTTTTTGTGTAGATAAAAACTCTAACCACTCTAACCTGAAAGTTTGTTTATCATGTGGGTGAATCTTTGCTAAATAATCATCTAAATTAACGCTGTCTGTTTCATAGCCTAATTCATTTTTAAGACGCGGTTGATAAATAATCGGGCTTTGCGATGACCAATCCCATACTCCAGAATGGCTGCCTTCAAGAGCAAGCTTCAATCGTGCTTCACTCTCTTTACTCTCTTTATGGGCGGCTAGTAATATTTGTTGCATACGGTTACGCCTAAACACCCAAGCAGCAACAAACAGTGCAACCAAAATCACATATAAAACAATAAAGTGAGGTGCACGCCAAGGTGGGTATTTCACTTCGATATTCAAAATAGCGGGCGGCGTTAACTCTCCGGTTAATGGATCTTTTGCCCATACCTTAAGGTGGTATTTTCCTGCACTGAGTTTTGGGAAGAGTACTCGGTTGTTATTGCGGGTATAAGTTTTTTGACCATCACCTAGCTGGTATTCATAAATGATACGTTCTTGATAGTTAAATGCCATCGCAGAAAAGGCAACTTCAAGGCCTATATCATCATGCTCAAGGACGACACTATCGATAGGCTGTTTTAGCTCAGCGGGTAAATCACGCGACATCAAATCAAGGTTAGTAATATTTACGTGATCAATTAAAGCTTGCTGATAGTGGTTATCCATAGGGTAAAAGTAGGTAAAGCCTTTTAGCGTACCATAGACAATTTGCCCTGACTCAAGCTTAGTAAAAGCTCCACTATTAAACTCGGTTGAGAATAACCCTTCTGAGCCAGTAAATTGCTGAAAATGTAAATTATCTGGGTTCAGTCGCCAAAGTCCTTTGTGGCTACTCATCCATATCATACCTGCTTCATCAAGTACCATGTCGTATAACAAGGTACCTAACTTATTCTTCTCAAGGTCGATGGTATAAATATGCTCGTAAGTGCTGGCATCTAAGCCGATTAGGCCAAAGTTTGAAAGCGATAACCACAACACATTGTTATTATCTATGATGTAAGACATCACATTCACAGCAACATTTTCATGTTGTTCAGGCACTTTATATATCGTCGAGAGCTCGTATGTATCAGGGTCAACTTGATACAGAATACCCGCATTATAAAATAATGGCGCTTCTGGATTTGACGACAACGCTGGTAAAAATCCGTAGGCTAAAAACGGCTCAAACTCATCAAACTTGCCGCCTAGTCGGGTCACTTTTTGGCTATCGATATTATAAACAAACATGCCGTAATCAGGGTGAACATAGTAAAGATCCCCCGATGGCATCAACAATATGCCATGCACCCAATCGTTAATTAAAACCTGGTTCTCGGGATTTGCGGCTTTGACTGGGGAGGCCTGCCCGGTTTTCGGATCAAAGCTTAAAATACCGCGATTAGTGTGCAGCCATAACTTATCTTTGTAGGGCATGATTTGGTAAATACTGAATTCAGTAGTAATCAGGTCAACCTGATAATCTTTTAAAAACACTTCACTTTCGTAGGTTTCTAAATCAACCGCTGTTAAACCATTATGGGTGGCAAGCCAGAGACGATTTTGAAACTCAGTGATACTCCAAATTGAATGATGAGATAGCCCATCGCCTGTTAATGAGTTGGCTGTTACATTGATAAAATTGTAATTGTCGTATGACTGATAAAACGCCCCATCATTTTTGGTTGCCAGCCACATTCCACCTGAGCGGTCTTTCACAATATCAATAATGCTGGTGTCAGCTAGTGTATAACCACTTTCTTTTAGGCGCATATTCTTAGCTAACTCACCCGTTTCAGGGTTATATTCAAATAACCCTTTATCAGTGCCAAGCGTAATAGAGTTAGCCTCAGGTATAATCTTCCAAATATTTAATTCACTAATGAGTGTTTTATTTTTAAAGGCGATGTCTGGAGTCTCGAACATTGCTTTTAAATTGCTAATATCAACCTGATAAAGACCTCTAACAGCGCCCACTAGCAACGTTTGTTCATTGATAATAGCGAACGATTTCACATAATTTTGATAAATATGGCTTGGCTCATTTTGGAGATGTTCAAGTTTACGGACTTTACCTGATGCCAGCTCATAGACATAAGCACCATTACTAGTGCCCATAAAAATATAACCTTGGTACGCGAAAAGCTCTCGAATAACGCTGCTTTTTACGCGTTCAGGTATTTCAAAAATAGAGGTGATTTTTTTCGTTTCTAAGTCTAGTTTGGCAAAATCCCAGCCTCGCCCTAGCCAAAGTGTTTTGTCATCAACAGATACCATGCTAAACACCGACTCAATAAAAATTTGCTCTTCAGTGGTTGGTTTAGCAATAAACTGCTGATAAGTATCGGAAGTGGGATCATAGCGGAATAAACCCGCTTGTAGTGAAGCTATCCAGATATAGCCTTGTGGATCTTGGTAAATACGGTCAATGATGGCATCTTCAAGCTCACCATTAGGACCTTTGATATGAACCACCTGATAACCATCGTAGCGATTGAGGCCACCTTCAGTCGATAACCACAAGTAGCCACTGTTATCGATAAGCATAGTGTTTACATAACTTTGCGATAAGCCTTCACTGGTTGATAAACGTTTTACCTGAGAGATAGCGGGATGGCTAAACAAGCCATAGGTCAAAATAAAAAATAACGCTATACTGGAGAAGAACTTAGTCATTGACGTTCCAAATTGCTAACTTGGCACTGTGTCACGCGTAAAGTGCATCGCAACTACGTTTCGATGCGCATATACCTCAAACAACGATTGCAAAGAATTGGGTAATGTTAATGCATAGTTAAACCCATTTTGTAGATAAAAATCAATCAGATTTTGGTACACGAAGGTAAAAACTGTCCCTTTTTGTGCGGCGGTGACAGCCGCAAGTAATTGTGAGGCAATTTTTTGACCCCGCCATACTTCATCAACATAAAGGGTAGACAAAAATAACAGCCCAGCTTGGTTTTGAACTCGGCAAGCGGCAATTATTTCTGTTTCTTTGTAAGCAACCCATACTTGGTCAGCTTTGCTCGCTCGGCCGCGAGCCTTGTGTTTATCATAAAATTTGTTTACTAACGGCGTTTTAATTGGCTCAAGTAAACAAAATCTAAACGCAGCCATGGTTAGCTCATTAGCGAAAGGTAATGCTCAAACTGCTGCTTTAAGAACGCTTGCTCAGATATTGGACGACTATTTATTGCAGTGTAAACACCTTCGCGGGTGTTCTTACCACGCTTTATTTGATAAGCCCAAAAAGACGCTTCGTAATCCAATTGAATTTGATATTTTTGCTCTCGTGGCAATTTACATAGATTGAAACTCATACTTTCTCAGCAATAAATTTTTGATTTCACAAGTATAACAAAATTAACAGGCTTTAATCCCTTTTATTAGCTTAAAAAGCCCAGGGATAAGCTTGATTTTGGAAACACATATCAGTAAATTAACGAGCAATTTATGTACGCAAGGAACGCACGTTGTCGAAGTATCTGAGTCACAGATTTGCCTTATTTTTGCTGTTTTTTTGCTTCTCAAGTAGTGCCAGCACTAATTTACTGATCTTTAATCGCCCCGCCGATACACCACAAGCTCGCTATGTTATTGATTTAATGAAAATGGCATACAAAGAAATTGGCTATGAGATCCATATAATCGATTTTAATCATCAAAATGCGCTGGTTGCTGCTAACCAAGGAGTACTCGATGGGCAACTAGGCCGCATTGCCGATGTTAAAGACGATTATCCTAATTTATTGAAAGTAGACTATGCGCTTTTTGATTTTAATCTAGTGCTACTGAAAAATTGCCGACAATGCCAATATGAACAGCTTAAATCGTTAGCAATTCAGTCAAGCTACCCGGCAGCCCAGAGTTATATCGATAACCACCCATTTGCAGGCGATGTGATCAAGGTTAGAAATGTCACTGCGCAGCTTAATTTACTCACGCAAAAACGTGTTGAAGGGACAATATTACTAGACTTTTTATTGTCGACTAAGCATCCGGGGTTTGATCAAACAGCCTTTCATAAACAGGTTTTAATGCCGATGCAGAGCTTTCACTTTGTGCATAAACGGCATAAAGCGATAATTCCGCAACTGACTAAAGTACTTAAAAAGCTTGATGAAAACGGCACGGTGCAATTTTTAAAATCGAAATACAACCTCAGTAAATTTTAAAAATCAAAACCGCCTTGCTCAGGATTTGTTTGTTGCTGCTCTGCCTGCTGTTTTTTCTGAAGGAAACGTTTATAACGCTGTTGGCATAAGCTAATGACTTTACGTTTTTCTGCATTGGTAAACTTATTCCAATAAAAACGCTCATCACGACTGCGGTAGCAACCTTTACAATAGCCTCGGTTATTAACTTGGCATATCCCTTTGCAAGGGCTTGGAATTTCAAATATTTCAATCTGTTGCATCACAAATGCCGGTTAATAAGTAATATTAAAAGTATAGCCTGAAAATTAACCATAAAAAAAGCCACTTTAAAAAGTGGCTTCTTGAACTAATACCAATTCGCTTAATTAAGTAGTTTATTTTGAGGCAAGAAAACCTTGTTGATAACAAGGAAAAATTTCGTTATTTAGTTGTTCTAAATGAGAAATTTTTAACGCAGGTAGCGACAGGTTTAATCCCTCAAAATGATTAAGTATTATTGCGGATTGGTATAATTGTTTCGCTTACTCAGATTCGCTTGTGGCAAGTTCTGCTTTACGATGAAAAGGTTTAGCATACATAGCTAATACCAAAGGTTTTAGCTCCTCTGGCACTTTTGCTAGTCGCTCGTTAAAAGCTGCAGCATCTTTTTCGTCAATCACAGCTTGCGTACAACCACCCGCTATGTAGTTACCAGGGTGTAAGAAAAACGAATCAACAATTTGCTGATCAATGGTTTTTGCCAGCTCTTCAGGTGATTCGCAGCCCGATTCAATTGGTTCACCAAACGCTAAATGTACATGCCCTTTAGCTGTACTAAAACCTTCAACAATACTAGCAATATCTTCACCTTGCTGTTTCACATACTGACCATGTTGCTGTTTATGATAAAGCTCTTTCGCTTTTGCAATCGCGCATGGCTCGTATTGATAAGAGATAGACACTGGCACAATTTTTAATTCGCGTACGTACTCAGCAAATTCTTTTTTCTGCTTACGACCTTGTAACTGCAACATTTTAAGTAAGGCAGGATCTGTTTGATCAAAACCGTCTTTTGCTCGGCCTTCTTTTTGCGCTATCCAAATTGAGTGGCCTTCAGCAAGTGAGTCATAGATATAAGCAGACAGCTGCGACAATGCTTTAAGCATCTCTTTTGGAGCTTTCGCTGAGCGCTTTACAATAAAGCTCTTGTTTAAACGCATTAACTCAGTGATATAAGGAATTTGCAGCAAGTTATCACCAATTGCGATGCGAACTGTCGGCATGTTGTGCTTGAACAAGCCCCAATTCACCAACGCAGGATCAAGCACTATATCGCGGTGATTAGAGATAAATAAGTAAGCTTGTTTTGGGTCTAGTTTATCGATGCCCGAAAACGTTACTTCTGAAGTCGTACGGGTGATTAGTTTATTTAAATAATCAGCCACTTCATGCTGAACTTGCTCAACCGATGCGGTGTTGCCCCACTTTTTACGCAGCTGACTGCGCACTAATGGGCGAGTAATAAATGGGAAGTTCGATAAAAAGCGCGGTAGGTTATACTTAGCGATTACATCTACAAAGGCATTATCAGCAATCAAACGCGCTACTGAATCAGCTACTTCATCATCATTGTAAGGTCTTATGTCGGCGTATTTATCCACACTTTCACTCATTAAAAACTACTTAAGTTAAAAAACGGCACGCTCAGCGTGCCGTTAAAAATAATTGGCGGATTATAACTCAGGCAATTTTAAATGCGAACCGAGACGCGATAGTTAACCAAATTAAATGCCAATTAATGTAGAAAATATATATCTATAACAAATAATTAAGCAATGCTCTTACCAGTTTGCGACGCCTTTTTTAATACCATTTTTAGCAGTAATCTAAGCATTAAAATTGCCAACACAATACCTGCCACAAGGCTTAACCAATGTGGTAGAACTTCATGCTCTTCGCCCATCATCGGCGCCACCACAAAACCATATTGCGCCACTAAATAATCGGTTAAAAAGCCAAATGCCAGCGCCGTGCCAATCACCCCTATTAAGTAGGCAAATACCGCACGCTTGCCAAGCTCTTTTCCAACCACACCAAGCGTTGCAATGTTGGTTGCCGGCCCTGCCAACATAAATACCAACACCGCCCCTGGAGACACACCACTGAGTAATAAGCCTGCCGCAATAGGTGTCGATGCAGTAGCACAAATATACATAGGAATACTGATTAAAATAACCACCAGCATCGCAAGAATGCCATTACCCCACTGGCTTAAAAAAGATTCTGGTACATAAGTTTGTACTAGAGCAGCAAAGAATAAACCGATCATTAGCCAAATCATGGTGTCTTCAAGCAGCTTGTTGCAACTAAAGCTCACCGCGCGTTTCAGTTTGCTAAAACGACTTTCAACGGCTTTAGTTGACTGCTCAGTGCTGCAACAGCTTTTCTGCGAAGGTGGTGCTTTTTCAGTTGCGCTACTGTGTTGCGGCTCCTGTGTTGGTTGCGATTCCTTGCTACTACAACAACTTGTTGTTTTAGCAGGCTCAAGTTCTTGAGGTGATTGCTTACTACAACAACTTTGTGCGGGCTTAGTAGATGCCTCTTTGCTACAACAACTCGCTGTAGTCACAGGCTCAGGCTGTTTACTGCTACAACAAGATGTTGATTCTGAGTCTTTTTCATCTGATGCTGTATTTTGATGCTGATGAAGTTCACTGTCTTTCCCCACTAATACACCGGCCACAATGGCACTGCACACGGCGGCAATAGGACGTATTACCGCCATAAATGGGCCAAGCAACACATAAGATACCGAAACCGAATCGACCCCAGTTTCAGGGGTTGAAACTAAAAATGCTGTGGTAGCACTTTTTGACGCCCCTGCCCTTCTTAAACCAATGGCCGCAGGGATCACACCACATGAGCACAAGGGCATTGGGGCACCAATAAAGGCTGCTTTAACTGTGGTCCATAACCCTTCTTTGCCTAAATGCCGGTTAAGAAAGTTAGCAGGCAAATACACATTGAGAAGACCAGCTATGAATAAGCCCAACATTAACCAAGGCGCTGAAAGTAAAAACAGATGCCAAAAATTATTGAGTAAGTCCATCGATATCCTCCAGCGTCGTTAGTATTGAACAGTTTTCAGCAGGCTCTTCTCCGCCACAGCATTTATCTGCTAATAATGATAGTGAGTCATAAAAGCGAGTAAGCTCTGCAATTCGTTGTGCAACGAGATCACGTTTTTGTATCGTCATCTCTTTTACTTCATGACAAGAATGCTGATCTTTATGAAACTTAATTTGCAGTAGCTCTTTGATCTCAGCCAGACTAAAGCCAACATTCTTTGCTCTGAGAATAAACGCCATTTGTTTATAGTCATTCTCAGAATAAAAACGATATCCCACGTCTGAACGCGAACTAGGCGTTAACAAACCATGCTTTTCGTAGTACCGTAGCGTATCTGTTGAGACACCCAACTGACGGGCAAACTCACCTATTTTCATCACCGTCTCCATTGTGAAGCGTTTATTTATTATGCTCACTATAAACCTTGGAGTACACCCCAAGGTCAAGCAATAAATTAAAAAAGGAAAGCACATGAATATTACTGTCCTTGATGCAGCGACATTAGCCAACACTTCGTTAGATGCCTTAGCGCAATTAGGTAAGTTAACCTGTTACGATTTAACCGCTCAAGAACAGGTTGTTAAGCGCTGCCAAGATGCCGATATCGTTATCAGTAATAAAGTGGTGATTGATCAGAACGCCATGAGCAAATTAACTAATTTAAAATTAATATGTGTTGCAGCGACAGGGACTAACAACATTGATTTAGGTGCAGCCAAAGAGCATAACATCGCAGTGACAAATGTAGCGGGCTATTCAACACCGAGTGTGGTGCAACATACCTTTACTCTCATCACTAATTTACTGGGCAATACTCACAGATACATTAATGATTGCCAGCAAGGCTTATGGCAGCAAAGCCCTATGTTTTGCCGTTTAGATTACAGCTTTAATGAAATTGCCGGCAAAACACTGGCTATTGTTGGCTATGGCTCACTGGGTAAAGCCGTTGCCGATGTAGCACGCGCCTTTGGTGCCAATGTCATCATTAGTGAACGAAAAGGCCAAACGCCTCGTGAAGGTCGTGTTAGTTTCAATGATGCCCTAACCACAGCCGATATCATTAGTGTTCACTGCCCGCTTACTGATGAAACGCGCAACCAAATCGCTGCGGCAGAATTAAGCATGATGAAACCGTCAGCTATCATCATTAACACTGCTCGTGGTGGGATCATCAATGAAGCCGATTTAGCTGACGCATTAGCTAATAATGTCATAGCCGGAGCTGGTGTTGATGTACTCAGTAAAGAACCCGCAGAGCAAGAAAACCCGCTGGCACTATACAAAGGTGCAAACTTATTACTTACTCCACACATTGCATGGGCGAGCCAAGAATCTATTGTGCGCTTAGTTAACGAAATTGCGTTAAATATCCAAGCATTTAATCTAGGCGAAACACGTAACAGGTTGGTCTAAACCGCAATTTATTAGTCAATAGAGCTAAGTAATTAGTAATTTATTACTTAGCCTACTGACGATAAACGACATAACCTATTGATAAAATAGAAATTTAAAAGTTTGGCAAGCCGTTTGCTATCAAAGGGTAACTATAAAACAATTTCTTCGGGATAAAATAACATGAAAAAAGCACTTCTTATTGCCGCGCTAACTGCTCCATTTTTAACTGGTTGTGTCATTGCTGTTTCTGACGGTGAAGCCGACACACATTGGGCTGGTAACTCTTCTAGCTGGCAAAAACAGCATAAAAATAACCGTGAAGTGATTTCTAACCTTGCATTAGATACGAGCTACCAAACTGTATTAAATAAACTAAATACACCTAACTTTACCGAGTTATTAAAGCAAGGTGATGATGTTTACCAAGTATTATTCTATGCAACGCATAGTATTCACTCTGATGGCAAGATGACTAAAGACGAGTGTACGCCACTCGTATTTAAAAATGATAAGTTAATTGGCGTGGGTGATACGATTTATAAATCACTTAGCAATGGTTAATAAATAGTTTGAAACGGATGAGTAGGCTTTGCCTACTCATGTTCATTTACTGCGATCATTCTCGATACTATCTGATCTCGCCCGGCATCTTTAGCCTGATAAAGACCTAAATCAGCTTCTTCAAGTAAGGTTTGTTCTGCATAAACCTGACCATTTTCTGTGGTCGCAATACCAATACTAATTGTGACATGGTCGGCATTTAGCGACGCTTTGTGTGGGATGTTTAAATCATTCACCGCATTGCGCAGTTTATTTGCAAACGACATAGCCTCTTTAGCTGAAGTATTGGGCAACACCGCAGCAAACTCTTCACCACCATAACGAGCAACAAAGTCACTGCCTCGTTCACACGCCCCAACTAAGGCATGAGCAATTTGTTTTAAGCAATCATCACCTGCTCGGTGACCATAGCAATCGTTGTAACGCTTGAAGTGATCAACATCCATCAATAACACAGATAGCGGGGTTTGATCTCGACGGCAACGACGCCACTCTCGCGCTAAATTTTCATCTAAATAACGTCGGTTTGGGATCTCTGTTAAGCCATCAATTGAGGCGAGCATTTCGAGTAAGTCATTTTTTTGTTTGATCAGCAACTGATTGCGCACTCTAGCACGCACAATAGCAGCACTAAATGGTTTAGTGATGTAGTCCATCGCGCCTAATTCAAGGCCCTTCGCTTCATCATCATGACTGGTATTGGCAGAAATAAATATTACAGGCAGCATACTAGTGGTCGCGCTTTCTTTTAACTTAGTAAGCACTTCGTAGCCGTCAATGCCGGGCATCACAATATCCAAGATCAACAAATCAACAGTTTGCGTTTTTAAAAACGTCAGTGCTTTTTCGCCACTCTCAACACAAAAAACATCATAGTCTTGCTGCAATGTTTTCTCTAATACCAAGCGGTTTAACGGATCGTCATCAACAATCAGTACCTTGGCTCTTTTCAACATCAGTAGATCCTTGTTCTATGATAAATGCGATGACCTGTTTTATTTGCCATTGCAACTCATCATTTAATTGTTCGGGCAGTTCGCCATCTGCTTTAAGCCTAGCTTCACATTGCTGAGCGCACGCTGACAATCGCTTAAAACCGAGATTTCCGGCTGACCCTTTTACATTATGAACCACACGGACCAACTCATCGGTAGTTTTTAATGTAGAGATTTGTAATAACTGCTCTGCTGCCATAGTCGCAAACTTCGACAACATAGTTAATACTAACTTAGTATTGTTTGCAAACTGAGACAGTATAAAAGCTTGATCAAAAAAGACTTCTTTTGTGTTATCAAGTTCACTCATTGCTAAAAACAACTTACTAGCAACAATCGGTTTAGTTAAATGCTTATTCATACCCGCCGCGATTGAATGCTCAATATCTTCGCTTTCACTGTGTGCAGTGAGTGCGTAAATCGGCATTTGTTCTTTGGTGAATGACTGACGAATAATACGCGTTGCCTGACAACCATCCATTTCTGGCATCTGAATATCCATAAAAATGAGATCGGGCCTTAAGCTATTTGCCAGTTCAATGCCTTTTTCACCACTGTGTGCACACACAACGGTGACATCAATTTGCTCTAAAATACTTTTAATAATGCTTAAATTAAGCGGGTTATCATCCACAGCCAGCACTAACATGCCAGATAAATCAGTACTAGAAGGCAATGAAACCAGTTCTTTTTTCACAGGCTCCGCGGCTTTATCTAGCTGTAAGCAAAAGCAAAATTCACTGCCTTTACCTTTTTCGCTTTCCAGCTTAATTTCGCCTCCCATTAGCGCAACTTCGTACTTAACAATCGCTAAGCCTAAGCCAACCCCCTGATGAGAGCGCGTTAATGATTCATCACCTTGAGTAAATGCATCAAATAAGCGGCTTTGATCTGCCTTGCTAATACCAATGCCCGTGTCTTTAACAGTAAAGCAAATGAGTTGCTGCTCAGCTGACTCTTCCACCAGCATTAAGTTTAATGTCACTGTGCCTTGTTCGGTGAATTTGGCAGCGTTGGTCAGTAAATTAGCCAGTACTTGCTGCAAGCAAATTTGATCACCCACTAAGTTATCGCTAATGCTTTTATCGCATTCGACTTTAAACTCGATATCTTTATTTGCGCATAAAGGGGCTGTTATTCCCTGACAGTAGTCGATTAAATCAGGCACACTAAAAGGGGCTTTATTAAGTTGTACTTGCGAGCTTTCAGCGCGGGCAAAGTCGAGCATACGATTCAATAAAGTAAGCAAGCTATTGGCTGCTGATTTTGCTTGTTCGGCATGATTACGCTGCGGCTGTGTTAAACCTTGTAAAGCGATGACATCAATTAAGCCTAGTACAGCATTGAGTGGTGTGCGTATTTCATGACTAAGGTTTGCAATGAAGCGGCTCTTAGCTAATGTTGCCCGCTCTGCGTCATCTTTTGCTTTTACTAAGTCCGTCACATCCTGTACATGAACAACATAGTAATCAGGTGTTTGCTCGGCATTCCAAACTAATGACACACTAATTTGTAGCCAGCGTTGTAGATCTTGCTGCTCAAGACTAAAGTGATAAACTTTTTTCTTCTCATGCAACAGCTCTGTCAGGGTATTTTTTAATGTCTGATAAGACGTCTCAGCAAATAAGTCTATTAATTTGAGGCCATTGGCGTTTTCAATTGCAAAGATTTTACGTGCCGCTTTATTTGCTTGCAGCACCTGATCGTCAAGCGATACCAACAGCACCCCATTAGCGGCATACTCCATGGCGCTACGTAATTTTGCTTCGGAGCTTTGTAATGCATTGAGCGCATTATGCTGCTCGGTAATATCACGACCAATTGCCATAGTGCCAAGAAATTGCTGATGCTCGTTATAAAATGGCACGATGCTAAATAGATAACTGTTATCTTCTGTGGTCAATCTTTTTTGATAAGCTTGGCGGTCTTTGAGTACTTGCTTTTCAAGCTCGTTTAACTCACCGTTATCATCACTAATATCACATATTTGCTGCCCTACTAACTTCTCTTGTGGCAAGCCGATATAGCGCTCATACGCCTTATTACAGCCTAAAAACGAGCCATCAATATTCTTAAAATAAATTAGGTCAGGTACGTTATTGAGCATGGTATTTAATAGCGCTAAATGACGCTCTTTCGCATCAATACTACGACGCAATTGTTTTGACTTTACCTGTACTTGCGAATCAAGCGCTTTATTTGCCTCTTGTAACGACTGAACGAGCTCTTCATTACGGCTAAACACCTTTTTCACACGGCTGAACCAAGGCTGCCAATCAACAGGAATACGATAATGAACTAACGCTTGTTTGCCTTCATCATGCTGCTCAAGATAATTCATTAAGTGCGTCATTGGTTTTACAAAAATGCGCTGACTCAACCAAAAAACAGCGCTGAACATCATCACTAAAAACACACTCAAAAATGCGAATTCTAAAAAAATGTCGTAGCCTACAGGTTCACTCAGGGCTTGCTTTGATTCATAGAAACGAGTGTAAATAGGTAAGTTTGTTGCTTCTTGCACTAAATGACTGTGGTTATTCTTGCTCATATCTATCGCGACATTCGGCCAATGCTCGCTGGCACTTATGGCAGTATTAGGCTCTGTCTTTGAGCTGGCAATGACTTGGTTATCTTGGTTTATAAAAATATACTCACCATAGTTAGGCGCTATTTTTTTTAACCAGTTAGAAATTGCTTTAAGGTCATAAATCAACACAATGTAATCACGACTATTAGCGGCTCGTTGCTTGCCAATAGCAAAGTAGGCATGGCCATTTATGGTCAACACAGAGCTCGAAGCAAGCTTGTTGCTATTGATTGATAAAGGTCGAAATTTGTTATCTAACACACTGGTCAGAAATTCACTTTTTGCTGTGTTACGGCGCTTAATATAAACAAAGCCTTGCTCATTAACATAAGCAACCGCTTCTAAAGATTGAATAAGCGACAGCGTGGTATTAAACGAGGGACCGAGGGCAATAACTCGTCGCCATTGATTAATTGCGTAAGCGGTTGAGGCAAACTTTCCTTGCCCGACTATCTCCCCCACTCCATCGCCCACACTTTGGTAGTAATAGTGATCGTATTGATTCACATTGCGTGCCCAACTAGGATCAAAATCATAAGAAAGTGGCTGCTCATATAGCTTGAACATGGTGTCTATAAGGCCATCTGCGGCACGCATAGCATGGCTAAGCTGAGCTGAAATATTATTAAAACCGTTTTGCCTGCTTTCTATCGCCCGCTCAAGTTTTAAATTATATAAGTGTAAACACAAAAAAAACGCCACCAGCAGCGGCACAATAAGTGCCACTGCCAAAGAGCGATAATAATGCTTTAACGGTAAAAAATTCACTGGCTTATAAGTACCTTACCTCGATAACAGCTAGGTTAACGAGGCATAGGAATACTGGCAAGTTATAAATTTTCTTCAGCAAAGCTGGCTAAGCGGCTACGTACCACACCGTTTAAATTAACGGTAGCACTGCCCTGAAAATCTTTAAAACGTTCAACAATATAGGTTAAGCCTGAGGTAACTGGCGTGAGGTAGTTACTATCAATTTGCGCCAAGTTACCTGAGCAAATGAGTTTAGTGCCTTCACCGCAGCGAGTAATAATGGTTTTCAGCTGTGAAGCGGTTAAGTTTTGACTTTCATCCAAAATAACAACCGCGTTTTGAATACTACGGCCGCGCATAAAGTTTACTGATTTAAACTGTACGTTGGCTTTTTCCATAATGTAATTACGACTCGAAATTGGATTTTCATCTCCTTTATGCAGCACTTCTAAGGTATCGGTAATAGCAGCTAACCACGGCGCCATTTTCTCTTCTTCAGTGCCAGGTAAAAAGCCAATTGATTCAGCAATTTCTGGGGTATTGCGAGTAACAATCACTTTATCGTAAATACCTTTTTCTATAATCATTTCGAGGGCACTAGCAAGAGCGAGCAAGGTTTTACCACAGCCGGCAGGACCAGTTAAAATCACCAATTCAATACTTGGGTCAAGTAGCGCATCAAGTGCCATCCCTTGATAAACATTTTTTGGCTTAACGCCCCAAGCGGTATGGCTCATCAAGCGCTCAACACTAATATCCTTTAAAGTAATTTGTTTATCATCGTAGCTTGTTACTCGAGCCGCAAAGTGGTCGCTTTCATCTAAAATATATTCATTACAGAACACATCGCTAATCGTGCTTTTAGCCACATGATGATAGGTATCTCGGCCTTGCTGCTCTGTTTCGCATTCTCCAACCTGTTGCCAAAAATCACCTTCAATTTTTTTATAGCCGCTAGTAAGCAACGCTATGTCGTCAATTAATTGGTCTGTTCTGTAATCTTCAACAAATTTAAGCCCTGCCCCTTTCGCTTTTAGGCGCATATTGATGTCTTTAGTGACAAGCACCACTTTGCTATCGCTGTGTTGCTTCTGTAAATGAACAGCACAATTGATGATGCGGTGGTCGTTTTCGTTGCCCGGTAACCCCGAAATACTGTCTGCAAATAAATGGTCATTAACGATAATTAAGCGGCCACGAGATTCTGATTTAGCCTTTTTGTTACTAGGAAGCGCGACACCCTGCAACATTTGCTCTGGCGAAGCGTCCTTTAACACTTCATCTAAACCACGAATAGCAACACGGGCGTCACGGCTAACGTCATGTTTCCTATCTTTAATGTGGTCGAGCTCTTCTAATACTGTCATGGGGATAACAACATCATGTTCTTGGAAAGATAAATAAGCGAGGGGTTCGTGGAGTAATACATTAGTATCGAGCACATACATTTTACTATCAAGGTTCGAAGCTTTTTCCATAGCACTTTCCTTACGTTTTATGATTTTTATGCTATACCCAATAAACTAAACAAGCGGCGGATGAAGCTATGGTTTATTCGTCAGGTATATACTCAGTTTAGTCTATTTACGACAAAAGTCCTTTTTATGACAAACAAATATACAATTATTTAACTGGTTAAAATACATACAATTTTTACCGTTAATAATGGCTTAAAAAGGTTGACTAAATTTAATTGTGTGCGGCGAGTTTACTGCCTTGAAGTAGCATGGCGTTACAGGTAACATAGCCGCCTTTTTTCTTCATAGACGAGACATACATGAATTTTTCCTTAGGTCAGCGTTGGATCAGTGATACTGAGTCAGATTTAGGATTAGGCACCGTTGTTGCCCTTGAAGGCCGTCAGGTCAGCATTTTATTTCCAGCCAGTGGAGAAAACAGAGTTTATTCTTTAACAGAAGCACCTGTTACTCGTGTCGCATTTAATCCAGGTGATATTATTCGCAGCGTTGAAGAGTGGGAATTAGAAGTCGAGTCTGTTGAAGAGCAAGGCGAGTTACTATGCTATCACGGCATTCGTGTTGATAATGGTGAAAAAGCGCAGTTAAAAGAAACCTTTTTAGATCACTTTATCAAATTCAATAAACCACAAGACCGTTTATTTGCAGGTCAAGTGGACCGTTTTGACCGCTACACGCTTCGCTACCAAACTTGGCAGCACCAGTTTGAGCGCCAACAATCCCCTTTAAAAGGTTTAATTGGTCAGCGCGCAAACCTTATTCCACATCAGCTTTACATTGCACAAGAAGTGGGTAAACGTTTTGCACCACGCGTATTACTTTCTGACGAAGTGGGTTTAGGTAAAACCATTGAAGCAGGTATGATTTTACATCAACAAATCATCAGTGGCCGTGCTAGCCGCGTATTGATTGTTGTGCCTGAAAACTTACAGCATCAGTGGTTAGTAGAAATGCTACGCCGCTTTAACTTACGTTTTTCAATCTTTGATGAAGAACGTTGTGATGAAGCATTCGCAGACTCTCCAAACGTATTCGAAACAGAACAGTTAGTACTTACTAGCCTTGAGTTCTTAAGCAAGAAAAAGCGCTGGTTTGAGCAAGCAACCCTAGCTGATTGGGATTTATTGGTTGTTGATGAAGCGCACCATTTAAGTATCAATAATGGTAAGCCAAGCACTGAATACCAACGCATGGCAGAGTTAAGCCAAGACATTCCGGGCCTTATCTTATTAACTGCAACGCCAGATCAACTTGGTCACCGCAGTCACTTTGCCCGCTTACAATTACTCGACCCAGATCGTTTCTACGACTACGATGCGTTTGTTGAAGAAGAAAGTAACTACAAAGAAGTTGCTGAAGCTGCTAATCAATTACTGGGTGAACAAGGCCTTGATGATGCATCTCGTGCAACATTAAAAGAGCTATTAAAAGAAACCGACATTACTGACCTTTTAGCGAAAGCGGAGCAAGGTGATGAAACGGCGCGCAACGAAATTTTATCAATGCTGCTGGACCGCCATGGTACGGGTCGTATTTTATTTAGAAATAGCCGCAGCGGTATTGATGGTTACCCAAGCCGTAAGCTTCATGCATACCCTATGGCAATGCCTAAACAATATAAAACGGCGATGTCGGTACTGGGTAACATGGGCGGCATTCAAAATGCTGAACTAACGGCACTTCGCGCTCTATTCCCTGAAAAGATCTTCCAAGAGTTTGAAGGTGAAAATGCAAGCTGGGGCGCATTTGACCCACGTGTTGATTGGTTAATCGAAACCTTAAAAACCCTTAAACACGAAAAAGTACTGCTTATCTGTGCTAAAGCCGAAACCGCACTTAGCCTAGAACAGATTTTACGTGAGCGTGAAGCAATTAAAGCCTCTGTTTTCCATGAAGGCATGTCGATTGTTGAACGTGACCGTGCAGCGGCTTACTTTGCCGACGAGTACGACAGCGCGCAAATTCTACTTTGTTCTGAAATTGGTTCTGAAGGTCGTAACTTCCAATTCTCGCATCACTTAGTATTGTTTGATTTACCACTTAATCCAGACTTACTTGAGCAACGTATAGGTCGTCTTGACCGTATTGGTCAAACTCAAGACGTAAACATTCACGTGCCGTATTTTGAAAACACCGCACAAGAAGTGTTACTTCGTTGGTACAACGAAGGCTTAGATGCGTTTGAAACAACATCGACAACAGGGCAAATGCTGTATAAAGAGTATGGCGAAGAACTACTTGAGTTTATCGGTGCACACAATTGCGACGAAGAAGAGCTAGACCCACTACTAGAACAAGTTGCTGGTCAAAATGCCAAGCTTCGTAAGCAAATGGAAAGTGGTCGTGACCGTTTATTAGAGCTGCACTCAAGTGGCCAAGGCCGAGCAGAAAGTCTTGTTGCTGATATCGAAGAATTAGACGACCAATTCACGCTGCCAAGCTATATGATCAATGTGTTCGACACCTTTGGTGTAAGCCAAGAAGATAAAGGTGAAAATACCATTATCTTAAAACCAACTGAGCACATGCTAAATCCATCTTTCCCATGCTTAAAAGATGATGGCATCACAGTAACGTTTGATCGCAGCACCTCGCTTTCGCAAGAAGACGCCCATTTCATCAGCTGGGACCACCCTATGGTGCAAGGCAGCTTAGACATGATTTGTGATGATGACTTTGGTACTGCCTCTGTGGCGTTACTGAAAAACAAAAAGCTACCTGCTGGTACCTTCTTTGTTGAGCTTATTTTCATTGCGGAGGCGATGGCGCCTAAAGCACTTCAGGTTGGCCGCTTCTTGCCACCAACGCCTATTCGTATCTTATTAGATAAAGGTAGTAACAATCTGGCTGATAATGTTGCTTTTGATGCTTTCAATCAGCAGTTGTCTGCGGTTGGTCGCCAAACGGCAAGTAAATTAGCCAGCGCGCTACAAAGTGCCATTCACCCAATGATCACCAGCGCACAAGGCATGGCACAAACCAAGCTAGAAGCACTGCGTGCTGAATCACTAGAGAAAATGCAAACTGCCCTTGGTGAAGAGCAAGCTCGTTTAACGGCACTTAAGCAGATCAACCCGAATATTCGTGATGAAGAGCTTAGCTTCTTTGATAAACAGCGTAGCGAACTCACGACTTACATCGAAAAAGCCCAAGTTAAACTGGATGCAATTCGTTTAATTGTCGTTTCACACTAACGTTGAAGCGCTAAACTCAAAACCACAAACGCGATGTGCTTTCACATCGCGTTTTTTTATACAAAAAACACCACAAGGGTAATAATTACGGCCAATGCCGCTAGCTTGCAAAATAACTTAGCTAAGCTTTTGTTTCTTTTTATTAAATCGTCTTTGTAAGCTTGCTTCAAATATACTGCTTGTAGGTCTGAAAAGCCTTTACAATGCGGACACTCTGGCTCAAGGTCATTAACTTCTAAGCCACAACGTGTACAAGGTTTACTGCGAATTAAACCAAGGCGAAACATTCACTTGTCCTTTTATTTAAACTCCATAGCTGAATTTACTGTATCTTAGCTGCTACTCGAAAACCAGCACTGGCATTGTGTATGCGCTCATACTCCTTTAAAATAGCGCACTTGCATATCATCGAGGCTGGCTGTGTTACTCAATTATAATCCCCCAATGACACCTTATTTAAGTATTGTTTATCAAGACGATGACTTGCTTATTGTGAATAAACCAAGTGGTTTACTTACTGTGCCGGGAAAAGATCCAAAACACGCCGACTGCCTTATTGCTCGCATTAATCGCGTTTTTCCAACGGCAAAAATTGTTCATCGCCTTGATATGGCGACCTCTGGCATTATTTGTTTAGCCATGCACAAAGAAGCGCATCGTAATTTAAGCATTCAGTTTCAAGATAGAAAAACTGCAAAACGCTACATTGCTCGTGTATTTGGTAAGCTTGAGCAAGAAACTGGATCGGTAGATTTACCACTTATTTGTGATTGGCCGAACCGACCAAAGCAAATGGTTGATCACGATAATGGCAAACCGTCATTAACCCATTTTAAAGTGCTTGAATATGAACAGAATGCAACTCGTGTTGAGCTTACCCCTATTACTGGGCGTTCTCACCAACTACGTGTGCATATGCTGTCATTGGGTCACCCTATTTTAGGCGATAAGTTGTATGCTCACCCCGAGGCATTCGCCATGGCCCCTCGCTTACAACTGCATGCTGAAATGCTAACCTTAGCTCACCCAGCCAGCGGTGAAACATTGATTTTTGAAGCCGCTCCTGAGTTTTAAGACAATTCGCTAAATATTTAATAAATACTGCCGATAGTTAATCAATAACTGATTTAATTAAAGACTCAGGTAATATCGGCATGAATTTAAAACCCGCACATCGCTTACTTTACGCAGCCTGTTTTGCGTCGATGGGTAATGTGAATGCTGCCGATTTTATTAAACCCACCCCTTGGTCAAGTTTGGTCACTAACGATATTCAACGCTTTTTACCAAGCGATGAAGTACGTACTCTACTTGCTGGTGAAGATGAGTTCATTAGCTTATATCGTCAATCGATGGCAGCCAGTCAACGCGGCATTGTGCTAATCATTCCTGATTGGCAGCACTTACCCACTAATAATGCTGGTATTAACTTTTTGCGCAAGCAGTTAAACGAAATTGGCTATGCAACCCTTGCCATGACCATGCCTGACATTGATTGGCATCCTGCCGATATGGCAACGCCCGAGTCACCTGAGAGCTCTGAACATGAGTCAACACAAACTGTTGAACAAAGCGATGAGCAAGCAGCTTCTGCTCCACCAGCCCAAACGCAACAAGCGCCGCATTTTGTTACGGGTGAGCCCAATATCAGTGAAGCCGTGCTTGATGATTACAAATTAAAGCTAATTGCCAGATTCAATGCCTTGTATAACAGTGCAATGGATGAAGGCGGCAATATTATTGTGGTGGCACAAGGTGCCAGTGCGGGGCTATTGATAGAGCATTATGCTAGCTTTCCAAATAACGAACTAAACGCTTTTATTAGCCTAGGTAGTTATTTACCTAACAGTGTTCGTAACCAGCATCTCAATGCGACGCTTTCAACTATCAGCCCACCGTTACTGGATATTTTTTATAGTGAGGGTAACCCTGACACGCTGCAAAGTGTAAAAGACAGAAAACGCTGGGTAAGAAAACACGCTAAATATGACTACCGTCAAAGAGAGTTATTTGGTGTGCCTTCAGAGCCTGAGCAGCACCAGCGACTGCTTAAAGAAGTAGACGGCTTTTTACGCCGCCTTTTTTAAATACTCATAAGCCGCTTGAATATCTTGGCTTTTCTTTACCGCTACTTCCATCATATGTTTTGGTAAACCTTGCGATACCAGCTTATCGGGGTGATGCTGAGCCATAAGCTTTCGATAAGCAACTTTAATATCTCTCGCAGAAGCATCATTATTTAAGCCTAAAAGAGCCAACGCTTGGGCGCGATTCATACCATTATTTGGTGGCACACTGTGCCCTCTTTGTTCACTATGACTACTGCGATTTTGCTGGCTTTGTTGACGTTGCTGTTCATAAAAACGCTGCTGTTGCTGACGAAATGCAAATTCAGCTTGGTAGCGTTTTAATAAAAATGCGAACTGAGTACGTGAAATACCTAACTGCTTGCTCACCTCTTGCAATAGCTGCTTTTCTTGCTCTGCAAGGTGGCCATCTGAAAAGGCCATTTGAATTTGTATTTCGAGGAACAGTTGCAATAAATCATGGCGTCGAGCAAAGCGCTCTTTAAAGTCATGAACGGTTTCTTTTAATGAAAAGTCGCTTTCTTTACCACTACGAAAGGCATCTTGTGCTTCTCTTCGCTCATCACCCGATAAGCCCATTTCGTCCATAAACAGACTTGCAGCACGAATATGCGTTTCACTAACGCGACCATTCGATTTGGCGATATGCCCCATCACCGCAAAACAGCTAGAAAAGAAAAGTGCTTGGCGCTCGTTAATATCATCGCCTTTAAACAAACCAGAAAAACCACCTGCTTTATCAAAGTCTTGTTTTAAGCTGCGATCGAACATATGGCCTAGGTATAGGCCCAGTAAGGCTCCTATAAATTTGCCAAACATAAAGCCAAAACAAAAACCGAGTACTTTTCCCCACATAATTTGGCAAACCTCTGTTGTTATTACAAAGCGAAACGTTGATTGATTTCGTCGAGTCTGGCAGGTGTGCCAATGTCATCCCATTGCCCCAAATAAAGCTCAGTCGAAACTTGATGTTCACTGAGCTTTTCTCGCAAAATGGGCCCAAGTGGACGAATACCTACGCTTAGACCTTTAAAGAAATCAGCATGATAGCGACTTATACCGGAAAAAGTATACTTTTGACTATCTGGGCTTAGGTGACTCAGTGCAAAATCACCATCAGGGTTATGCGCAGGATTTTCAACAAGGACAATATGCGCCTCCCCTGCTTGCAGATGAAGCTGCATCAACGAAGTCACATCATAATCAGTAAACACATCACCATTGATGACAATAAATTGCTCACCCAATAACGGCAATGCTTGAATGATGCCCCCGGCGGTTTCAAGCCCCCCAGCCTGCTCTTGGCTGTAAGTGATCGATACACCAAACTGCGAACCATTACCGAAATACTCTGTTATTTTGTCACCTTGCCAGGCAAGGTTAATGACAATATCGGTAATGCCTGCTTGGCGTAAGTTATTAATATGATGCTCTAATAATGGCTTGCCGTTAATCTTTAGCATCGGCTTTGGCATCGTTTCTGTTAGCGGCATCATGCGTTTACCACGGCCCGCCGCTAGGATCATTGCTTTCATTTGGACTCTTTCGTTAATCGCTGCTTAGTCTGTGGAATAATAGTCTGCTCTATCCACTGGCCAAGGGCTGTTAACTCTGGGTATTCTTTACTGACATTACTAATGTATGTAAGGGTTGGCAGCACATTATTCAAATAACCAGACTTACCGTCACGTAATTTTAAGCGGCAAAATATACCTGCAGCTTTTAAATGACGCTGCACGCCGGTTAAGTCAAACCAGCGCTTAAACATCGCAAATGAGGTGTCTTGCAATAGCTGTTGCTCGCTGAATTCGTCATAAGCGTAATGTAAAAGGTAATCTAGCTCTTGCTCTGGTAACTTGAAATAGCAATCCCTTAATAACGACACAAGGTCATAACACACTGGCCCTTGTACCGCATCTTGATAATCGATAATTGCCCATTGCTGCCCCGTGCGCATAATATTGCGGCTATGGAAGTCTCGGTGCACTGTAACAATTGGTTGTTCAAGGGCATTGTTAACTAATAACTCACAAGCCTGTTGCCACATTTGCTGCTCATCAGCAGAAAGTTGCTCACCAATAAAGTTATCGACTAACCAATCTCTAAAAATGCTCAGTTCAAATTGTAAAAACTCGCCATCAAATACTTTCATGTATTGGGCTGGCGGGATTTTCGCCCATTGTGCACTTAACTTTATTAGATGTTTGTAGTGTAAAGTGCGGTCTTCGTCGCCCAGTAAATCAGCCAAATGAGTATTGCCTAAATCACTCAGCAAGAAGAAGCCTTGCTTTTCATCTGCTTGAAGAATTTTTGGTAATTTAAAGCCATGCTGAGAAAACACTTTATTGAGCTCTATATAAGGCGTGTTATCTAATTTATCTGGATCTGAGTCCATGACAATATAGCTCTGATCACTTGTATTTACGCGGAAATAACGGCGAAAACTCGCATCCCCAGTGATGGCGGCTAATTGATATTCATCCTCTTTAAAATGAGGATTTAAAAACTGCTGTAAACTTTTATAACGATTCATTTAGTAAGATATCTATTTTTCACTAAGTCAATTACTGTATTTGCCATTGTTTTCCTTTATTATGTCTAGCTTATATCCAACCAAAGAGCATTAAGGTCATTAAATGAGCAAAACCTGGGGCATAATGATGCTAAGCGTACTTAGCGCACCATCGTTCGCCGAAACTGAACTGACACACAATTTTTGTGGCACTTCAATGCAAACCAGAGCTTGGCAACCGCTCCCTGGCCTTGAACTTAATATGATCGATATCAAATCCGATGATATTGAACTATTGGGTACCCAAAGCGCAGAATTTACCGGTAATGTAGATATTAACACCCTAACGATGAATTTGTCCGCACAAAGTGCACTGATTGACAAACAACGTGGGTTACTTAATGCAACCGGCCCTATCGTTTATCGCGATAAAGTAAGCCAAATTAATAGTTCTGGGCTCAATGCGGATTTAAATAATTCTGAATTAAGCTTGCTTGGTGCTGATTATAAGCTCACCGACCAACTTGGTCATGGTGGCGCAGAAAAACTAACAGTCAACGAGTCTGGCCTAAACCTGATGAACGCAAGCTTTACTACCTGTCCGGGCGAAACACCTGTGTGGGCGATTGAAGCTGACGAAATTGACTTATCAAGCGAAGATGGCTGGGGCGAGACCCACAATACCGTATTACGGGTATTTGATACGCCAGTTCTTTATGTTCCTTATTTTACGTTTCCGTTAGATGACCGTCGTAAATCAGGTTTATTAACGCCTAACTTCTCTAGTTCAGGCCGCTACGGTATTGAAACTATCACTCCGTATTACTGGAATATTGCTCCAAATTACGACGCCACCATTACGCCTCGCTACATGTCTAAACGCGGTTTGCAAATGATTGGTGAGTTTCGTTATTTAACTGAGCAAAACAACGGTCTCATTGCCGTTGAGTATCTAGATAAAGATGATGAAGAGCCAAATGTTGACTCGCGTTATCTATTCCATTGGCAACAGCAAAGTTACTTTGGTGAAAACTGGCGCGGTAATATCGATATTACTAACGTTAGTGATGATAACTACTTAACCGATTTAAATTCTGGCTATGCGACTCGCACAGATACTCAGTTATACCGTACAGGTTCACTCACCCACTTAGGTGACACTTGGCGCACCAATATTAAGCTACAGAGTTTTGAAGTACTTGGTGATCACCGCGAATCGTATGCGGCACTGCCACAAATTAGTTTTTCGCAAACTGATGCGTATGATTTTTATGGCGTTGATTTGACCCTTGATGGTGAGCTTAGTTATTTCACGAATGATGACGCAGTTATTGATGAAGCAAGCCGTGTTCACATAGAACCTAAAGCAAGCTTTGGTTATCAAGAATACGCATGGTCATTTTTATCTGAGTTCAGCGTATTACATACTGAATATAACCAGCATGGTGATTTAGCAGGGACAGACTACGACGAAAAAGTCACCCGTACCCTGCCAAAAGTGCGTTTATACAGCCAATTAAATTTTGAACGTGATACTGCGTTTTTCTTCAAAGATGGTATTCAAACTCTTGAGCCACAAATTCAGTACTTGTATACGCCAAATAAAGACCAATCCAATATTGGCCTTTACGATACGGCAAAATTACAAGATGACTTTTTTGGTTTATTTAGAGATCGTCGTTTCTCAAGTATCGACCGTATTGCTACTGCGAACCAATTTACGTTAGGTGCGACTACTCGCTTATTTAGCAATGAAAACGAAGAAGTATTTAATTTCAGCGCAGGCCAAATCTTCTATTTAAGTGATGATGCCAAGCCTACATCACAAGGTATTAATGTTGATACTAACTACAATGCCTTGTTCGCAGCGCAAACCATGTTACATTGGCACCGTCGCTGGTATCTATCAGGTGGTATTCAATACGACACTGATGGTAAAGAAATTATTCAATCAAATATCACCTTAGATTATAAAGGTGACGATAAACAGCTCGTGCAATTGAACCATCGCTATGCAAATGATGTCTCAGGCAATACAATCGAGCAAGTTGGTCTATTTACCAGCATTCCGCTATCGCAAGATTGGCAGTTTGTTGGCAGCTATCACCGCGATTTAGAAAGTGGTCGTAGCATTGAGGTTTTCAGCGGTCTTCAGTATGAATCGTGCTGTTGGGCGTTTCAAATCACAGGCCGTCGTCAAATCGAAACTGATTTAAACCAGGCGATTGGTCAAGAGCAAGCAACCTTTGATACCAGTATTGGCTTCAATATCGTATTAAAAGGGCTTGGAAGTAAAAGCCGTTATGATGCACAAAAATTATTACAACAAGGTATTTTTGGCTATCGTAGACCGTATTTTCTTAATAACTAGTACCGCAGTACTATTAGCAAGAGTATTAGAAAAAGTATGAATTTAAAAAAATTATTTGCATCTGCATTATTAACAGTTGGCCTTTGCCAAAGCGTTTTCGCAAAACCTGTCGAAATTGACAAAGTCGTTGGTGTAGTTAACCAAGGTGTTATTTTACAAAGTGAAGTAGACACCATTATCAATCGCGTAAAAACTCAAGCGCAAGAGCAAGGTCAGCAATTACCTTCTGATGATACGCTTCGCATTCAAGCAATCGAGCGTTTAGTAAACCAAACTCTGATGATGCAACTTGCTGAGCGCATGGGTTTAGAAATCTCTGACTCTCAGTTAGACCAAACACTTGAAAATATGGCTCGTGAGCAAGGCGGTACAATCGCTGATTTACGTCGCACTATAGAGGCAGCAGGCGAGAGCTACCCAGCATACCGTGAAGAAATTCGTAAAGAAATCACCACGCAACAAGTAATGCGTGCGAACGTTGACCGCCGTATTTACATTAGCCCACAAGAAATCGATAACCTTCTTAAAATCATGGAAACTCAAGGCAAGAATGCCGAAGAGTATGATATTGGTCATATCTTGATTGATATCCCAAGTGATGCAACAGCTGATGAAATCACCAGTGCTAAAACACGTGCAGATAAAGTTATCGAGTTTTTAAAAGAAGGCAAAGAGTTCAAGCGTATCGCTATTTCATCTTCTAGCGGTTCAAAAGCCCTTGAAGGTGGTCAGCTAGGTTGGATGAGCATCAACGAAATGCCATCACTATTTGCAGAAGCGGTAAAAGGCCATAAAAAAGACGATATCGTTGGCCCGCTTCGTTCAGGTGCTGGTTTCCACATCATTAAAGTGCAAGATGTTCGTGGTCGCCAAGTTGTTGAAACAACAGAGGTTCGTTCACGTCACATCTTAATTAAGCCTTCTATCATCTTAAGCGAAGAAAAAGCGCGTGACATGCTAAAAGGTTTTGCAAAAGAGCTACGTGAAGGTAAAGCTGACTTTGGTGAACTTGCTAAAGAATACTCTGAAGATCCGGGTTCAGCATTAAAAGGTGGTGAGTACGATTGGACTGATCCAAGCACCTATGTACCAGAATTTAAAAATACCCTGCTTTCTCTAGATAAAAATGAAATCAGCGAGCCATTCAGAACACAGTTTGGTTGGCACATTGTACAGCTACTTGATAAGCGTGTAGCTGATAAAACAGAGCAAGCTAAGCGTAACCGCGCTCACCAACTACTGTTTAATCGTAAATTTAAAGAAGAAAGTTTCAACTGGCAGCAAGAAATGCGTGAACAAGCGCACGTTGATATTTTCCCAACAGAATAAAAATTATGACCATTAGAATTGCAATTACCCCAGGTGAGCCAGCCGGTATTGGCCCTGATTTACTTATTAAGTTAGCCCAGCACCAGTGGGATGCCCAACTGGTGGTGATTGCTGATGGCGCGCTGTTAAAACAGCGCGCTAAATTGCTTGGTTTAGATATTAATTTAATTGACTTCGATGACAGCCAAGCCCCAAGCATTGCCCCTGCAGGCAGCGTTTACTTACATCAAGTAGATTTAGGCTCTGACGTTGAAGTGGGCGTACTTAATGACGCCAATGGTCAATACGTGCTGGATACACTGCGCATTGCCAGTGAAAAAAATATGGATGGTACCTTTGCCGCTGTTGTAACAGGTCCTGTGCATAAAGGGATTATCAACAAAGCAGGTATCTCATTCAGCGGTCACACTGAGTACTTTGCGCAGCAATCGAATACTGCCGATGTAGTGATGTTGTTAGCTACAGAAGGCTTACGTGTAGCGCTTGTTACGACGCATATACCGCTTGCTTATGTATCGCGCGCAATCACCGTTGAACGTTTAAGTAAAGTTGCCACTATTTTAAACCATGACTTACAAACTAAGTTTGGTATTGAAAAACCGCGTATCCTCGTCTGTGGTCTAAATCCACATGCTGGCGAAGATGGTCATTTAGGCACTGAAGAAATTGATACCATAGCGCCAACTTTAGAGCTGTTAAATAATCAAGGCATGAACTTAATTGGACCTTTGCCTGCTGACACCTTGTTCCAAGATAAATACCTCTCGCAAGCAGATGCCGTGCTTGCAATGTATCACGATCAGGGATTACCTGTGCTAAAATACAAAGGTTTCGGCAATTCGGTCAACATCACCCTTGGCCTGCCATTTATTCGCACCTCTGTAGATCACGGTACGGCTCTCGATTTAGCCGGCACAGGTACTGCTGATGTAGGTAGTTTTGAATTAGCGATCCGCGAAGCAATTAAGCTCGCCCATGAAAAAGCACAGAATCAATGACAGATAAAGTACATTTAGGACACCGCGCTCGTAAGCGTTTTGGTCAAAACTTTTTAAACGATGACATGATCATCGACAAAATCGTCACGGCTATCGATCCTAAACCTGAAGACAATTTAGTAGAAATCGGCCCGGGTCTTGGTGCAATCACTGAGCCAGTCGCTGATTTAAGTGGCCACCTAACGGTTGTTGAGCTAGATAAAGACTTAGCTGAACGTTTAACGAGCCACCCATTCTTAGGGCCAAAGTTAACAGTGCATCAAGGCGATGCAATGAAATTCGATTTTAGCTCTTTGATCAAGTCTGACGAAAAGTTAAAGATTTTTGGTAACTTACCATACAACGTTTCGACCCCACTGCTCTTCCATTTATTTGAGTTCGCGGATAACGTAGAGCACATGCATTTTATGCTGCAAAAAGAAGTGGTCAAACGTATGGTCGCAGGCCCGGGCAGTAAAGCCTTTGGTCGCTTAAGCGTGATGACACAATATTACTGTCACGCAATGCCAGTGATTGATGTGCCGCCAGAGTGCTTTAAGCCTGCACCTAAAGTAGATTCAGCAGTTATTCGCTTGATCCCTAAAAAGCCTGAGCAACGTTCAGCTAAAAGCACTAAGTTACTAAACACGGTATGTTTAGAAGCCTTTAATCAACGCCGTAAGACTTTACGTAATAGTTTATCTAACTTACTGACAGCTGAAGAACTAACAAGCATCGGCATTGATATCACTCTGCGTGCTGAAAGCCTATCTTTACAACAATTTATTGATATAGCTAATTGGATTTATGACAACAAGCAGTAATTTAGGTTCTCCAATTAAGGTGTCGGTTGAAACCTTCTATGTAGAAGGTCAATCAGAGCCTGAACAAGATAAATACGTTTTTGCTTACTCAATCACCATTAAAAACCACAGTTTATGCAGTGCTAAGCTATTGAGTCGTTACTGGTTAATTACCGATGCCAACGGCAAAGAAGTGGAAGTACAAGGTGAAGGGGTTGTGGGTGAAACACCTACCATTGCCCCAGGTGAAAGCTACAAATACACCAGTGGTGCAGTGCTTGATACTCCTGTTGGGACGATGCAAGGCCATTACACCATGCGTAACGAATTTGGGACTGAGTTTGAAGCGCCAATCGAGGTGTTTCGTTTAGCTCGTCCAAACATATTGCATTAGGTAATAATGGCTAACTACGCAATTGGTGACTTACAAGGCTGTTATAGTGAATTTGATGCGTTACTAAAACGTGTCAACTTCAACCCAAGCCAAGATCACCTTTACTTAGTTGGCGATATTGTTGCTCGAGGTCCAGATTCACTCGCTTGCCTCGAGCGCCTTCATACTATGCAAGGCAGTGTAACTATTACTCTTGGTAATCATGATTTACACCTAATTGCTTGTCATTATCTAAATAAACCAGCAAATCCAAAAGATAAGCTTGCTGGTGTTTTTGACAGCCCAAAGCTCCCTGAATATATTCACTTTTTGCAACAACAACCATTAGCGATTTGGCTTGAACGCTATGACATGCTGATAAGCCATGCTGGCTTAAATCCAAATTGGTCAATAAAAAAAGCATTAAAACGCGCTCGCTTTGCCGAAAGTTGCTACCAAGGTAGTGATGCCTATCATTACTTTGCCAATATGTATGAACCCCACCCATTAGAATGGCAATCAACGCTACCTAACGAGGCTAAATTTCGTTATATCGTTAATTACTTCACGCGCATGCGCTTCGTTAATTTGCTTGGTGAACTCGATTTCAGCAATAAAACCAGCATTAGTGAAGATAGCTCAATAATCCCTTGGTTTGAGCATCCGAGTATAAGTAAGCTCAAGCAACAGATCACATTTGGTCATTGGGCTGCTTTAGAAGGTAAAGTTAAAGCCGAAAATATTCATGCCCTCGACACTGGCTGTGTATGGGGAGGCGCGATGACCCTCATGGAACTCAGCAAAAAAGACTGTTTTGTCGAAAAATCCCACTCTTTTATCTAAATAAACTGAAAAATAGCTGAACATCTGTTAGATTTATAACAATTAAAGTTAATTTAATTTTAAGCTAATTAAATTTAAATACTTAACTAATTGGCAACCTTGCCGATAAGTGTTGATTAGTACTATTTTCTGGAATTACATATGAACTTGACCGTTAGACAGCGTATTTGGGGTGGCTTTATTGTTATTACGTTACTCCTGCTATTTATTGGTGGTAACTCGTTGATCAGAATTACCAACATTGATCAATCGACACAGCGAGTTAATCAGCTGTCATTACCGGCCCTCGACAAAAGTTATGAGTTGCAGGTTGAATTCATCCTGATGAGTAAATCAGCGCAAGCTAGTTTTTACACTACATCACAAGATGAATTAGCAACTATTCGCAAGAACTTTACCGAGCAGAAAAAGCGTTACGATAGCTCTTATCAAGACCTACAACAAATAGTGAGTAACGACCCTAAATTAAAACAAAGCAGTCAAGAAGTTGAGCAAACTTATAAGCGCTTTGCCAAGTCTGTCGATAACCTTTTTAAGGATAAACAAACTCAACTTGAACTTAACAATACGCTGCGCACCCAGCTTGAAGATATTGAGATCAGCGCAGAAGATGCTAACTCTGTTGTGCTTGATATAATTGATATTGATGGTCTTGAAGAGAACCATTCACGTGCCTACCAAGCTGCTAACAACATGGAAAACAACTTCCAGTCGGTAGTAACTAACAGTACCGATATGCTAACGGTTAAAACTCTTAACACGTTAGATATCGTGAAAAACGAACAAGTTTATTACTTAGAAGAAGTTGAGCGCAGCCTTGGCCTTATTCGCCCAGCTATCATTGAAAGTAATGCTGATTTATATAATGACCTAAACAGTTATGTTGAAAACCTTGTAAATAACGTACGTGGCAACAACAGCCTATCAGCAAATAAAAAGCGTTTAATTGATGCAATTGCACAAACTCAAGCTGAACTTGCAAATGCAGAGAAATCAACGACTGAAGCCCTAAAACAACTTAAAGAGCTTGTTGACCAAGCAACTGTACTTGCTTTTGACTTACAGCAAGATGTAAGTGGTAACGTATCTACAGCAACCATCTGGACTTGGATTGCCATGGTTATCGCCACTTTAATTGCAATTGCTGTTGCAGCAATTACTGTTAGCCGTATTACTAAACCACTTTCTGAAGTAAACCGTATTCTTGATATTGTTGCTAGCGGCGATATGACTCAACGCCTAGACGACTCTGCTAAAGACGAGTTTGGTGAGCTATCACGTAGTTGTAATACGCTAATCGAAAGTTTACGTACGCTTATTCAAGGCATTATCTCTCGCTCTACACAGCTTGCAGCTGCATCTGAAGAAACTTCAGCAATCACTGAAGAATCAAGCCAAGCTATTCGTAATCAACAAGCGCAAGTAGAACAAGCTGCTACAGCAACCACGGAAATGAGCAGCACATCACAAGCGGTAAGCAGCAGTGCTCAACAGGCACTTAGTGAAATCAAGAACGCAGATAAAGAAGCTGACCGTGTTAAAGGTATTTCTTCGCAAAACAAAGCGACTATTGAACAACTTGCTCGTGAAGTTGATGATGCATCACAAGTTATCAATAAGCTACACAAAGATAGCGCATCAATTGGTGGCATCTTAGATGTTATTCGTGGCATTGCAGAGCAAACTAACCTACTTGCACTGAATGCTGCAATTGAAGCAGCCCGTGCCGGTGAACAAGGTCGAGGCTTCGCTGTTGTAGCTGACGAAGTACGCTCTCTAGCGAGTAAGACTCAAGAATCGACGCAAGAGATCCAAGCTATGATTGAATCGCTTCAGGTTGGTGCAGAGGCTGCTGTATCGGCAATGTCGAAAGGTAAGCAACAGGCTGAGTCTTGTGTTGAGCAATCAGACCTTGCCAACACAGCCCTTGACTCAATCACAGCAGCCGTTGCACAAGCGCATAATGTAAGTGAAGAGATCTCGACAGCCGCTCACGAACAGCAACAAGTATCGCAAGAAATTAGTGAACGCTTAGAGTCAATTGTGGCAATTGCAGAGCAAACAGCTGAGGGCGCAAACCAAACCAATATTTCAAGTTCAGAAGTTGCTAAGTTAGCCGAAGAACTACGTTTATCGGTAGACGCGTTTAAAGTTTAAGAAGCTGTAAACGAGTTACGAGTTACGAGTTACGAGTTACGAGTTACGAGTTAACAAAGATAGAAGCCGTGTTTGTGAAAACAAACACGGTTTTTTGTATGTATTCACTTTATAAGGTGTTATTCAGGCACAAAAAAACCGCAACGAGTGCGGTTTCTTAAATTCTATTGGCGTTTCAATTAAAGGCCTGCGCGGTCTTTAATAACAGCGATTAGTGGAGAACCACCGTGGCCGTTTGATTCTGCCCATGCGATGTCTGCACCGTCTGCTAAAGAGCTTTTAGATAAGTTCTTAACGATGTATTCACCAGCATCCGCAGCGCCGCTTTCAATTGCATGACGAAGCATATTGTTGCCGTTACATTTTACAGCATCAAAGATGTTACGAATTTTCACACGTGAGCTTTTAAGCTTACTACGTAAACGGTTTTTATCATCAGCTGCGATGTACTCACAGATAGAAACCGCTAATTGATCATCAGCTTTTGCTGGTGCTGTATACGCAACTGACGCTGAAACAACAGCCGCTGCAAGTAACATATTTGGTAACTTCATCATATTTTGCCCTTATGTAATACTTTCTTCTTACCAAGATTGTGTAATATTGTACCAACTAATTAATTTTACCGCAATAATGTTACGAGTTTTTATACAGGGTTACAAAAGTATACGAGTAAGGGTTTTTGTTATCAGGCTGATGCTTTTCTTGCTCGGCAACTGTCCAATTAGCAACACTTTCGTAATCTGGAAACTGCGTATCACCGGCCACTTCAAGGTCGATGAATGTTAAGTATAGACGATCTGCTTGAGATAGAAATTGTTCGTATATATTTCCGCCACCTATAATCATTACTTCTTCAACATCAGCAACCAATTCCAGCGCAGCCTCTGGTGAAGTAACCACCTCAATACCTTCAGCTGTGTAATCAGCATTACGCGTGATAATAATATTTTGACGACCTGGTAAAGGCCGACCTATTGATTCAAATGTTTTACGGCCCATGATCACAGGCTTTGCCATGGTTACTTTTTTAAAGTGTTGCAGATCGGCGGGTAAATGCCATGGCATTTGGTTGTCTTGGCCAATTACTCGGTTATTTGCCATAGCAGCAATCATTGAAATTTTCACACTAAACCTTAATACTTTTTTCTTATTAATAAAAAAGGAGCGCATGGCTCCTTTTCAGTTTTAAAATTTTATCGTTGGTAGATAACTTCTACATCGTAGTCATCATCATCCCAGTCGTCATCCCAATCATCATCGTCTTGAGATGTTGCTTTCTGATGATAAGTATCCCACTTAAATTCAACTTCTTCTTTCTCTTCTTCAGCGAATTTCTCTTTCGGCATACTATCAAGTAGCGCCATAATGTCATGACATAGTGCTTGAGTATTTTGCTTATTTGCTGCAGAGATACGGTAAACATTAACCTCTTCACCTAGCTCTTCGGCAATTTCATTACACAGCGCTTCAGCTTCATCTTCTGGTAATAGGTCAATTTTGTTAAATACTAACCAGCGCGGCTTTTCAGCAAGCTTAGGGCTATATTGGTGTAGCTCATTAATAATCGCAAAGGCATTATCAACCGGATTTGTGCCATCAACAGGCATAACATCAATGATATGCAGTAATACACGACAACGCTCTAAGTGCTTTAAGAAGCGAATACCAAGGCCTGCACCATCTGAAGCCCCTTCGATTAGACCTGGAATATCAGCAATTACAAATGACTTATTCGCATCTGGGCGTACTACACCAAGATTAGGAATAAGCGTCGTAAACGGGTAATCTGCCACTTTTGGTTTAGCTGCAGAAACACTGCGGATAAACGTTGATTTACCAGCATTTGGTAAACCAAGTAAGCCAACATCAGCAAGTAGCATTAGCTCTAAGCGTAAGCTGCGAACTTCACCAGGTGTACCTAGTGTTTTTTGACGTGGCGCACGGTTTGTACTTGATTTAAAACGTGCGTTCCCCAAGCCATGGAAACCACCTTTTGCAACAACAACCTTTTGACCATGCTGGGTCAAATCACCTAATGACTCTTCAGTATCAACATCAATGATACGTGTACCAACAGGCACCTTAAGCGTTAAATCAGCGCCTTTTTTACCAGTCATGTTACGGCTTTGGCCATTTGTGCCGCGCTCTGCTTTATGAAAACGCTCAAATTGGTAATCAATTAACGTATTTAAGTTTTCATCGGCTTGTAGATAAACGCTGCCGCCATCGCCGCCGTCGCCGCCATCAGGACCGCCATCTGGTACATATTTTTCACGTCGGAAAGATACGACACCGCTGCCGCCATCACCCGCGTCACAACGAATTTCTACTTCATCTACAAACTTCATGATTACTCACTTTAAGATTGGCTTGTTAATAACTCTATTATATACCTAAGTGCCTTATTCAGCACCCAATGCCAAGGCGCTTAGGTATATATTTATGAGCCTTAAAACAAAAAACCCCGCAAAGGCGGGGTTTTTCAAATATCGAGATGATTACTCAGCTACGATATTTACGTATTTACGGTTTAAAGGACCTTTCTGTTCGAATTGAACTTTACCATCTGCTTTTGCGAAGATAGTGTGGTCTTTACCGATACCTACGTTTGCGCCAGCGTGGAAACGAGTACCACGTTGACGAACAATGATGCTACCCGCTAGAACTGATTCGCCACCAAAACGCTTAACACCTAGGCGTTTGCTTTCTGAATCGCGACCGTTACGAGTACTACCAGCTGCTTTTTTATGTGCCATTTCTCAGTACCTCTAATTAAGCGCTAATGCCAGTGATTTTAACTTCAGTGAACCATTGACGATGGCCCATTTGCTTACGAGAATGCTTACGACGTCTAAATTTAACAATCTTAACTTTCTCACCGCGACCGTGTGAAACAACCTCAGCTGTTACTTTACCACCGTTTACGAACGGTACACCGATCTCGATTTTCTCACCATCAGCAACTAAAAGTACTGAATCAAATTCAACTGCTGCACCAGTTTCAACGTCTAATTTCTCAAGACGAATTGTTTGACCTTCAGTCACACGGTGCTGTTTACCACCACTTTGGAAAACCGCGTACATAATTAACTCCGTCTGTGCGCCCTCAAATCGACGCAACTAAAATATTCTTCAATAGGGCGCGAAGTTTACGCTAATGTGCAAAAACTAGCAAGCCTCTTTTTCGATAAAATGAATAAAAAATAGCTGCATTGAGAGCAATTCAATATTTTCCCCTATTCTATCCTAAAAACACCACATGCCAAGCGGTTTTTACGATCTCATGACAATTAAATTACGCTAATAATACGCACCTTGAAAATTCAAAAAGCTGATCACTTATTAATCAAGACTATAAATTTATCTTGGCTAAATTGATCTCAAATAAAAAACTTTACAGTGTTTTTTTACTGAATCATCACAAAATATCGAGCAAGCGCTTTTTTTGTTGTACAATCAGCCCCGTATACCCATAAATATTGGCTCGGAGATCAATGGATATAAAAGCTATCCAGACGTTAATCGAAAATGAAATGGATGACGTCAATCAACTTATACATGCCCAAATGCGCTCAGATGTCGCATTGGTTAACCAACTCGGTTTATACATAGTAAACAGTGGCGGTAAACGCGTTCGTCCTATGTTGGCCATTTTAGCGGCAAAAGCACTTGGTTATGAGGGCAAAGACCATATTACGCTTGCCACTATCATCGAATTTATTCATACCGCAACTTTATTGCATGACGACGTTGTCGACGAGTCACATTTGCGCCGTGGTACGCCTACAGCCAACGCAGAGTTTGGTAATGCAGCGAGCGTTTTGGTGGGTGACTTTATCTATACACGTTCATTTCAGCTTATGGTTGGCCTAGGTAAAATGCCAATCATGCAAATTTTAGCTGATGCAACCAATGTCATCGCTGAAGGCGAAGTATTACAGCTAATGAATTGTAATGACCCTGACACGACAGAACAAAGCTATATGCAGGTTATTTACAGCAAAACGGCAAAATTGTTCGAAGCTGCAACCGGCCTTGCTGCAATTATTACCGAGCAAGACGAACAAACCCTTGAAGCATTAAACTTATACGGAATGCATCTTGGCACTGCATTCCAATTAGTGGATGATGTTCTAGATTACAATGCTGATGCCGAGCAACTTGGTAAAAACATTGGCGATGATTTAGCTGAAGGTAAACCTACCCTACCGCTTATCTACGCAATGCAAAAAGGCACACCAGAGCAAGTTAAGCTAGTACGAGAAGCAATTGAGCTTGGTAATGGTATGGACCACTTAGAGAGCATTCTAGCGGCATTAGCTGACACTAAGGCCCTTGAGTTTGCAATGCAAAAAGCTGAGCAAGAAGCTGACAAAGCAATTGCTTGTATTGAGTTCTTACCAGATACACCGTACAAACAAGCCTTAGAGAGTTTGGCCCGTATCGCCGTTGCCCGCGATCACTAAACGCTATTTATTCGAGCCATTAAAAAAGCCTGCATTTGCAGGCTTTTTTGTTTTCGGCGATTTAAAAAACCGCCTATCATCTGTCGGAATTAACCGTTGATGAAATCAACACCTTCTTGGATGTCTTTGTTAAGTGTAGCTAGCATGTCGTTTTTAGCTTGCTCTTCGAATGCACTTAACTCACCGTAAGAAAGGATTTCTTCAACGCCGTTTTTACCTAGACGAACTGGGTGTGCGAAGTATGCTGCGTCACCGTTTTCAACTGCAACGTATGCGTAATCAACTACTTCTTCACCTTGTAAGCCTTTAACTAAAGACATACAGAAGCGTGCTGCAGCAGCACCCATTGAAAGAGTCGCTGAACCGCCACCCGCTTTAGCGTTAACAACTTCAGTACCAGCGTTTTGGATACGTGGAGTTAATGCTGCAACTTCTTCGTCAGTGAAAGTAACACCTTCAACTTGAGATAGAAGAGGAAGAATTGTAGTACCTGAGTGACCGCCGATCACTGGAACTTTAACATCAGTTGCGCTTAAACCTTTAAGTTCAGCAACAAATGCTTCTGAACGGATGACGTCAAGCGTTGTGATACCGAATACACGGTTAGCATCGTAAGTACCCGCTTTTTTGAATACTTCAGCAACGATTGGCACAGTGCCGTTTACTGGGTTAGTGATGATACCTACTAACGCTTTAGGACAGTTTTTAACGATGCCTTCAGCTAATGTTTTGATGATACCTGCGTTTACGTTGAAAAGGTCCGCACGGTCCATGCCTGGCTTACGTGGCATACCCGCTGGGATAAGAACGATATCACAACCAGCTAATGCTGCGTCTAGGCTGTCAGCACCAAAGCCTTCAACTTTAACGTCTGTTGGGATGTGAGAAAGATCAACCGCTACACCAGGAACAACAGGGGCAACATCGTATAACGATAATTCAGAACCTGCAGGTAAACTTGTTTTTAATAATAAAGACAATGCTTGGCCGATACCGCCAGCTGCGCCTAAAACAGCAACTTTCATTGGAATTCTCCGTAATTTGAGGTAGGAAATATTTGTGGCCCTAAAGATAATGAAATTAGCGACTAAAAACAAATTTATCCTGCTTATTTCGCGTATAATTTCGACCATAGTTGTAAACTTAGCTGTAAAGACACAGCATTTTGGACGACTTTGTAAACTAATACTGCATAAATATGCAGAGTTGTGTAGAATTACCCTACATTTTATGAATAAAGAAACGGCAACATGCAACCACAAGACAAACAAGAAGCACTGATCAAAGCGTTTAAGGCGCTATTAAAAGAAGAAAACTTCGGCTCACAAGGTGAGATTGTCGAAGCATTAAAAGAGCAAGGCTTTGATAATATTAGTCAAAGTAAAGTCTCTCGCATGTTAAGCAAGTTCGGTGCAGTACGTACTCGTAATGCAAAACAAGAAATGGTCTATTGTTTACCGGCTGAAATGGGTGTGCCAACAGCGAAAAGCCCACTGCGTCAGCTTGTTATTGATATTATGCATAACGAAATGATGATTATTATTCGCACCAGTCCAGGCGCAGCACAATTAATTGCTCGTTTACTTGATTCACTCGGTAAGGCGGATGGTGTACTCGGTACCATTGCAGGCGACGACACTATTTTTATCGCCCCTGCGAAGATTTCTGAAATCGATGTAACGCTTGATCGCGTACGCACTTTATTCGATACCGTTTAAAGTTGCTTTAAGAAGTTTACTGACGGGGCGAAAAACGCAGATCCCATATCGGCTTGAGTAAAATCGAGCCAATGATCATAGCAATCGCCCTGCCCCAAGCGACTCTTTAATACCTGCTCAAACGCATCCCCTTGCGCAGCACACGAAACCATTAAAATTCCCTGCTTATGCACATCACCAAATGGCATGCTTTGGTTTAGCAAAAGTGGCTGGCCATGCTCATCTTTTAATTCACTACGAACCGCATGACTGGTTTCTACAGCAGGCACAATCAAGGTATTATCTAGACGCGTGCGCCCCATGATTTGCTCTTGCTCAGACAACGATAAATGCTGCCAGACACTCAAATCATGCACAAAGCGCTGAACATGAATATAACTGCCTTGGTCTTCAAAGTGACCCGGTTTATCGATAAGTGCTGTACTACGTTTTTGACGGCCATGGGGTGTATCGCCTGCATAAATGAAGCCGTTAAAATCACGTCCATCTAAAAACCGAAAATTACGGACCTGCTCCACCAGCTCAACATCCGGTGTTAATAATTTTAGAATTTGCAGAGCAAATAGATGGTTTACATCTTCACGGTCTGAACGAATTTGCACAAACAAGTCAAATGGCTGCGCACTAATCACATGCTCACTATGAGTCACATTCGGAAAGCTTTGCAATTGGCTAGGGATAAACTCGGGCAGAATATGCGGCCAATACTGAGCGCCAAGGGCAACCACACACGATAGCATGGCTTCTGAGAACTGATCAGCAAACTCATCTTGAATGACGCTAACGCGTTTTAGTTTTTTACGTAATGACTCATCATGGCCATCGTAAACATTAAAAAACAGGTGCAAACCATGTAAGTTTGCTTCAGCACAAATCCCAGATTGCGCTTGCGCCATAGTGAATCCTTAGCTTCTCGTTATTTGCACAAAGCCAAGGATTCAAGATTGTTATTTATTACTAATCATGAAAAAAATTGACTGTGTGCGGCATTATTTTTATTTTTACAGGCTGCTCAACAGCTAACACGCGGTCTTGCTCTGCAGCAACTTCACACTCTTGCCCTGCAATATTGATACGATAAACATAACGCGTACCGATAAAGCGCCTGTGCAAGATAGTTAAACTGTTTGCGTCACTGTGCGCAGCTTCACACAACTGAATATGATGCGGCCTTATATACACTTGGCCTTGCTGACAATCTGCATTGTTCGCCGTCAAAGAGTGAACCACACCAAACGCCGTCTCATATTCAGTTGGCGTTAATACTTTTGCCGTTAAGTATATGCCCGTACCAAGAAACTCTGCAACCACCTTTGAGTTAGGTTGGCTAAATAACTGCTCAGGAGAGCCTTGTTGGGCGATTTTTCCACCATGCATAACCGCAAGCGTGTCGGCAAACGCGAAAGCTTCTTCCTTCGAGTGGGTAACAAATACCGCAGAAACCTGCTGATCTTTAATAATGCGACGTATATCGGCAATAAGCTCAAAACGCACTTGTGTATCAATATTCGAAAATGGCTCATCAAGTAGTAATAAACTTGGTTTGTAAGCAAGTGCACGGGCTATTGCCACTCGTTGCTGCTGTCCACCAGAAAGCTGATGCGGATATCGCTGTGCACAACCATCGAGTTTAACAAGGCTAAGCATTTCATCTACACGCTCGCGCTTTTGCGCTTTACTAATATTGCTTAGGCCAAACGCAATGTTGTCGCTTACCGTTAAATGAGGAAACAACGCATAGTCTTGGAACATCATGCCAATATTACGTTTTTCCGGTGCAACAAACAGCCCACTATCGTTAACCACTTTTGAATCAATACTCATATAGCCTTGCTCAGGCTGTAAAATCCCGGCAATTGCCTTTAAGGTAGTAGTTTTGCCGCAGCCACTTGCGCCAAGCAAACAGACGATTTCATCTTGTTCAACATTGAGGTTTAGTTCACTCAACACCTGAGTCGCATTGTACTGATAAGCTAAGTCTTTAATTATCAAATGACTCATGAGTGATTTTGCTCCATCGAACGATTAACGAAATACAAAGGGATTAACCCAACTAACACGATAAACAAGGCTGAAATTGACGCAAGCTCCAATTGCTCATCACTAACATATTGAAAAACATGAGTTGCCAGGGTTTCAAAATTAAAAGGTCTGAGTAATAAAGCCGCAGGTAACTCTTTCATGCATTCAATAAACACTAACAAGCCAGCTGTTAAAATGCCGCGTTTTAATAGCGGTAAATGTACTCGCCAAAGGGTTTGTAAGGGCCCTTTGCCCATTGATTGACTGGCCATATCTAGCGATGGGCTAATACGTAAAAAACTGCTTTCAAGCGCGCCATGCGCAATCGCATAAAAACGTACAACATAAGCAAAAATCATCGCAAATAAAGTGCCGCTCAAAAGTAATCCTGGTGATAAACCAAAAGGCTCAAGCCAATTGTTTAACGCATCATCCAGCTGAGTTAATGGTAGTAATACGGCAATAGCTAACACAGTACCAGGTAAGGCGTAGCCAGTACTTGCTAAACGTCCTGGGATCAAAGGGTAAGCTTGTTTCGCAATGCGCTGATAAAACAATACCAATAAGCTCAATAGGATAGTTGCAATGCTCACCACAACAGCCACTTTAAAACTTTGCCAAGCGTAATTAAAAAATGCCCCATTCCATGCTTCATCTGCATAGACAATAGCGTATTTAACTAATACCCCAACCGGTAGGATAAAAGCCAATACCAGCACAACTGTGCAAGCCAAGCTTGCAGCCCATGCGGCACTGCCTTTTAAGCGATACAAGGTTGCACTGTTAACGCTTGACTGACGTTCATACACAGCTTGATTACGACGACTAAAACGTTCAACCATGATGGTTAAAAACAAAATCAATAACATGATACCTGAAATTTTCGCCGCTGCCGTTAATGAGTAATAGCCAAGCCACGTATCGTATACAGCGGTAGTGAGCGTACTTACAGCAAAGTAATTGACGGTAGCAAAATCAGCCATGGCCTCCATACTGATTAATGTAACCCCTGCCACAATCGCCCCACGACCAAGAGGCAAACTAACGCGCAGAAAGCTTTGTAATGGCGATAACCCCATCAGCTGACTAGCTTGTACTAGTTTAAAAGACTGCTCTCTGAGTGCCGTTTTAAAAATAAGGAATAAGTAGGGATAGAGTACCAAGGCAATCATAATAATAGCCCCAGATAATGTACGAATATCAAAAAACCAGTAATCGTCTGGTGACTGCCAACCAAACCAGTCTCGAAGGGCGATTTGTACTGGCCCAGCGTAATCTAGTAAGTCAGTATACACATAGGCGATTAGATAAGTTGGCATTGCTAATGGAAGCATTAATGCCCATTCAAATTGCTTACGCCCAGGAAACTCACAATATGCAGTTAACCAAGCTAACGGCAATGCTATTACACAGCTCAGCAGCCCTACCCCTGCAATGAGTATGAGAGTATTACGGGTATAATCCCACAGCACAGTATCGAAAAGGTGCTGAAATACATCTGAATCTCCTTGCAGAGATTCAAATAGTAAAAAGCCTAATGGCGTAACAAGCAACAGGCCAATAAGCCAGGCTATAAGCTGCCAACGCGACAGCGAAAACTTCACATGCATAAGTGGATTAATACCAGATAAAATAAAAGCTGTTAAAAAACAGCTTTTATAAAAATGTGTTACGAGAAATATCCTCGTTATAAATCAAACTTTACTTCGTCAATCAGCTTCAGTGCCACAGGGCGATATTTGCTGATCTCATCAAGAGGAAGGCTATCTTCTTTAAACTCACCCCATGATGCAACCATCTCAGATAATGCAACCCCTTGCTTTACAGGGTATTCCATATTAACTGAAGCATACATATTTTGCGCCTTATTGTCGGTCATATACTCAACCAGTTTCAAGGCATTTTCAGGGTTTTTAGCATAACGGGTCATAACAACGCCCGATACATTGATATGAGAGCCACGGTTTGTTTGGTTAGGGAAGTTAATATAAACCGCTTCAGCCCATGATTTTTGCTGATCATCTTGCATCATTTTGCCAAAATAATAGCTGTTGCCTAACGCCAGATCGCATAAACCTTCTTTTACGGCTTTGACTTGCGCTCTGTCATTACCTTGCGGCTTACGTGCTAAATTGGCTTTTACGCCCTCAAGCCATTGCTTAGTTTTTGCTTCGCCATGGTGAGCAACCATAGAAGCAACTAAACCTAAATTGTAAGGGTGTTTACCAGATCGAGTGCAGATCTTACCTTTGTATTTTGGATCGGCTAAATCCTCGTAAGTTAATTCAGCAAGTGCACCAACACGCTCTTTTGCAGAGTAAACATTACGTACACGTTTAGTAAGTGCTATCCATTGACCGTCGGCATCGCGAAAAGTGCTTGGCACATTCGCATTAACCACATCACTATTAATTGATTGCGTTAAGCCTAAATCTTCTAATTGAATCAGCGCACTAAAATTTGAGGTTAATACTAAATCAGCCTTACTGTGCTTACCTTCACGCTTTACACGCTCAATTAAACCTTTTTTGGCAAAAACCACATTAGTTTTAATACCTGTTTGCTTAGTGAAATCATCCAAAATAGGCTGAATTAAGAATGGTTGACGAAACGAGTAAATATTTACTACATCTGCAGCGAATGTAGGCGCGCTTAATAATGCGCTAAGTAATACTAAGGCTGTTTTCTTCATTTTATAGCACCTAAATAGTAACAATTATCAAAATATTTTACCTAGAGTTAAGGCAAAGTGCACCCGTTTAAACTTATATTTCAATCAACCTAACTGCCATTTAGGAATTTGCATGTAAGACATATCTCACCCACATGGCAGTTATTGAGTAAAAACCACCAGCAAACACTGCACAAAACAATATAAGCGCTTGAAATACAACAACATCTTTTAAATGACAATAAAATAACCAGCAGATTAAGTAAGATTTTGACCTACTCAGCTTCGCCCATTTCTCTATAATTACTTACATCAACTAAGCAAGAAGCTTAATGAGTAGATGGATAAGGAAGCATTACTCATAATACCGCGGAATAAGGTTCATTAGGAGAATAAGGAATCAAGGACAGGCTCAGGAAGAGTAACGCAATGGAGTGACAACCTACGGACAACATCAGGATGATGTGGAATGGCATGACAACAGGACGTTGTTATACAGGAAGTTCAAAAAGTGGAATAAAGGACAGGCCGTTAGGGCATCGCAATGGATTTGCAAACAAAGGGATAGTGTCAGGATGGCACGTAAGGGAGTGGTAAAGTAATTACCAGCATGGATGTAAAGGACTAACAAGGAAACAAGGCGGGATTGCCTTATATTGCACAGAACCAATAAGTAAAGTGTAATCGCATGGATTGGCAAAGTTTAGGGAGTTGATTAGATTCAATTGCAGGATGCAAAAAATTAAGAAGATTCCGCAAGCGCGACTAGAGATAGTACGCGCTTTTCTTTTGCCTAAAATTTAGTAAAGAGTTATTGCTCTGGGCGTCCCTTATTACGCTTACCTAGCAGATAAGCATCTCTAAACTTAATAAAATGTTGCTCAAGCTTTTGTGTAGCCTCGTCTTCACCCGCAAGGGCAAGTACCATAATAGCCACCTCAGCGGTGCCTAACTGATGCTCATGCGGAGCAACACGTAATCGATAATCAGATAGCTTTTCAGGCGTAATTGAAAGCACAGGAAAATTATCTAGATAAGGGCTTTTACGGATCATTTTCTTTGCTTCGCGCCAAGTCCCATCTAAAAAGATAAACAAAGGACGCTTACCTTCAACAGGAGTTACTTCGGTGATCACCCGCTCTTCATCATCAACATCGCTGGCAGGAAAAATAACCATTGGCTGATACTGAGGATTTGCCAACAAGCTTAATAAGGCTTCATCTGGATTTGTTCTATCCCACTTAAAGGCATGGTTATCTGGCACGATTTCAGCAATTAAACGGCCAGTATTTGACGGCTTAAAACTCTCATTATGGTACATAAGTAAACAGACCGCGGCATCACACTGAGCTTGCTCAACGCCTTCACAAATACAATAGTGTTCCGCTAATAAACAACGCTCACAACGCGTTAGCTTTGCTCCTCGCGCTTTAAATTCACGACGAGACTCAGTCATTTGCTGAGCACGAAGCATTAACACTGAATTATTTGAGATAGTAGCCACTGCGTATTTACCAGAAAATTAAACGGCGCGTATTGTAGCTAAAAATATGGGGAATAGATATTAATCTAAGTGGTTAGTGGTTAGTGGTTAGTGGTTAGTGGTTAGTGGTTAGTGGTTAGTGGTTAGTGGTTAGTGGTTAGTGGTTAGTGGTTAGTGGTTAGTGGTTAGTGGTTAGTGGTTAGTGGTTAGTGGTTAGTGGTTAGTGG
>NZ_JAKEVM010000129.1 GCF_022398475.1 Pseudoalteromonas shioyasakiensis | reverse complement strand
ACTTTATGCTTTGGAAAGCGCTGCAAACGAACCTTTGAAAAAGCATTCTTAACAGCCGTTTCTAAATCGCGAGTAACCTGCTGAGCCGCTGCTGAATCAAAAGATTTAATCCACGCAAACTCTTCGAAAGGCTTTAATTCCTTAAGAAGCGAGGCCATTTCTTTGTAAAACAAGAACGTCTTATCGTACTCATATCGACGCATATTTTCAGACAACAACAGATTCCAAATGCCACGCGCTGTCGCACCAAACTCAATAAGCTTAGCTTCTTGCTCTGGGGTAGGATTTAGCCTGTAGTTGTATCTGAGCGTCTTTTTCATATGCTGTATAGACTACTGTATAAGGTCGAGTTGTCAAGTTGGAATATGAAACTAAATCTCACTGCAAATATTTAATTGCACTTCATTTTATTCTGGTAGTTAAGTACAGAAAACCTTTACTAAACGGAAATCTGGGTGAGTTTGTTAAGAAAACGGTTTTCGATGTTTCTCTATCTTCTGACTTCAGGATCGAAGAGATTGAAATAGATAAAGATCACATTCATATGCTGATTACAATCGGCACTCGATATTCTGTAGGCCAGTACGCAAGGAGGATTAAACAAGCGACAACTACTAAAATCTGGAAATCATTTCCTTACCTCAAAAACCAATTTTGGAAAGAGAAAACATTTTGGTCTGATGGATACTTTGTGTGTTTTGTAGGAAATGCTAGTGCAGAGATAATACGAAAATATATTCAAGAGCAGGGGTGACACAGATTCATCCCCGCGACATCACTTCGCTCTGATCACGGGGTTTTCTCGATAAATCTATCGAGCAATTAAAGATTAAAGTTCCGTGTTTGCCTTTTCGAGATTTTAAGCCTCCGATGTATAAATGTGACTTTAACGTACCTTTTACAGAACAGATTAGCAATGTTAATGATCCTGATGTAATTTCCGTACAGCAAGGAAAGCGCGCATATATAAAACTTGGGCAAGAGTCGCTTAATTCAATACAAGCCGCAGATATTAAAGGTAATGCTTTCACATTAGACAAAAAAATCAGAAAATACTTGCCTCTAAAGTTGCAATTGGTAGCTTTGAAAGTGGCGTTTTAGGAGCGTATATCCTAGATGATGGCTCAGTCTGCTTATACGATGTGATCATGCTAAATGGTACTGAGATTAATTCTAGCTATAAAGATAGACAGAAGTCATTAAAAGGAATGTTTGGCCATAAAAGTGGATTTACTTACCCGGATACGCTTGAAGCAAATACAGACCTTAAATCTCACCCTGGTAGACATTTTATTGTTAAAGACAATAGTGTGCCATGCTTGGATAGCAGAACCTTTGTAATACCAAATTTTTACAGTGTAAAAGTATTGATTGAGGAAAAGTATAGCTATAGACCAGGTTATTATAAGGTAATGTTTACACCACCTGAAGGATACGAGTCTATCGGTGATTTATGTCATCCTCATGAAGAGTTGTATGCTAATACACAAATTCAAATAGCTTTTAAGGAAGTGGAAAACGGTAAACCAGTTAACTTTTGGTTTAGCCCAATTCAATATAAATATAAGCTAAATTATGATGAAGCTGGCACCGAAATTTGTCAGATAAGTCAGCTTTCATACTTTTGGTATGGGCCTTAACAGGCGGCTCCTATTTTAGGCTAAAAATAGTATAGATCTCTCAACTTATCTGACATTTGCAAAATAAGGCATGACAATTTTAATTATCCTGTATTTAAAGCGCCTTAAACTTTTCTATCATATCATTATCAATCTCATTGATTAGATTAGATGACAAACCCAAATGCTTGGCCTCATGCCTAAACGAGCGCGTTGCTTCAAATATTTCTTCAGCCATAGTCATAATCGCTTTTTTTGAAGACAACCCCGACTGAGCAGCTAGCTGATTTAGTACATTCTTTGGTGTTTGGCCATTACCACCAAAAGCCGTCATATGCTCTTTGTAAGGATTTGGGCTGTAAACAATGTCGTAGAAAGGTGATAGCGTCCAAACATCGGAGTCACTGGCAAGAAAACTGAAGTTCTTACTATGATCATCTTGGTTAACAGTTAAATAATTAAACATGCAACGCTTAATGAGCTTCTGAGACTCTGTAACACTGCACATGATGCGCGTAGCTTTTACTAAATCCACATAGTCCAAAGAAGGTTCTCGAAAAGGGGCATCTAATAACCCACAAGCAGAAATCATATGAATTCGACCACCTTGCTCTGTGCAATCAAATCGCTCCTGCTCTAGCCAATATCTTCCATTACCCGCATCAATTAAATCAAACTCAGGAACCTCGATGCCAACATTACGAGCAATTTGCATGTAGCAATATTCAACTATTGATTCAGAGTGCTTCAAGTCAAACTTTTCTGATGTAAGCTTTACTATAAGCTTTGTGCCTTGTACGTCGTCTAATGTTGAATATTGACCATTCGATAAACGCGTAACGTTCATTTTGGGCCTAGCACCACCCGAACCACCCGTTTTCATCAAGTGCTCAAGCAAAGCTGACTCAGTGCCTTCAAATTCTTCAATCGCAGCTCGACCGAGGGCAATAATATCAATTGAATCCTCGGACTCATCAAGTAAATCTAACTCTGGCTCATAGCTCAACGCCCCCATACATCTCTCACCTAGGTAGGCCAAACGTTCTAAAGCGGTAACTGTTTTTGGGTTCCGATTGTTCTGCCTAAATACACGATCCATGAGATAAAGACCCCAACCATCAGGGAGGCTGTCTGCAAAAACTCCATGGATGCCATAATGCGGTTTTCTAGGCGCAACTTGAAGGCTTGTGTCTGCTTTTAAATTGAACGGGGCCAAAGAAGTAGAGTGAGCGTTTAAATACGTCTCGTCAAATTGAAAGAAGCTTTGTTGACTATTTTCAACAAGCTTGCCGACAAGCACCTTTTCACCGGTGCTAAGCTTACGCCTTACGGTTAGGGCAGATTTAAGCATGTCGTAGCACATCCTCTATTGATTTGAATTCAGGCTCACACGACTTTGTTAGCTCTTTCACTTTTTTCAAGTCTCCGACGGTCTCATAAAGCATTAGAAACTGGCGTAATGAGATGTTACCAGATGATTCAAACTTTCGGATCGTCGCATAAGGCACGCCAGAGAGATCGGCTAACTTCTGAACACTGAGTTTGTCTTTTTTTCGAGCTGACTTGATAAACTCTTTGAGATCCATCTGCAAATCATAAGCAGTATAAAGGGATAACATACACACCTCCAAATATGTCACTATAGTATCAATTATAGCATATACAATGACATTATTTGTTACTATTGTGACACATATGAAATGGTGTTGAAGATTGTTTCATAAAGAGACAATATAAAAGTCTTCACCGATGGTGAATAAAGTTGCTATTATAGTAACAAAAAATAAGATTATCAGTTAAATTTGTTACTATTGTATCAAAAAGTGTCAAGATTAGAATTCTGCCTTATAAATAAATCTGTGTATTCACTGTCTTGATAATTAAACCTACACCTCCCATTATTTCTGGTGATGACTTTGGCTTTAGGCATTGATCCTATTGGTATTAAAAAGGGTTCTACTGAAACTCTTCTAGTTAAATTTGTGTAAGAGTTGAACGGGTGAATTTAATAAAGGTTCAAAATAATTGCTACTACCAAGTCTCAATCGAGCTACAACTGAGTATTTAAGTATTAAAGATCACACTAGGGAGCTTGAGCAGTGACAATCTTGACCATAAGAAAAACTCATCTTTGGACAAAGAAGAGTTAGAGCCAAAGGACGGTTTTGTACCATGAGCGGACATCGAAGATTTTAATGTCTTAAGTCAAGATTTGTAACTTATTGGGTGTCTAGTAAACTATGGGAGGTCCAAACATACCCAAGACAATTTATTAAAAATTAGTTTTTACACAGTCTGTACCAGTAACTGACCTTTAATTTTGTATTTGAAACTATGCTGTGTAGGTGGCGAAGCCACGACACTCGACATAAATGATCACGAAACCCAACTTACCTCTTTAGCTCTGAAAATCGCATCAACACTATACACATAGTGTGGTGGTGGCCAAACTTCATAATTGCGAGCAAATAAAACTGGTTAGCGACGGCAACACCTAAGCTAAGCGCAAAAACGACGAATGCAAACAAATGCAAGTTCGGAGTTAAAGTTGGGATGGTATTCTGTGGTGCGAACGCCAGTGTAACTGGATTGAAAAAATCTTTAAGCCAGGTGGCATAAAATGAGTGGCGCTTTTGAGATTATTGAGTTGAGGCTGACTGTATGACAGCCAGCCTCATGAGCGCTATAGATTTGACCATGCTATAGAAAACATTCGACCCCTAAAGCCGAGAAATCAGAGAAGCCAAACCACCTTCTAATTGCTCAATGACACCCACTGTAAATGGGTCCTTGCCGATAAGGTTCCCTTTTGTCAGACCAACGACTTCGCCTGAAGATGTAGTACAAATGCCTCCACTTTTGCTCGGAGCAGAGGGCTCTTGTGTCACAATACCTGTTATTTGGCTTGTCAAAGCTGCTATATGTCGTTGTTCAAGGATTGAAACGACGACACCCGAAGGTTGTTCAAACATTGAAAAACAATATAGCAACTGCGAAAGCACAAGTTGCCCATGCTGTTTCTTAAACACTTCTACAGGTGTGCTAGAAAACAGCTGAGACTCAAAATCTAAATTTGCCTCAGGGAGTAATTTTGCAACAACAACATCTGTCTTCGGTATTGTAATGACCACCCCTAACTTTGCACTCAACGAGTTTGCCCCTTGCTTGAGAACAATGTCTTGTTGCAAAGTGTTAAAGCCATGCATAGATGACAGAAGGTAGTACCCGGTTTGCGCTTTAATCAACGTACCAGTTAAAACGTTTTTACCGTTGTCAGTAACAACACGAACAGCGCCATCAGCGAACGATTTAAACGCAAGTGAAACGGATGCCTGCTCTTGTGCTGATTTGTTGAGCTGTGATGTTGTTTCACAACCAATCAGTAGAGCCGCCGTAAATAAGGTTAGTACAAAATTCAAGTTATTCATTATCGTTCCACCATAATAGTTAGCCATTGATTTCGATGTTCATCTCCGAAAAGATGTATTCGCGCCCCCGCTCTGGGGATATGTCGAAGCATAAGTCAAATTTAGCGAAAGCTCGTGTTTCATAATCGATTTCAGAGATTAACCGTTTATAAAGGTCAATCGCACGTAGCATTGCAAGATCTGGATTGGTCATTGCATCAGTCGATTTAAACGTTTTAGCAATGAGCTCGGTAGTGCCACACCGCCGTAAGCTGGCACGATTATTTAAGTCAGAGAAAGTGTATGATGTTTGGCCCCAAAGCAAACCCAATTTAGCGTCCTGTCGCGGCACTGATGCTGATGCCATTCCTACGATACGGACGACTAGGCTGGGTTTTGTCTTTGATTTCAAGTAGAAATCAGCCAGTTTTGCAGCAGCTTTCAAAACACCATAGTAAACACTATCAGTACTATGAAAAAAATTGCCAGGTTCGTAGTTGATCTTCACCGGATTTATCTGAAGCGTAACACTTGAGTCTGATGCCTTTTTGCCTGTTGTTTCAACAACTCGAATTTCAACTTCTGAGAGCCCATTGGTATCAGTAATACTATGCGAAGTTTCTCGCACATTTTTTAATGCTGAAGGATCATAATAATTCGCGATTTCACGTGTCAGAATTTGGCCAGAAACGCCTAGACGTATTAATTCGCCTTTCATGATTTTAAGCTCGGTTTTAGCAGCGGTTTGATCAAGCTTTGTGACACAACCTTTTTCTGTACATGCATTAGGTTTATTGTATGAACAGCCACTACTCACTGCTAGGATAGCAGCCAATAATAAATTTTTCTTAAACATAAAAATGCCTCATCAGTTAATGAACTACAGTTAAAGTATTGACATCTAAAAGGATTTTGCCTTTCAATGTGAGCCTGCAAGTAGCAGACGAAAATAATCCCTCAGGACTCGGAGCACTAATACCGTGCATATATACATTCATATTGACGAGATGTAGCTGTACCTCGGTGCCCTTTTTTAAGCAATGAAAGGCTATAGGTTCAGTCTTTGACCAGCGGCCAAGCACCTTAAGAGTGACTTTTCGCAGCTCTTTCGAGATTGTAACTTGCTGAAAAGGCGCATCATAAGGCAGACGAAGAGTAGCCACTTCTCGGTCAATGGTTGCTGCGCTGCACAAACCAGTGACCGAGAAGAGAGCAAGTGTTAATCGCTTCATATTACTTCTCCATCAATGCTGAGTTGTAATAAAGCTCACTTGCAGTATAGGTAGCGCAGCTAATAGGTACTCCGTTTATGTCGTAAGCGTTTACTAACCAATGAGAGGCAGGCGTAGAATATGCTTTGTAAAAGGCACTCCGCTTCGATGCAATCACATCGAGGTCGCCTTTTGAAAAGGTCTGGAAACAAAGGTTATTGCTAGGCTTCTTTATCAACCGTACGACTTTAAAAGCGTCATTGACAGAACAGCCATTTGGAGCAAGAGATTCCGCCTTTGACGAAGAAAATAGCGCGACTTCCACGGTGAAAGGCTCGGTCATATTTCGATATTCGCCTTTTAAGCAGAGCATGCCGGCAGTTCCATTTTCTTCAAGTGGATAGCTGCTTTTGCGCTGCTTCACCATTGCCCGTGTATGAAATGAGCCTCTTCGGAGCGTAGCTTCAAGGCAACTTCCAGAGTTGGCGAAGAGATCGGCGGCGACGAGCCCGATAAGGTCACTTGCCAGTTTGGACGTCTCAATGCTATTTGATTCAACACTAAACCCACCAATACGGTTTCCGTTAAGCTCGATGGAGTTGTTGTTTTGATATGTAGTTACTTTAAACCTAACCTGGATAGAAGGCTGCTCACTCAACGAGTATTTATTTGAGTCAGCGTTCTGAACCGGGAAAGCTGCTGAAAGCTCATACACGTAAAATTCATTTGTCGTACCGCTACCAATTACTAAGCGGTCTGAAGACGACTTGTTTGCGTCTCCAGATACATCTTTAAACCAATTATCCAAATGTAGCTCTTTCACAGCGAAGAATTTAACGGGAAAATCGAACTGTGGAAACATGGCTGACGAAAATCTATGATACTCAGCTCGAATGCGTTGAATCGCGGCATGCTCGTAATAGTATTTGACAGTATTAATAACTGATGAAGCCAATAAAGGGGACTCACTTGCGACAGTAGCTTTAAAAGTTTCAGATGAACTATTCGCTTGGTTGACATTCAAACAGCTCTGTAATTGCAACTTTGTAGCAAATGGATCAATAGCAAACTCTTCGGTACCACGATAAAGAACAAAATCTCCTTTTTGGTATTCATCGTAAGCGTTCTCGGACTTGTGAAGACTTGTGCAGCCAGAAATTTCAGCAATGCTTGCGGTGACGATTGCTGTAAAAGCGATCTTGATAGTAGAGTTCATATCATTATTCTCCAATGAAGGAGGGTGTCCCTACCCTTATTACTGATAACTACTTGATAAGCGTAGAAGTGACTTTTGAGCCGTTTCGGGCGACAACTTTACGCTTCACAGTAGAGCCGGATACGTCAATTTCGGCGTTACACATACTACTTGTGTCGACGACAGACATATCAATGATCCCAAGGTTCGTTGCGAACAAATCATCACTTACGTAAACGTTTGAGATATTGATTTTCTTGCGGCAGGCCGGATTATTTTGAGAAACAGCATCCCCGACGGAACCAATTACGTCATTAGTGATTGCCTTCGTTGAAGCAATAGTTGATGTTACTGGCATGAACAACAAAGCTACTGTAGAGATTGTGAGAATAATGGATCTACTCATGATTGTTTCCTTAAGAGAATTAGAGAAGTACATTGCCAAGCTTTTGGCTTAAAGCTTCAATATCAGAAGCTCTAAATTCACTGTAGAAACCAACTAAGAGATTTAAAAATAAAATGCGCAAAATATTTCACTTGTGTATCTAATATTTAGATACACATTTATCTATATTTTAGATACATTTGTAACCATAAAGTAAATACAGATTTCTCTAAATGAGCGATTTTAAAAGAGTTGGGGGTGATAAGTGGATCAGAGAGAGCTATCAGAAATAGAACGTCGAGTTGAAATAGTTATTGCATCTTTTATTGATGATTTTCTCCTTCGAAGCGAACCAAGAATTTCACCAATCGAGGTTTTCAACAAAATACTGTCGTTGGTTCAAATTCCTTTAACCTTTGGTGTAGGTATTGATACCGTGGGGGGGCCAGAAAGCAAGATATATTGGTTTGCAGGTGAAGAGGGTTCTGCATCGGCCATCGACACCAAGTGGAAAGAACATAAAAATAACAATGAAATTAAACCTTTCAGCATGTTTGGTGCGAGAGATCTTCGAGACCGTAAATTCATTTTCTATGTTTACCAAGTGCTTCCTCGTGAAGGGGAATCAGAAATGAAACCGATATCATCTGAAGAAAATCCAAGCAAGGATCGGTCCTCACATTTAGTAAGACTCACGATACAATCGTTTATAGACGCAATAGCACAAGAGCCAAATCGTGGTATTAACAGAAGCTTTATTGATGCGATAGCAAGTGGGCATAGTGAATTTCTTGGCGTAATTGGTGCACAATATCAGCTTGAAGAACACGCTTCGAAAATTAAAAAACAAAAATCAGCTATTGCAAAATACCGCCAACATGAAACCACAGAATCAACAGAACCCTTTGATTTATTCCAGTGGTATGAGCAAAAAGATGGAATAGCAGATACGTTATACAGCCCTAAAGTTAGAAACTATGCGCGATCTGTTAGACGTTTTAATGAGACAGTAAAACACGATCAGTTTAATTTGCCAGATTTTGTGTTATTTGCCAGATCGAACTATATAACTGGGGAGTACCGATTTAACAAAGCATTCAATTATCGACTCAAGGTGATGATGGGGGAGCAACAGCGTTCCGATATTAAAAGCTTTTTCCTTATGCTTAATGGGCACCTGACACACGGTACAAATCTGGATAGCTTAGGCATTGGCAGATATAAAGATATTCAACAGATCGATGATAACCCTGAACGACTCGAAATAATGGAAAGCTATGACCGCCTATTCTTTGATGTAATGGAGGGACGCTTATGTATTGATTCAACAGGAGCTATAAGTAAAGGTGATGGTGATAGCGAAAGAGCTGTTGAATCACTGCTAAATATTTTTCTGAGCGAATTCGAAAAAGAAGCTGCTTCATTTTCTGACGCGTGCTTCGTGACAGGATTAATATTTTATCGCTTTCCATTCCTTGCGGGAGGTCTACGCAGAATTGAAAATAATTTCCCTGCCGGAGGGGCAGGAGGGAAATTTAATGTCAGTATGATGAGAATATGCATAGCTCATTATGTATTTGAAGCGATGAAACCGAAGAATCAACATCTAAGGGCCGGAGAGACAGTTGCATTGGTTCTATTGCCAATCTATGTATGGTCGAGAATCCCCATCGTTATCGCACATGTCGTTACTTCATCATCAGATCCGGGTCGACTATCTAGTCATTCCGTATGGCATCAAATATTTCACGTGACACAAAATTTGGGACGCGAATTAAAAAGACACTTTCGCAAAGCGTTTGAAACAGAATTTATACACTTAGTGACAGACAAAATTATTCAGTTATTTACACAATTAATATCTGAAAAGTGTGACATCGAAAAGGTCACTCAAGCTGTCGACATTCTAAGCGAATTCTTTGGCCAGCGCTCTTTTGATTTCCCATATCCACAAGTGAGAGTCTCCATACGCAGTAAGACAAACATAAAATATCTTTTGAGTGAGTCTGACATTCAATTTGCTGGGTTCATCATTAAGCTAGAAGTCACCGAAAATAAAAGTTACCCATATTCAAGAGCATATAAAACATATAGTGGTGACATTGAGAGGTTAAAGAGAAAGCTGATTGGATCTTTGAAGAACGATCTTCAACATCTAAACAATGAAGTTGTCGTTGAAATCGTCAAGCGTACCAACTTTAGACTACGACCTCACAATGATTGTTGTTTAGTTAACAACATTTTAAATGAGTACGGGATAAGCAAAGGTTTAATGCGTAAAATCGATACATCGAGACTTAAAGTGCAAGAAATGCTTGAGGCCGCTCGTAAAGGCTTGAATCCAGTGGATGATTATGACAAGAGAGCCAACCCGGCTACGCCAAATCCAGGGGCTTACTTAGAATATTACTTTGGCGAATACCTGAAGAAATTCGGCGCAGAAAAAAATAACATAACCTTAAACGAACTGAGGAAAATTTTATCCGAAAGATCTTATCAAGCTGTCAAACAGCATTATTACAGACGAAAAGAGAAGCTTTCCGATATTGTACCTAAATATTTATAAAATGTGTTTACTAAAGATAAATGACATATTTAGAAGCAATCTAGCAAAGCTTTTGCTAATTCAATTCAAACTACCATAAACCTTAAAGCGATTCATTGCGTCGTTTTGATGATCGATAGATATAACCAGTTTCTGCATCATGCCAGCCTTGAAGCGAGGGAAACTACAACGCCAACCAAACGATGCAAATCTATGCTTCATAGCAATTGTTTGTCGTGACTATAAACAATATAACGCAAAACAAGTGTATCTGATGGATCCAAATACCTCATTTGCGACGCTCGAGTAAACTCACTTTGGGGCAAAGGCGAGTTATATTTATAACTCGTCTATGGACAAAAACACGTTAGAGTATTTAATCAGTAACGCCGTAATAAACGGCACAAAATAGCAGGCTAGACTTAGCGACGAAGGAGCACAAGCCTGCTGCTTGTGTCCCTTCATGATGGCTTTGTTATAACTCAAATCCACACGAAATACTCATATTTTTTACCACGGTCGTCTTGACCGAACGCTCGAATATTTATTTGACGAGTTTTTGTTAAATAAATTTCTGTTTGGTATTCAACCAAATGATCTAAGGATACCCCAAGACTATTTGCTAGTTTTGGCAACCACTGCTGATAAAAGCTTATTGATTCTTTAACTCGTTTGGTTAACTCGGGATTACTTGCTTCGATTCGAGGAATCCATTGAATGATGACTTTTTCACCAGATTTTTGTTGAGCAAGTTCAAATAAATCTTCATATATAAACTTACCGTCAACGTAATTACAACCTCCTACAAAGGAATGCGTAAAGTTGTGAATTAATGGCTTGAAGTTCTTGTACTTCACGATTCTCGACCTTGAGTTATAACGCCTTACTAATGGGCGCATAAATGTTTGGCTAAAATTAGCGACGAAGGAGCGCGAGCCAAGCGTTTTGCGTCCTTTTGAGTAACTTGTTATACGTTTTTATGCCATTTTAATGATTTAATTACTATTAATGCTTCATTACTAACTCTTAAATGTTTAAATGACTCTTCGTTTTCTTGAGCGTTACCAACCATTTTGAAGCGCTCATTTAGCATAAACACAAGTTCCTCTGACATTTTTTTGATATTTTCATCCGAGGAATCTTCAATATTTAACTTGTTTTGTTGAATCAAAGCTTCTAGGAAAACGCTACAAGTTGCTCTTTTATTTTGAAACGAAGCTTTCTGCCACGCTATAGCATTTGCTGATTGCAAGTTGCCACCAACTTGCCAGTTTCCAGAATCAAACTTAGCAGATTTCTCATGAGAGATTTTTACAGCTAATTTTTCAAACTCGGGAGTTGCTTCAGAGCAACCTGTAATTAATAGCGTGAGTAGCAATATTCTTAAATTCATAGTCATTCCTTTATAAACGTATAACATGTTTATAGCGAGCTAATCGCGCGTTTTTCTACCACAGCGTAGCTCGTTTTTCTTATTAGATTATTTCTAACAAACTTGTTAACTAATTACCAGTGTTATTAAAATTTAGGAGTTCTCGCTTTTACCTCAGGATAAAAACGAACGATTGGGTCGTTTTCTTGACTATACGAGCGACTGAGCTAAAACTGTATATATATACAGCTTAATTTCAAAGGAATGAAAATGAAAACTCGCTCTCCTTATTTAAACTACATTGCAGACTATATGCTCATTCGTCAGTATTCATTAAGAACAATTAATGCTTATTTAGGTTGGATCGCAAAATTTATTCACTTTCACAACAAACGTCACCCAAGCTCAATGGGAGATGCAGAAG
>NZ_JAKEVM010000128.1 GCF_022398475.1 Pseudoalteromonas shioyasakiensis | reverse complement strand
TCACTAGGGTGGCGTAATATAATGATTTTTAGTTTATTATTGATTATGCTTATTGAATCACATAAACAGGTTTTAACTGAAAAGCCACAATGTGAGCACAATTCTCTAGCCATACGAACTCAGGTGTAAATCAAAACTATACCTAGTATACATGAGCTTAACTCGCAAAGCAGGTTTGCTTTTTAGCTATGAACGGCTAAAGTTGCGATTTATATAATTACGTTTTTGATTAAGGGATAAAGATGACGACAATCACAATTGATGAGAGTGCACTGGAAGGGATGGAATCACTTTTAGGTGACCAATTTGCCGACACCTTGACCTTTTGTTGTAGTGAATTTCAGCGTTTAGGCTCTGAAGTACTTGCAAATCTTGGTTCAGATAACGAAGCAGCTGCAAGGCATGCACACAGTTTAAAATCAAATGCAGCTCAATTTGGTGCTGCAAGTTTATCATCGCTTGCGCAAGAAATTGAACTGACCTTGAACCAAGGTGATGTAGCCACTGCACAAGAAAAATCACAAACCCTTGATGAACAAGTTTCAGGTTCTGTAGAAAAATTACAAGCTTGGTTCGCTACTCGCTAAAAACTTGAATTTATTTCAGTTATAACCGCAATAATCCTCTGGCGTGGTGGCCCCTTACTGGGTTAGTCTTAAGGCTAATTAGTAGAGGTAACCATGTCACAAATCAAAAAGAGTCACAAACTAGACGGTGTCTGTTATGACATACGTGGGCCTGTGCTTGCACAAGCTCGAAAAATGGAAGACGAAGGGCAAAAAGTATTAAAGCTAAACATTGGCAACCCAGCTGCCTTTGGCTTTGATATGCCTGAAGATATGCACAAAGATATCATTCGTAACTTATATTCAGCCCAAGGCTACTGTGACTCTAAAGGCCTCTACTCAGCCCGTGTGGCTGTCTATCAACACTATCAGCAACGCGGATTATTTAATCTTGATGTCGATAATATTTATATCGGCAATGGGGTCAGCGAATTAATTCAAATGACCACACAAGCATTACTTGATAATGACGATGAAGTGCTTATTCCTGCACCGGATTATCCGCTATGGACTGCATCGGTTAAATTAGCAGGGGGTAACCCTGTGCATTATCTATGTGATGAAGAACAAGATTGGTTCCCTGATATTGCTGATATTAAATCGAAGATCACCACAAAGACCAAAGCGTTGGTGCTTATAAACCCGAATAACCCAACAGGGGCGGTGTATAGTGATGATCTGTTGATGGAACTTATCAATATTGCTCGCGAGCACAAGTTATTGTTACTGAGCGATGAAATTTACGAGAAAATCTTGTATGACGGTGTCAGCCACAGCTCGATTGGTGCGCTGTGTGATGATGTGCCAATTATCACCTTTAATGGCCTAGCAAAAACGTACCGCGCTGCGGGATTGCGTATGGGCTGGATGGTGTTAAGCGGTCGTACTAGCATGATGGACGACTTAAGCCGTGGCCTAGATATGCTGGCATCAATGCGCTTATGTGCCAATGTGCCTGCTCAGTATGCTATTCAACAAGCTTTAGGCGGTGTGCAGTCAATCGATAACTTGATAAACCCTGGTGGTCGACTGTACGTTCAGCGTGATATTGCATGGCGTGGCTTAAATGCCATTGATGGTATTAGCTGTAAAAAGCCTAAAGGGGCGCTTTACGCTTTTGCGAAAGTGGATACGGCGCACTTTAACATTAAAGATGATGAGCGCATGATTTTAGATTTACTCAAAGCTGAGAAAATCTTATTAGTGCATGGTCGCGCATTTAATTGGCCTGATCATGATCATTTCAGATTGGTATTTTTACCAAACAAAGATGATTTAACAGAAGCCATGAGCAAGATGCAGCGATTCTTTGCTGATTATCGACAAAGCTAAATAAAGCGAGCCGAGGCTCGCTTTTTTAATAAGCTTTATCAACACGCACCGTGTTATCGGTGAGGTACACCAAACGTACTTTATCACCTTGGTTGAACAGCATTTGGTTGTCTTTATCTTGCACAACCATAAATTGTTCGCCGCTTTCTACTTTGATCATCAATTCAACGAGCTGATACTGTATAACGCGACTGTTTTGTTGGCGGTTGTGGGCAACAGAGCCACCAATCATTGAGCCTAAAATGGTTGCTACAGTACGGCCACTGCCGCCACCAAACTGGTTACCGATAACGCCGCCAATAAGCGCACCACCAAACGTTTCCCAGCCGTTGGTTTTATCTCTGACCAGTTCTTGTTCAGTAATGGTTCGCACTGACTGTACTGAGCCAAACAACACCTGTTGTACAGGTACTGCTTTGTTACGCTGATAGTCAGCATAACTTGGCGAGCTCAGTAATAAACAGCTTGCTAGGATTGCTACTAGGTATTTCATAACCCCTCCTGACTACCAGCCAAAAGTTGATTTCTCACGTGTTTTACGGATTTCAGTTTCATCAGCCCACTCAACTAGGCCGCTTTTTAAATCCATTAAACGCATAGTGAATTTATAATACACATCAGCCTTGTCAGCATTTGATTTAACAATGCTCGATAAGTTGCCGTATAACATATATTGCGCACCAACTTGCTGGCCAAAAGCAATAGCGGTATTTGGGTTTACAAGTGGGTCAACGTTTTGGAAGTTAAGTTGCTCGCGCACAGCTTCAACGCGGGTCATATCAACAAAGCGGAACTTACCACTGCGTAATAACTGTGTTGAGATTGAATCAGTAATTGATTCAGTATCAATGTGCTCGCTCGTTTTGTTTTTAATACGCTCAACAAACACGATAGGGCGGGTATTTGCTGTCATGGTACCAACCACAGGTGAAGCAAGTAACGAGTCTGTCATTTGGCTTGCTACTTTTTGTAGATCCGTTGAACCAAAGTTGATATCTGTAGTTTCTACGGCTTGCGCATCACCATAGCTAACAACGGCTTTGTTAGCACAACCAGACAGCAACAAAGCGCTTGTTATTGCAACGGCCGCAGCCGACTTAACAGAAAGTAATTTCATTGTAGTATCCTTAATCTTCAAATTCTTGTGCTTCTGTTGACACTTCACGCACTGCAAGCGAGAAGGTGACAGCATTTGCTGTCGGGGCTAGGCCCGGTAATTGGGTCTTAGCAAATCCAAATAATGTAATAGGTTGCCAAGGTGAGTGGTTGCCGCGAATAACAAAGCCATCAGCGTCATACCAAGTAAATTGATACTGTAAGTATTGAGACTTTTTATACTGGCTTGCCAGTGTCACAACAACATCCGTTAAGCCATTTGTTTGGCGTGTTTTTACATCTGTAATGGCTAATTTCTTGCCAAGTTCAGGGTTATTAACAATCAGTTGTTGGTTATACTGTTGTGATGCCTGCTCAACACCAATGCCAGAAGTGGTAGGGCGTGAGGAGCAAGCCGCAACAAGTAAAATGGTTAATAGTGGCACTAAGTATTTCATCATTGCTCCTAGAGTTGTACGACATGTGTGTCGTAGTAGTTATTTATAGAGGTTAGAAAAATCAAGGTTAACCCTTGCTTACTGACCGTAAAGTCTATTTCGCTATGCCCTGGCACGGTTAAAGCGTGCTGACCTGCTGGCATCGCGTGCTGAGCAATACTCAGCTGACTAGGTAAAGTCGACCAGCTTCGCGTATCAGCCTGCTCTGATGCAATGTTATAAATATTCGCTAAAATATTACCGACATCGCCGCCGCTTCTTGCCAATTCTGCACGCATCTTTTCTTTCGCAACCAAACGCATAACTTGGCGGGTTATTCTGCCAGCACTTTGATCTTTTAACGTCTTTGCTGCCAACGCTTCAAGCCTAACAATGGGCGTCAGTGGCAAATTTTCACCACCAAGACTCACTGTTTTATCACTGCCCGCATAGGGCGCATCGCGATAAACTGGCATGGCAATACTGTAAAAGCGTGCATCACCACGGGAGGTATAAATGGGTAACCGTAAATGAAACTCTTGCCTTGCTGGTATCAAACCTTGCTCTGCAATTACAATTACTTGGCCCGTGTTTGCTTGAGTCAGCTTTAGCTTGCCAAAGCGTTTGCTAAATTCTTCAAAGTCCTGATCAAACCCTTGTTTTTTGGCAAGGCGTAACACTGCTTGCTGTAAGTAACTATTTTCGCTATTTATTTCGAGTGCTTTCTTATAATCGATATAGGCATCATCAAACTGTTTATCCGCCTCATAAAGCAGACCAGACAAATAAAACGTAAAGGCATTTTGAAAGCCATTTTTAACGTTGCCAATTAACTCGGCCATATCAGGGTAGCCTTCGGCTGCCTGTTCCGCTTGTTCATCAAGTACAGCTTGGTTGTCTTTTAGTGCATCTTCTTGCACTTTATTAGCACGCCTAACTTCAACTAATGCAGATTCAAGTTGCTTATCAAATACATAACTCAGTGCTTTGTAGCTATGCAGCATGGTCATTTCATAAGCTGCTGGCTCATAACCAATCACTGAGTCATTGGTTAATAATGAATTTGTTTGCTCAAGGCCAGCACTTAGCTGTACTTTGGCTGCTTGACGCTTTTTTTCCATATTTTGATAAACAGCTTCAAAGGTCTCATTGGCCTCGGAATTTTGTTTAGCCAAAAACTCAAGACGGGCCGTTTCAAGCTGATTTAACAAATAGTTACTATGGCCGCGGCTGTTACTTGGCAAAAGTTGCTGCGCACTTGCTATGTTATTTTGAGAAACAGCTTGGCGCACAGGTCTTAGCTGCGTCGCATAATCTTGGAATAGATCAGTAATACCTATGGTACTGCAACCAGATAACAGTAGAGCAGCTCCAATAAATAAACGTCGATGCACTGAACACTCCTTTTAAACAATGTACTGAGATTAGCATACGCGGCTTAACCTTCTATGATAAATTATGTAAAAAATCGTAAGTTAATTGTCTAATTTTAGGTCTTATCTTTTTTAAAACCAAAAGGATAACTCATTTGTTAAGCACCATACTGTATACCTTGATTGCACTTTGTGCGTTTGCAGCTAACTCTTTGCTGTGCCGAATGGCATTACAAAGTGGTGATATAGATCCGTTAAGTTTTACTGCCATTCGCTTAGCAAGTGGAGCGTTTATGTTACTAGGCTTACTTTTATGGCAAACAAAGCTAAAGCAAACAAAATCACAATCAGCTAAACCTTTAACCGATAAAGGTAACAATATCAGTGCCCTTAGTTTATTTGTTTACGCGCTGTGCTTTTCAGTTGCCTATGTTGATTTAAACACAGGCACAGGCGCACTTATCTTATTTTCGGCAGTACAATTAACCATGATAGGCCATAGTGTTTTAAATAAAGAACCACTCAGTAAAGTGCAGTGGGGGGCTTTGTTTGTTGCTTTCGCGGGTTTTATTTACTTAATGCTGCCCTCAGCCACAGTGCCTTCTTTCATGCCTGCAATGCTCATGGCGTTAAGTGGCGTGGCGTGGGGTGTTTACAGTATTCGCGGTAAATCATGCAGCTCACCTTTGCAAGCAACCAGCTTTAACTTTCTAAGAAGTTTAATACTTGTGCCAATTTTAGTCTTTGTAGCTGTGGTTGATTGGCAAGGTATTACTGCGAGTGGGGTTTATTTGGCGATAGCTTCAGGAGCGCTTGCATCCGGGCTTGGTTATAGCATTTGGTACATTGCACTACCTAGGCTTAAAAGTAGCCAAGCAGGTGTGGTGCAGCTAACCGTGCCTGTGCTTGCCACATTAGCTGGGGTGGTGGTCTTAGATGAGCAATTAACAACGCGTTTAGTTGTAGCCAGCGCCTTAATTCTTGGCGCTGTACTGGTGTTTTTAATGGCTAAAAAGCGCAGTGTTTAGATTATGGTGTATTAATATTTAATACGTAGCGTTCATACAGAGTGTTAAGCTCGGCTAGTATCGCTTGTTTGCCACTCAGCTCACTTTGTTCAATACATCGCTGTAATGTTGCAACTGACAAATACTCCATCATCTTAGCAGATACAGCGATATGGCTGATATGCCAAGGCTCAGGGGCAACCCCACCTTTGTACTCTTGATAAGGGCGATGAAAACCATACTTCTCTAGGTTATCGTCAAGCCATGCAGCAAGCTTGGCAAAGGGCCCTGTGGCTGAATACTCATCAGGCGTTAATTGCAGCTGGTAATCATCGTCAATAGGGCGGGTATCGTAAATGTCGAGGTCGGTACCAAAGTGGTGTCTGCTTGCCCCCGGGAGTGCTGAGTAAAGCATAATAGCGTGGCACTTTTCAGTATCACTTAGACTTTCTAAATCTACCGTTTGTTGCTTTAGGGTGTAAACCGGTCGAAGGCCCTGAAATTTAGCATTCCAAATAGCACTTTGACGATGAAAATCGCGAAAGCTAGAGGCAATTGTTAGATCAATACCTGCTTCTTTTGCTCCTTGCTGCAGAGCTAAAAAATCATTAACAATATCACGATGCAAGCGGTGATTTTGTAGCTCAACTAAATGTGTGCTACTTAACCCCGTGGCGCATTGTTTAAGCTCGGTTTGGTTCATGTAAGCAGTTGCTCTAAAATGACTTCGTAAATATCAGCAAGTTGAATTAAATCATCCGTGCTAACACATTCATCTACTTTATGAATGGTTTCATTACGTGGACCAAGCTCAATGACTTTGGCGCCCGTTTGCGCGATAAAGCGACCATCAGAAGTACCGCCGGTGGTTTCAAGCGCGGTGTCGCGTCCAGTCACCTGCTTAATAGCGTGCACGGTGGCATCAACTAACGGACCATGATCGGTTAAAAACGGCAGTCCATTGACAATCCAATTTAGCTCGTAATTCAGGTTGTGTTTCTCAACAATATCAACCACTCGCTGCTGTAGCTGTTGGTGAGTTACTTCAGTGCTAAAACGAAAGTTAAATTGAATTTCAAGCTCACCTGGAATCACATTACCGGCACCAGTGCCACCGTTAATATTCGAAACCTGAAAGCTCGTTGCAGGGAAAAATTCGTTACCTTGATCCCACTCGGTTTGACTCAGCTCAGTTAATGCAGGAGCTGCTAAGTGAATCGGGTTTTGCGCTAAATGCGGGTAAGCAACATGGCCTTGCACACCTTTCACGGTTAAAAAGCCAGTTAATGAACCGCGACGTCCATTTTTTACCACATCGCCAAGCACATCTCGTGAAGAGGGTTCGCCAACTAGGCATAAATCAATCTTTTCGCCTCGTGCTTCAAGAGTATCGATAACACGGGTTGTGCCGTTGATAAACGGGCCTTCTTCATCAGACGTAATTAAAAACGAAATTGACCCTTTATGATCTGGGTGCTTAGCCACAAAACGCTCGGTGGCAACTACCATGGCAGCCAGTGAACCTTTCATATCGGCTGCGCCGCGACCATGTAACATGCCGTCTTTTACCAGTGCAGAAAAAGGTGGGTGCTGCCAATTTTTTGCAGGACCTGTTGGTACAACATCTGTGTGACCAGCAAAACAAAAATGCGGTGACGCATCTCCCTTACGAGCCCAAGTATTCAAGGTATCAGTGAAAAACAGTGATTCAATATTAAAGCCTAGTTTTTCAAGGCGTTCGTTCATTAACGCTTGGCAACCAGCATCTTCAGGCGTTACTGATTCACGCTGAATAAGCGCTTGAGCAAGTTCAATAACAGGGTGAGTCATTAGGCAAAAATCTCATCGTATTGAGCTGCTTTAAAACCCAAGTGGTATTGTCCGTTGTGCACAAGTACCGGGCGCTTGATCATAGCAGGTTGCTCAACCAGCAATGCTAATGCAGATTCTTTATCTAGGTTTTGCTTTTGCTCATCAGATAATTGACGGTAAGTTGTGCCGCGTTTATTAACTAAATCTTGCCAATCAATGTGCGCTGCAAACTCATTAACTAGCTCAGCACTAATGCCGTCTTTACGGTAATCATGGAAAGTAAATTCTTGATTGTTATCAGTTAAATATTTCTTGGCTTTTTTGATTGTATCGCAATTGCTGATACCGTACATGATAGTCATAAATTCTACTTTTTCGTTACAGTGAGTAATGTGTCTACCCCAGCAGTGACCTGAGATAGTGAATAATATAGGGGGCCAAGGTGTTGGCTATTGAGAACGCACAGTGTGCCAAGCATAGGGCTGCTCAGCTCGCGTAAATCAAAATAGGCTAATCGTTCACCTTTGCTAATTTTACTGCCATTTAATTTAGCAATATTGGTGTGGTTGATATGTTCTTCAACCGATGAAAACGATAAGTTTAATAAAACTTTTAAACCGTTTTTTGCCTGTAAAATGTATTCTTTACCGGCATTTTTAACTTGTAATAGGGTGCCATCGAATGGCGCGATGATGTTGTGGCTAGTTAGTTCAACACTAATCCCAGGGCCAAGGGTAGCAAAACGAAAAAATGGCTCAGGGTGTTCGCTAATGCTTTTTACACGCCCAGTAAATGGGCTTTTAATGGCCATGCAGCGTGCTTTTCTGAGGCTGCGTTCGGGTAAGTATTGGACTTCGTTAGTCATGGCTTATTTAACATCACCTAGCACATGGTAACCGTCTTTTTTCAGGGCTGTAATAGCTTTGGCCATACTTTGCTTTTTCACCAATACATAATCTGTATCGTAGGTTGATAAAGCAAAAATCGAGATCGACGCTTTTGCTAACACGCCAGAAATATTCGCCATAATACCAGTTAACGAAAATCCAAGTGGGCCAATGACTTCAAGTGCTTGCCAGTCGGTTTCTTGATCAAGACTGTCGAGTTGGAAACTACTAGGGCAGACAATAGACAGTTCATCAGCCGTTTTTGCAATAAAGAAAATAGCTTGTTGGAGTAAGGCAGGGTCAATCGTTGCATCGACATCTAAACTATGAATGGTAAGTTCTTTACTATGAAGTTGTAACGTTTGTTTTGACATCTGCGATCCTATCTTTGAAGCCTTTGAATTTATAGTATAGGTAAACAAAGTTAAGATAAAGCGCAATAATTTTGATTGCTGAGGTTTTACTCAATATCGCTGTTGAGGTTGTCCACAGATTCTGTGGATAAATATGGGAATAGGTCAGTATAAAGAAGTTAATAGGCTAATTTATAAGGGTTTTATAAATTAGCCTAAATTTTGAAGGGTTAATTTTCTAAGCTTTCAACTTGCTTAGCTTGAATCGCTGTAAGAGCAATGGTGTAAACAATATCGTCTACTAATGCACCACGACTCAAGTCATTTACCGGCTTACGCATACCTTGCAGCATTGGGCCAATACTAATTAAATCGGCACTACGTTGTACGGCTTTATAGGTTGTATTACCCGTATTTAAATCAGGGAATACAAACACTGTTGCTTTACCTGCAACCGGGCTGTCTGGTGCTTTCTTAAGTGCTACGTTTTCCATAATTGCAGCGTCGTACTGAAGCGGGCCATCAATTACTAAATCAGGGCGCTTTTGCTGGGCAAGCTTAGTGGCTTCACGCACTTTTTCTACGTCAGCGCCTGAACCCGAAGTACCCGTACTGTAGCTGATCATTGCAACACGAGGTTCAATACCAAACGCAGCCGCTGAATCCGCTGATTGAATCGCGATATCGGCCAGTTGCTCTGCCGTTGGGTCTGGGTTGATAGCACAGTCACCGTATACCAGAACTTGATCAGGTAACAACATAAAGAAGACTGATGATACCAACGATGAACCCGGTGCAGTTTTAATTAACTGTAGCGGTGGGCGAATCGTATTCGCTGTAGTGTTAACAGCACCCGACACAAGGCCATCTACTTTGCCTTGCTCAAGCATCATCGTGCCGAGTACAACATTATCAAGTAGTTGTTCTTGAGCAACCACTTCTGTTAAACCTTTGTTTTTACGAATTTCGACCATAGGCGCAACGTAGTCGTTGATCACATCACCTGGCTCAACAATGGTTACGTTATCGTTAAGCTCAACACCCTGTTGCTCAGCAATTCGTAAAATCTCTTCTTTGTCACCAAGTAGGATTGTTTTTGCAATGCCACGTTGACCACAAATTGCTGCGGCTTTAATCGTGCGCGGCTCATTACCTTCAGGTAAAACAACCGTTTTCTTCGCTTGACGGGCTTTATCTGTTAGTAAGAAGCGAAACGCTGGCGGAGACATTTTACGAGTTCGGCCAACACTTTGTGCAAGGCTGTCTAACCAGTCAGAATCAATGTTACTAGCGTTGTGATCTTTTACTTTATCAATACGCTGGTCATCATCGCACGGTACTTCCATATTGAAGTTGTGCAGTAATAAAGACGTGCGCCATGTATCTTCTTGTGTTGCCAGGATTGGCAGGCCGGTATTCATAGCTTGTTCGCATAATTTCATGATGCGATCTTCAGGTTTAAAGCCACCGGTTAATAAAATAGCCCCAAGCTTGGTACCATTCATAGCCGATAAACAAGCGGCAACGAGTACATCAGAGCGATCGCCCGGAGTTACCAGTAATGCACCTGGGGTAAAGTGGCTTAAAATATTCGATACAGTACGAGCACAGAAAGTAACGCGACGTAAACGACGATGAGCCATGTCGCCTTCGTTAATAACTTCGGCCTTTAGGTATTCACATAAATCACGCACACGCGGCGCTACTAGGTCGAAATCCCACGGGATTGAACCTAATAATTTAAATGGGTGCTTTCTGAAAATAGGCAGTGATGCTAAACGGTTTAATTCGTTTTCAAGTTGCTCAGGCTCATGGGATTCAACAAGGTCTGCACGGGCGCGACCTTCGTCATCTAAAGGTGCATTAACTTTATTGAAAATACAACCTAGCACGCGAGGGTGGTTAACACCGCCATAGTTGCCTGAGGCGATTTCTAAACGGTCTTCAATTTGGTCGTTGCTATCGTTACTAGGCGTTAAAACAAAAACAATATCAGCACCCAGAGTTTGCGCGATTTCACGGTTTACACGGCCTGCGTAAGGCTGACGACGTGTTGGCACCATACCTTCGATAATTGCAATTTCGTCTTCTTTAATGGTGTTTTCAAAGCGCTCTACGATTTCTTCAAGTAAGTCGTCGCCTTTACCATCACCAATCATTTGTTCTGCATAGCTCAAATCGAAGGGAGTAGGCGGATTAATTGGCGAGCCATGAGTAACAATTTGCGTCGACTTTTCAGGGCCTGTATCGCCAGAGCGCGGCTGTGCAATTGGTTTGAAAAAGTTTACTTTAAGCGCCTTTTGTTCAAGCGCACGCACTAGACCAACAGAAACAGATGTTAAACCAACCCCTGTCGAAATAGGGATCAACATAATTCTACGTGCCATTTACTTAACCCTCCTTTGCAATGCGGGCTGCATCGTTAGCAATAACCCATTCTTCGTCGGGTGAATACCTTTTTTAAGACGTATTATTTTATCAACCATTAAACTTTCTAACTTTAGTGAATCTAGTTCCATTTTAACACTTATTAAAGCTATGGATACTTGATCTAAATGAAAAAGAAGTCTTATCTTCTTATTCTCGAGTTAGTGTAGATAACAAATGAGGCTTCAACAGCCATCAAATGGAAATAGCTAGAGCTTTGTAAGGCGTCATAGTGGCTATGTCTTAGGAGAAACATTTACCGATGCATAAATTCTACATATTATGGTATTAACCTAGTTAGGGCTTCTGGGTTATCAAGCCTTATTGCCGCTTGTAATAAGGGAATAATTTGAAAAGTAAGCTCATTAATAATAGAAGTGCCTGACCGTTTATCTCGCTTAGGTATAAAAGATAGGATTTAATTATTTGTTGTGGTCAACTAATTTCGGCCAGTGAATTAAGTTTTTCTTCTACTATAGTAGGGCAACCATTTGATTATGGCATTATGGCATTATGGCCTTCGCCAGTTATAATAATTCATCAATTAACTACTATAACCTAATGAGGAAACTCATTTGGTTTTTAAACTTATAAATAGGCTCTCCATTGGCGCTGTGGCCCAATAATTTCCTCGGCGACTCATACTTTGCTCTATCCGGTAACGCCACAGTCTTTGTTGAAACCATCTTGCCTTGGCCTGAATGAAACATCAGTCAAATTGATTTGCCTCGTTGTTTGTATGCTCTATCTAATGCATTAATAACTAGGTCAGTGTCAGGCTTATCAGGCATTACCCAGCCAACCACACGACGAGCAATTAAATCGATATTAACAGCCAAATAAAACCATTTTTTCCTGTCTAAATATAGGTGATATCCCCACACGAAATTTGATTTGCGCTATTCTTGTAATTGCATAACCCAACTTCAGAGGGCTGTTTCACTGACCTATAGTGAACTAGCAGCTTCTGGAAATAAGTATACATCATCAAGGACTAATTTTGCTGAATTAAGTTCAAACTCTAGAGAAAAAGAGCGACGTTATTTTGTCAAAGAACACCTCTTTTTGAGTGGTAATAGTACCACCTAAATTATTATTCGGGTTCATTGAAGCACAACATCCTGCCTCTAAGAATATTTACAAT
>NZ_JAKEVM010000127.1 GCF_022398475.1 Pseudoalteromonas shioyasakiensis | reverse complement strand
AGATTATTTAGCCAACAACTTGTATAAATATTAATTAGTTATGTGAGTTTTTGCGGCAATTTGAAGGTGACAGTAACGCCGTTATCAGGTTTACTATCGATGTTCACTTCGCCTTGCAGCGCTTGCGTTGCAAGGTTATAAACTATCGACATACCTAAACCACTGCCACCATTACCTCGCTTGGTAGTGAAAAATGGCTCAAATACCTTGTACATTACATCTTCGGTCATGCCATGACCGTTGTCTTTATAGGTTATGGTGTAACTATTGGTGTCGTTATCGATACTTACAGCGATATCTATGCGGTTTTGCTCACGGCCAACAAATCCGTGCACACAGCTGTTATTTACAAGATTTAAGAATATTTGGCTAAGCGCCCCCGGCACGGTTATAAGCGAAAAGTCATCAACACAGTTGATGTTTACTTCAACACTATGACTACGTGTAAGTGGCATTAAGCTATGTAAGATATTTTCAAAGTAATCTTTAATGTTGGTTTCGAGTAAATTAAGCGATGATTGATCAACCGCCGTTTGTTTAAAGTCGCTTATGAGCTTTGCGGCCCGCTCAAGGTTGGTAAACGATATTTTGATACACTCGTTTAAATGATTCATGCCTTCAAGTAAGGCCGCTTTTGTTAAGGTATTTGAATCTATGTGCTTATTAAGCGTGTTTAGCTTATCTTTTGCTGAGCTATTTGCTGTGACAGCTATGCCAATCGGCGTATTTACCTCATGAGCAATCCCCGCAACAAGGTTACCTAGTGAAGCCATTTTTTCGGCTTCAATGAGTTTTTCTTGCATCGCAGTCAGTTCAGATAAGGTTTTTTCAAGCGTACGAGTTCGTTCTGCAACACGTTGTTCTAGATGCTGATTGGCACGCTCAAGTTCAGCATTGATACGTTCGTTTTCTTGTGCCGAGAGCGCTCTGCCATAAAGATCTGCCAAAGCACCGATGAATGAGCATTCATCTTCTGTCCATTGCCGCTTGCCACCTATATGCTCACAGCAAAATATTCCGATCATTTTTCCTTTATAGCGAATTGGCGCATCGAGCATTGCACCTATGTTAAGAGGTGTTAAGTAACTTTCGCTAAATTCAAAGGTGGCAGGGTCGGTATGAGCATCTACTGCGGTAATCGTACGTTGGGTGTCGAGCGCTTTAAAATAGGCAGGATATGCATCACGAGGGAGCACTAACATTTGAATTTCTTTGCCGTTTTCTCTATCAAGTAATAAACGGCATTCAATCGCCGTATTTTCGGCGTTTAACAGCCAGATCCCAGCTCGGCCAATTTCTAGGCCATCAAGTACAGCATTCAGAATTAAGCGTTCAGCTAATTCAACATTGCCACTATCAAGATCAGAAGAAATCGATACTCCATACAGCAGTTGGACTAGTTGTTGGCGCATACTCTCACCTTTTAGTTTTACGACTCCTTAAGTCTAGACGAACATTGTGATTCTGACAGAACGAATATAAGTTTTTAAAAACTCATTAAGTATTAAGTAGTTGTTCAGATTAAAATGGGTATATTGTACCTAACTCCTGTTGATACCCCTTACGACTTTATGTTGTTTAAGCAGTTTGGCCAGCTCTCCCCCGAGCTGGCTTTTTTTTGCCTAGTCCACAATGCTCACGCATGTTACAGTTACCTCAGAAATCACTAAAAATTAATATGTCATGCGTTATACCTTAATTTTAATCACTTTTTTAATGAGCTTTAGTACATTTGCAGCAGCTCAAAATGAGCCAGAAAACCGCCCTGCTTTAACCGAAGCAGAGCAACAACAAGCTCTCGATAAGCTTCAAGAACCTATGTATAAGCCATTGTTAGAGCGCTATATTCTTGATGAATTAAAATCTGTGCGCCAAGACCAACAAAAACTGCGCGAAGATGTGACAAAACAAGTTGCTCATACGCAACTAGATACTGCCGATCGAGCATTAACTTATACAACAGACACCATTAATAATGTGTTTTTCATTATTACGATTACTGCTTCAATTTTGGTTTTAGTTGGTTGGAATTCACTGCGTGATGTGAAAAACAAAGTAGAAGACATAGTAAACTCACGTGTTAGTGCGATTACACAAGAATACGAAGAGCGCCTAAAAGTACTTGAAGAAAAGCTACGTGAGCGATCTGAAGAGATCTTATTAAACCAACAAAAGATCTCAATCACTAATGAAGTTCATTCTTTATGGATGCGTGCCAATTTAGAAAGCGACGTTGCGAATAAGATTGAGATTTTTGACGAGATCTTAAAACGTAAACCAGAAGACGTAGAAGCCATTGCCTATAAAGCAGATGCACTGTTAGAAATTAACGAAACAGGTGAAGCTATCGAGCTTTGTAATCAAGCATTAGAAATTGATAGCGACTACGGCTACGCATACTGGCAACGTGCTTGTGCCTATGCGTTACTGCACAAACACGCCGATGCAATGGCTGATATTCGTATGGCCCTTGAGTATTCACCTAACCTACGTAACGAGCTATTACACGAAAGCGCGTTTGCCAGCCTTCACGACAACGACAGCTTTAATTCGTTGCTAAACGAAACAGCATAGCCGAACCCCATGTAGCAGCGGGTTTATCCCGCGTCATCAGGTGCTAGGGTTTAGGATTTAGGTCCTAGGCGCTAGGACGCGATGTGAAATCGCTGGCTTTTAGCCGTTAGAGGTCAGATATTAGATATCAGCCGAACTGCGGGGTTGGTTAGTTCGAGTGTTTTTCTCTGCAATGAAAACCTTGTTCGAGGCATTGTAGGAGGTACTTTAGTGCCGAATTGAACGTAGAAAAGAGCGAACAGACGCGCGAAACAAGTTTCACGCCTACATGTAGCAGCAGGTTTATCCCGCGTCATAAGCGTTGGACTCTGGGTTCTAGGACGCGATGTGAAATCGCTGCTACTTGTTCGGCGTTAAAACGCCTCCGACATCTCGCATCTCGTAACCTTCTCCTTTCCCCTTGAAACTCGCTAACTTGTAACTTTATTCCCCTCTATTGCAAAAACATTAAATACCGCTAAACTAATCATTAAACATCTAATGATTATAAAAGTAATCAATATGCGATCTGAACAGGCTACAAAAATGGCACAAAAGCTGGGAGATTTGATACGCCAGCACCGAACACTTCATTATACGCAAAGTACATTTGCGAAAATGATTGGGGTATCACGTTCGACTGTACAAAAGTTAGAGCAAGGTGATGTTGTGAAAAGTGACATTCTTTTTGAAGCGCTGGTTGTACTTAACTTACAGGGATCGCTTCTTGATGAAATAAATGAATTAGCGGCCGACGTAGGTGGATACAATGCTCGCCAGCGCAAACGAAATTCACCACAGGAAATCAATGATGACTTCTGAGTGCTATGTTTTTATAGATGGTTTAGAAGAAAAACCCGTTATCTGTGGTTACTTTAAATTAGATAATCAATCAGGTCGAGGTGAGTTCAACTATGGTAAGAGCTATTTAGCCCGAAGCGATGCCTTTGCTCTAGATCCAATACATCTGCCATTAAAGTCGGGGATTTCCAGTTACAGCGCAAACAGAGGTGTATTTGGCGTATTGAGTGATGCAGGAGCTGATTCGTGGGGGCGCAAGTTAATTCTTTCACTTCATACTACAAAACCCAAAAACGAGTTAGAATTTTTATTAGCCGGGTCTGGGTATGGCGTAGGAGCTCTTGTTTTTAGTCTCTCGCGAAGTGCCTCAAAGCATAAAACTAATAAAAACACCTTGTCTGATTTAGCCTTGCTAGACCAAGCTAAAGATGACTTGCTGGCGAATAAAACAATTTCTGATGAAGCTAAGAAAGCATTTGAATTTGGCCAAAGCATGGGGGGAGCTAGACCAAAGACCTCTATCCAAATTGACAACAAACTCTACTTAGCAAAATTCAATCGCCAAGATGATTTATTCAATCTAGTCAGAGCTGAACATGCTGCAATGAAAATGGCGGAACAGCTTGGTATTCGAACGGCTCCTACCTTTATTCATAAAACACATACCGGTGATGTGCTACTTGTTGAGCGGTTTGATGTTAGTAATGGGTTACCAACACACCACTTTTTAAGTGCGAATAGCTTACTTCAAAAACCCAAAGTTGCTATGAGTGATCTTTCAAGTGACTACTCATATGGTCAATTAGCTGAATTTATTAGGCATCAAACGATGCAAAATGCAGGTGATGCTGAAGAGTTGTTTAAGCGAATGGTGTTCAATGCGTATATTGGTAATACAGATGATCACACTCGCAATCATGCATTCCTATATTCATTTTCACAAAAAAATTGGCGATTAAGTCCAGCCTATGACATCACTCCAATCAACAACTCAAAACAACATGGTCTTGGCTTTGGTAATGATGGGCGTTATGCAAGTAAAAGCAATTTTTTATCTCAGGCTAAGCGATTTGGGTTAGCAAATTCAGCAGCAAAAAACATCATTAAAGAGATTGAAGAATATTGCAAAGATTGGCCGACTCACTTTAAACATTTTGCAGACGTTAGTGATGAAGATATCACCCGTTTAAAAGGTGTAATTCCTGAAATTAATGAAGATTAATAGCGCGAAACAAGCTTCACGCCTACGTTTTATCCCGCGTCATAGGAGCTAGGATTTAGGCGCTAGGATTTAGGCTTTAGGTTCTAGATATCCTAGGCGCTGGGACGCGATGTAAAATCGCTGCTACCTCATATCTCGCATCTCATATCTCGCATCTCGTTACTCGTACCTTTACTCTCGCTAACTTAAGACAATTCCCGGCTAAAGCCAGTCCTACGGGGGAAACATTAGGCGCTAGGCTTTGGGTTCTAGGACGCGATATAAAATCGCTGCTACCTCGAATCTCGTACCTCGCTAACTTTACTCTCGCTAACTTTACTCTTGCTAACTTTACTCTTGCTAACTTTACTCTTGCTAACTTTACTCTTGCTAACTTTACTCTCGCTAACTTTACTCTCGCTAACTTGAACCCACTAACTTTCACCCATAAAAAAAGAGCAGCTGAGCTGCTCTTTTTTCTAACGGAAGAATAACACTTTGGTTATTTTGCCATTCTCTATTTTATAGCTGGTGACGAACTCAGAGCGCTTGTCGACGACTTTAGGGTCTTGTGTACAGGTTTCAGAGAGTTCGTGATCAATCACGATGTTGCCAAGTACAATGCGTTTAATCGGCGATGATTTAATGCACTTTAGCTTTTTGAACATGATGCCGTATCGTGCAATGAGTTTTTCTTTACCGGTGAACATCAACTCATTCGGGAATGTATAAAACTCAACGTTTTCATCGTACATCTTGATAAAAGCATCAATGTTACGAGCATTATAAGCTGCAATCAGCTGTTCAATCACCGCCATCGATTCACGTGACTGACGTGCTTTTTCTTGCTGCTTCGCTGTTAGTGCTTCTTTAGCTTGGTTAACGGCTTTTTCTGCTTCTGCAACGGCTTGCTGTTTTTCGGCAACTGTTTTTGGTTGCTCTGCAGGTGCTGGGGTTTGTGTACCGAGTACTTTGCTATCATCAACTTCTGCAACCGCTTTTAAGGCTGCGGCTGTCGCTTTTTGTTCGTCGCTGCTTGTGGTTGTTTCACTCGTTGCCTTCGCGGCTTCTTCAGCTTTTTCTTCTACTTGAGCGGCTTCTACAGTCGCTTTTTCAGTTTCAGACGCTGATTTTTGCTCTGTAGCTGGCTTTTCTTCAATAAACTCTAAGCTAGGTACGTCCTTCTTTTCGGCTTTTTGTTCATTGCTCGTTTGAGGTTGGGTTTGTTCGGTGGTTTCGTCACTTGCAATTGACTGCCAAGAGAGTAATAAACTGATTGCAAAAAATAACGGTTTCATACTTTTCCTAAATGCATCATTCCTGATTTGAGGCGCTAAGGTAGCAAATTCTAGCTGTTTGGCATAGTTTTTTACCAATATTGCTCTACTGTGATCTGCCCTGGTTCACGGCGTCTGTTGCGGCTAAAACCAAGCTCTAACAAAATAGCCGTAGTATCTTTTACCATTTGTGGGTTACCGCAAATCATAAATTGTGCGGTATCAGGTACAGTTGGGCGCCCTATTACATCAAATAAACGATGATCTTTAATTACGTCTGTGATCCGGCCATTAAAACCGATTGTGGCTGACTCTCGGCTGACTACAGGCGAATAGTAAAGATTTGGGTACTGCTGCTGTAGTGCTTTAATGCGCTCCTGATAACTTAAGTCCTCATTAAGACGAACTCCATGCACTAAATGAACATGCTCAAACTTTTGCCACACTTCGCCCTGCTCTAATATTGAAATAAAAGGCCCAAGCGCAGTACCTGTACTCAGCATATAGAGCTGCTCACTGCTTGGTACTTCATCAAGGGTAAAAAAGCCTGTCGCGCGGCGCTCTATAGTCACAGAGTCACCCGGCTTTAATTGTGCGAGTTGCTGAGAAAGTTGACCGTCTTTGACATTGATAAGATAAAACTCGAGGTCGGGATTGTTCGGTGCATTCACATAAGAATATGCACGAGCTACACGTTTATCACCCACTTGCATCGCAAGCTTTGTAAACTGCCCCGCAGTGAATGGCTCAACATCGGCATTAACGATTAAGCTAAATAATGAGTCGGTCCACCATTTAACGTCTTTTACCTTAGCTTCAACCCAATTAGACATACACATCCTCAATTATTGTTCCTCTATTAAAAGTGGCAACAATTAGTTGAATTTTCAAGTTTTAAGGGTCGGTTGCGAGATGCGGGCAGGATTTTACGCGAGGTAAATAAGCAGCTATAAAAAAAGCCGCATAAATGCGGCTTTGAGGTTAGTCTCACTTCACTTTGGGCGTGTTTCCAAATTTCAGTGAATACGTTACCAAGGAACTTATTTAAATTGATTCTAAAGCAATTTTAACCATTTCGTTAAAGGTGCTTTGACGCTCTTCACTTGGTGTTGCTTCACCAGTGATTACGTGGTCACTTACAGTAAATAGTGCCATCGCTTTTGCGCCGTATTCAGCAGCTACGCCGTACATGCCAGCTGTTTCCATATCAACAGCAAGTACGCCTAGCTTGTCTAATTCTTGATAGAATGTGTTATCTGCTTGGTAGAATGTATCTGTTGTAAATACATTACCTACTTTCGCTTCAATACCTAATTCTTTTGCTGCGTTAACACCGTTAAGTAATAAACCAAAATCAGCAATTGCGGCAAAGTCGTAACCACGTACTCGCGCACGGTTTACGTTTGAATCTGTGCTTGAACCTTGTGCAAAGATAACGTCACGGATTTTGATATCGCTACCAATACCGCCACAGGTACCAATACGGATTAGATTTTTAACGCCGTAACTAACGATCAATTCACGGGCATAAATTGACATTGATGGAATACCCATCCCAGAGCCCATAATACTCACTGGTTTACCTTTGTAGGTACCGGTAAAACCATACATATTACGAACGCCTGTTACTTGTTTTGCGTCATCTAAAAAGTTTTCAGCAATGTATTGAGCGCGAAGCGGATCACCCGGCATTAATACCGTTTCTGCAAATTCGCCTACATTGGCGCTGATATGAGGAGTACTCATTATTGGTTTCCTTTTTTGTTCGCTAATAGCTTGTCGTTAAAACTATCACCGTATTCAAGTGCAGGAAGATTAAACCACTGGGCAAGGGTTTGACCTATGTCTGCAAAACTAGCTCGTTCTCCAAGCGGGGTGTTTGTCATTCCCGGTTGGTATGCAAGTACTGGCACGTATTCACGTGTATGGTCAGTGCCTGCTGCTGTTGGATCACATCCGTGATCGGCTGTGATAATTAATACATCATCACTATTTAGCTGATTTAAAATAGTCGGTAGGTAATCATCAAACTCTTTTAATGCTTCGGCATAGCCAACTGCATTACGGCGATGACCGTACTTTTCATCAAAATCAACTAAGTTTGTAAAAATCAAACTATGGTCAGGTGCGCTTGCAATTACTTCTGATGTTTTCTCAAGTAAGTTCATTAGCCCTGGCGCTTTGTGTTTTTGGGTGATGCCTTGGTGCGCATAGATATCGGCAATCTTACCAATACTGATCACTTCACCGCCGTCTTGCGATAATTTATCAAGCAAGGTTGGCGACGGTGGCAGCACCGAATAGTCACGACGATTGCCTGTACGGGCAAAATCGTCACGGCTCGAACCCAAAAATGGCCGCGCAATCACTCTTCCTAGGTTCATTTCATCAAGCAGCGCCCGTGCGATTTCGCAAACCTGATAAAGTTTCTCCAGTCCAAATGATTCTTCGTGCGCGGCTATTTGAAACACGCTATCAACTGAGGTGTAGCAAATCGGCATACCGGTTTGCATATGTTCTTCACCTAGCTGTTCTAAAATGGTTGTTCCTGAGGCATAACAGTTACCTAAAATGCCAGGAATCTCAGCGCGAGCAATTAGCTCGTCAACAAATTCTTGTGGAAAACACGGCTGTGTATTAGGGAAGTAACCCCAATCAAATAACACAGGTACACCGGCCATTTCCCAGTGCCCTGAAGGCGTGTCTTTGCCACTTGATAACTCTTTAGCGTAACCCCATGCGCCAATAGGTGCTTGTCGGTCACTGACTAAACAAGGCTCTTTACCTGCGGCTTCACATGCATCAGCTAAACCTAAACGGGTAAGATTAGGTAGCGATAAGTGCTCACCTGTTTCTTCTGCGTAGGCTTTAAGTAAATGAGCAAAGGTATTTGCGCCTACGTCACCAAACTTCTCTGCGTCAGGTGCTGCGCCAATTCCTAGGCTATCTGCCATTAAGATGAGTGCTCTTGCCATGGGTACCTCGTTATCAATATGTGAATACTTTATATGCTCTTCGAATTTTTGGTACAGGACATAAGTCCTGTTTCATAAAACAGAAACATTATAAATTTGCATCTCTAAGCGAAGCAAAAGAGATTAATCGTGTCTTTTTTGCTATTGTGATCTACCTAACAATGTTTCCTTCTGTGTGGGCGAGAACTTTAGTGACACGAACAATTATAGCTATTGCTGGCGCATCTGCGTCGGGCAAGTCTCTTTTTAGCAAGACAATTTATAACGAATTAGTCAATGAGCTTGAACCGGGCGCGATCGCAGTGATCGAAGAAGATGCTTATTACAAAGACCAGTCGCATTTGCCGTTTGACCATCGAACGCAAACCAATTACGACCATCCTGATGCTTTCGAGCATGAGCTTTTGCATGAGCACTTACTTCAATTGCGCGCTGGAAAATCAGTAGACGTACCAACTTATGACTATGCAATGCATACCCGTAGCGATGAAACGCGTCGAGTGGCACCTGCAAAAGTACTTATCGTTGAAGGTATTTTGCTATTGAGTGATCCGGCACTTCGAAAAGAATTTGATATTAAGGTGTTCATTGATACACCTTTAGATATCTGCCTTATGCGCCGTATGCAACGAGATATGGAGCAGCGTGGCAGAACATTACAGTCCGTTGTTGATCAATATCAAGCGACAGTGCGACCTATGTTTTATCAGTTTATTGAGCCATCAAAGCACAAAGCTGATCTCGTAGTCACACGCGGCGGTATGAATCGCGTTGCCATTGATATAATTAAAAGTAAAATAAAATATTTACTGCAACAATAACAACGGGAAATAGTCAGTATGACAACATTTATGAGCTTAGTAGGCATTGTTGTGCTACTAGGCATTGCTTTTGCGGCTTCTACGAACCGTAAAGCAATTAATTTAAGAACTGTAGGCATCGCCTTTTTACTTCAAGTGTTAATTGGTGGCTTTGTCTTGTTCTTCGAAGTGGGCAAAAACGTACTGGCAAGTATGTCACGAGGAGTCTCATCGGTTATTGGTTATGCCAATGACGGGATTAGCTTCTTATTTGGCTCACTGGCATCGCAAGATACCTTAGGGTTCATTTTTGCGATACAAGTATTACCCGTTATCGTGTTTTTCTCAGCACTCGTTGCTGTTTTGTATCACATCGGGGTGATGGATTGGATAATCAAGATTCTAGGCGGTGGCTTACAAAAGCTATTGAAAACCTCGCGCCCAGAATCGCTTTCTGCAACCGCCAATATTTTCGTTGGCCAAACAGAAGCACCATTGATTGTTAAACCATTTATCGCCAGCATGACAAAGTCAGAGCTATTTGCGGTAATGGTAGGTGGCCTGGCTACCGTAGCAGGTTCTGTTATGGCAGGTTACGTAACAATTGGTGTAGAGCTTAAATACTTAATTGCAGCCAGCTTTATGGCGGCACCTGGTGGTTTCTTAATGGCAAAAATGATTGTGCCAGAGACCGAAACACCAAAAGAAGATTTAGCTGATTTAGACGTACAAGAAGAAAAGCCGGTTAACGTAATTGATGCAGCTGCATCAGGTGCCGCAAACGGTATGCAACTAGCACTGAACGTAGGTGCGATGTTACTTGCTTTCGTAGCACTTATTGCACTTCTAAATGGGTTATTAGGCGGTATTGGTGGTTGGTTTGATCATCCAACATTAACGCTACAAGAAATTTTAGGTTACGTATTCGCTCCAGTTGCATGGTTATTAGGTGTACCTTGGAACGAAGCAGTAATCGCAGGCAGTTTTATAGGTCAGAAGGTGGTAGTTAACGAATTCGTTGCTTACCTCGACTTTATTAATTATCGCGATACGTTAAGTGCGCACACACAAGCGATTGTCACATTCGCGTTATGTGGGTTTGCTAACTTATCATCGATAGCAATTTTACTAGGTGGATTAGGCGGTATGGCGCCTAGTCGGCGAAAGGATATCGCACGCTTAGGGCTCAGAGCAGTGTTAGCAGGATCTATGGCTAACCTCATGAGTGCAGCAATTGCAGGTTTTTTCCTCTCGCTAGCTTAGAAACTTAATGAGATGAGCCGTAGTTGCAAAACAATAGGATAGGACTTTAAGGGGTTAAAGGTCTATCTGACTTGAACGATACTTCACCAAGGGCCGCAAGGCCCTTTTATCGTTTTATGTGCTAAGATTTAATTACTAAGTCCTTTTAAGTACATAAATGAACTATTTACGACTTTATTTGCTAATTCTTTTCTTTAGTTGGCCAGCACTGAGTAAGCCGACCCTAACCGTTGTGACTGAACTGTCGCCACCTAATCAAACTCTAATCAATAACCAAGTTGCCGGTGAGAGCACCAAGCTTGTGAAAGCCATTTTTGCTAAAGCTAATTTGAACGCGAATATAGAGCTTTACCCTTGGGCCCGTGCCTACAATATGGCACTGAAGAAACCGAATATATTTATCTATAGTATGGCGAAAACTGCTGAACGCGAAAAACACTTTCATTGGATTGGTGAAGTGGCAACCTATCAAATGGGCTTTGTTAAGTTGAGCTCTCGCAGCGATATAAACATCACTTCAAATGAGCAAGCCAAGCAATATAAGATAGCGGTACAACGTCATGACCTAGCAGCGCAGCGCCTAACAGAACGAGGTTACACTGTAGTGTATACGTCAGATATCAATAAGTCGTATCAGCTGTTGATGTCGGGCAAGGTCGATTTAATCATTGATGATAAGAACTATATTGCGGCTATGGCTGAGCAATTAGCACTGGATGAAGCCCGTTTCAGCTTTGCTCATGCAATCGACTTTTTAACCATGAAAGGTTATCTCGCAGCAAATATTAATACCGACCAACGCTATATCGATGCCTTAAAAGCAGCGTTTAATGAAGTAATAATGGCACCTAAATACAATGCTGTGATGATGCTAGCACAGCGCCCTTAATTTGCTTTATATTGCTCAATATAAGTCTCTAACAAGCCCTGCTTACTCAGCTTGTCATAACTTGCCTGTAATCGGCTGACTAGCTCTTCGGGTAAGGCCTTATTTAAGGCTAGAAAATTTCCTACCGTGCCATTTAGAGGCAACTCAACTAACTTAACCACTTCTCGCCCTTGGTGACCGTATTGCATTAATTGGTACTTAAACGAAAGCTCAGATCCAATAATGAGCTCTATTTTATTTTTGAAAAATAAATTAATACACTCGTAATAGTGACTCACTTTGAGGAGGTTTTTATCCCCTTCAAAGCCAATGCTCTCTACAAATTTTTCGTAAATGCTGTCTCTAACAACACACAGGCTATGATCTTTCACTTGCGATAAATCGATAGGATTAATACGGTCATTTGATTGTAAACGATAAAAAAAGTTACGAGAGGATGCCATTGGACCAATCCACTTGAATAAATCTTCACGGTCGGGAATACGTGCCGTAGAGACCAGACCTGACAGCGGCTTTTGCTGAGCTAAGTGATACGCCCTAGACCAAGGTAAGAGCTCGAATTGACATTCAATGTCTGCATCAACACACATTGCTTTGACAAACTCGAGGTTTATGCCCTCTAAGTGCCCTTTGTTTGAAAAATTATACGGCGGAAATTGCTCGGTGTAGATGGTGACACTATCTTTTGCCAATACTACAGGTGCAAAGCTTAGGCATGCTAACAACAAATATTTTAAGATAATTAATACACTCTAATGACATAGCTGCATTAAATATAGAAA
>NZ_JAKEVM010000126.1 GCF_022398475.1 Pseudoalteromonas shioyasakiensis | reverse complement strand
GTTCGGGTTGTCATGCCAATGGCACTGCCCGGTAGCTACGTTCGGAACTGATAAGCGCTGAAAGCATCTAAGCGCGAAGCAGGCCTCGAGATGAGTTCTCACTAGACTTTTAAAGTCTCTGAAGGGCCGTTGAAGACTACAACGTTGATAGGCAGGATGTGGAAGTGGTGCGAGCCATTAAGCTAACCTGTACTAATTACCCGTGAGGCTTAACCATACAACGCCAAACGCGTTTTATGACAGCGTAACGAACAGAAGTTAAGTTACTAAAGTAGATTTTACGAAGCTGTAAGCCATAAGCTTTAAGCTGTAAGAAAATATCAGATTTCCAGATTTATGTAGGGTGAACCGCAACGCTTAACGCGAAATCAGTTCACCTTGCGCAAAGGACTCGTAARCGCTACGCGCTTTGTCGAGAATCCTTTCCACGCCTTTTGCTTGGTGACAATAGCGTTTTGGACCCACCTGACCCCATGCCGAACTCAGTAGTGAAACGAAACAGCGCCGATGATAGTGTAGCAGCTGCTATGTGAAAGTAGGTCATCGCCAGGCTCCAAATTAAAGAAAGCCCGATTCGAAAGAGTCGGGCTTTTTTGCGTTTTAGCTGTCAGCTTTCAGCCATCAGACGTCAGTTGAAATGTGGGGTTGTCCTGTACAGAGACTCCCTCAGCAACACCCCCCGTAGGAGGCACTTCAGTGCCGAATTCAGACCATAAAAACACATTCATGGCTAAAGCCATTCCTACGTGATGAGAAGGTTAGACGTTAGATATTAGATGTCAGTTGATCTACCGGGTTGTTAGGTAACTGAGTCACCCTCAGCAACAAACCCCGTAGGAGGCACTTCAGTGCCGAATCTAGACCAGAACAAACACATTCATGGCTAAAGCCATTCCTACGTGATGAGAAGGTTAGACATTAGATGTCAGTTGATCTACAGGGAATGTAGTACAGAGTCACCCATAGCAACAAAACCCCGTAGGAGGTACTTCAGTGCCGAATTCAGACCTTTACAAACACATTCATGGCTAAAGCCATTCCAACAAGTACACTTTGCCTAGAACCTAGAACCTAGAACCTAGAACCTAGAACCTCCGGCAGAGGAAGACGCAGCACCAAACACCCACACCGCGCGGCTGAACGCTGAAAGCTGATAGCTCTGTGATGTGTTGGGTTTCGCTTCGCTCTACCCAACCTACGCCAGGCCTTTCAACTTTCCCCTCACTAACTTTACTCTTTCTAACTCGCTAACTAGCGACTAAAAAAGCCCATACTCTTCGGTTTCTTCTGCTTCGTGGCGCATGAGGTGCTCTGGGCGGAAGATGGCACTTGGGTCTAATAACAAGCTGTGTTTATGCTTCATTTTGATTAGTCCGCGCATCATGTTTTTAGTTTGCGGATCAACATCAAAACCAACCGAGGTAAGTTGGTCTAACGGTTTGATATCTTCTTTCTTCACATTGATGTTGTCTTCTACTTTGTCGACTAGAAGCCCTATATGAGGTGTTATACCGTCTTTTGTGGTGAAGATGATGATAGGCTTGTAATCAAGAATGATCTGCTCACGTGCCGATTCAAACAATCTAATAAGCTGGTTGAATGTTTGGCGCTTTTTCTCTGCAAATAGGCTAATCACCTTGTCGTGAGGTTGGCTTTTTTGCAATTCTAATAACTCACCGGCCATAGCATGTAATTCACGGTGTGGCTTATCAAACTTGGCTAAGATACTTTGTAAGTCTTCGTTATCGGTTTCAAAGTTGTTATACCAACGACCGAATGCACATTTGTCTGGATCTGTGGCTTTTGTAAAAGGTGCACCTGTTACTAGGCTATTTTCTAAGGCATCTAGCCAATCTAAATGGTCTTTTTCTCTTTCGACTAAAAGGTCAGATAATTCGGCATTGGTTTCTTTGGTTGAGTGATTGTTTAATACAATTCCTAAATCAAAGATAGGCGTTGGAGTTTCCATATAATCTTTAACTCCAATGAAGCTTTTATTTTCATTTGGCAACGACGTTAAGTTTCCTTCGTAACGCTCGGTTAGAAGAATATCGAGAATTTTTAGTGAAATGGTCTTTTGGCCAACTCGAAAATTAATCAGATCCATATTTCCCTCAAAGCCTTGTTAAGTCTCTATAGCATAGAACATTATTGTAATTTAGTCGTAGTTTAACCTAATTACTTTTAAAATATGAGCGGTAGATTTTTTTGTTATTTCCCGCAGTGTGAGTGTTAAATAGATCAGCGAAATCTGATGTGTCAGTAAAGAGACGATTTAGCTCAGTCAGCAGACATTGATTGTTTAGAGGCGTTGGACATTTTTGGGCAGCGCTAACCAATGCAACGGCATTCAAATAACCTTCAAATATAATTCTATTCGCACTCGTGTGATAAGGCTCGATATCTTCAATAAACTGCTTACACCAAGGGTTTTTACAGTTATTAGGGTCGGGAACCACTTCAGTGACCATAATGTTGGCGGGCTGCTTAATTCGCTGATATAAATCATGACTCGATACAAAAGACACCGAAGTATAGTCTGGGTTGAAGCTTTGTTTGTTTGCAGCGTTAACAAATTCAGCGAGAGGCTTGTAGGTACCGACTAAACAAATTGCGGTTGCATTACTTTTTTTTAGAAGCGCTAAAGCTTTTGAAATATCATCACTATTGCGCTTAAATCGCGTGACTTCTACAGGTTTAATACCATGTATTTTTAGGGCGTTAACGAGATTGCTCTCTACCATATAACCAAACTCATCGGCTTGGATCATTAAACCAATTTTTTCATGCTTACGTTCTTTAACTAGGTAGTTAATTTGCTCTATGGCTTCATCTTGGTAGCTCGCACGAAGATTAAATACATTTGGCATTGAGCTGTTATGTAAAAAGTCAGCGCCTGTAAATGGCATGAGAAATGGAATACGGTGTCTATCTAGCAGGGGCTTAATTGCATGGGCTGTTGGTGTGCCCATAGAGCCAAAAATCGCATGGATTTTTTGGTCAAATAAAAACTCGCGGGTATTCACTACGGTATTTTTTGGCTCGTAGCCATCATCAGCTAATATCAGGTCGATACTTTGGCCGTTAACACCGTTTTCTTTGTTGATTTTATTAAAGTAAATATTACTGCCAAGCGCCAGTTGTTCGCCTATTTGCTTTGCAGGTCCTGTGAGCGCAGTGGACATTCCGAGTTTAATGGTAGGCTGTGAGTGTTCAGCTAAAGCTATCTGAGATAGCAGCAAGGTACAAATACTTAAACACTTAATAGCTGTTATTTTGAAGTGATTTATAGTGAGCATACCAACCTTGCACTGCGGTTTTGAACTGTGAGTCTAAGTCTTTTTTACCTGTAAAACCGGCTTCTTCGATTAAGCTATTTACAGAGGTTTGCTGTAATACTAGTCGAATAAGGATGAATTTTGTATGTTCATCTAATAAATTTAGACTAATTGGTGTGCTCCAAATCATTTTCCATAGCAATGGCTGTACTTGGAAGATGTTAATGTCACCGGTTAACAGTCGCTCAGCTCTTGTATTTAAGGCAGAAGATAAGGAGCTTTTTGGTAAGCCTTTGAATAATTCTGCAATAAGCTGCCAAGGAAGTGAGCTAAAGTGACCAAGGAGTTGTAAAGACAGGTCTTGTTTAAATTCCTCTATTAAGAGTGCTGCGCTATTTGTGCTTTGCTTATCTAACGCTTTAATCACTAAAGCAGCATGTTCAGCCGTTGCTTTGTCATGACTAAATCCAAGCTTAACAATATTAAAGCCATTACTTTGCCAAAACTTAACTAACGCTGCATTTGCGCCAAAACTGGCACCAAAATAACTGCAATTATTTAATTGGCTTTCGCAGTAGTTTAACAGGGCTGAGCCAATACCTTGTTGATGACATTCAGGTGCAACAGCTATTCTCACAACTCTCGCTGAGCGTTTACACAAGTCTTCTGTATTTCGGCTCAATTGAGTCAGAGTTTGCGCCATTAAATGACCATGAGGCCTGCGCTTTCCTTTTATTACTTGCTCTGCGATTTCTGGTGCTAAGCCACCTTCAATAGCAATTAAGCAAACGGCTTTTAATGCATTTTCTTGTTTGCAGATCGATAGCTGTAACTCTGGGGCATCAAGCAATTGGCGTAAGTCATTTACTGTGGTTTGGTAATGAGCCAGCGCCAGTAGCGCCATAATTTGGCTAAGCAGCTGCTCATCTTCAACGAGTTGATCTTTGCTTATATTTTCAAATTGGTAAGACTTACCACTCTGCGTATCTAGGTACTTTGCATCGAGTAGTAATAGTTCGCGTAGGCTATTTTCGAGGGGGTCATGTTTAGCAAAACGAATAGGTTCATCCAGAGTAACTGCCTTTAGCGATTTATATTGGCTACGTAAGTAATGTAAAAAGCGTAACGTGTAACCACGCCCATTTCCTTCATAACCAACCATAGTGCTAGCAAATACGATTCGTGGATAACTTTTTAGTATCTCTAATAGCATAGGAACCGGAATCGCCGCTGCTTCGTCGACAAATAACAGATCGCAGACAGGTTTTTCGTTTAGCAGTGTATCTGGCGCAATATAGCTAAGATTAGCTAGTTGCTTAAAGTTTTGCTCTTTGCTAACACCAAGCTCAGCAGCTAAATGCTTAAAGCTTGTTTGTACGGCTTTGACTTGCGTGGCGCAAATAAGGATTTTTTTACCTTGAAGATTTGCTGCTGCAAGCCCTAAAGCAGCAGACTTGCCGCGACCTCGGTCCGCACTGATTACAAAAGGGCGATTAGCGCGCCCTGTTGCGGTTTTAATAATTTGCTCAACACATGCTTGTTGTTGCTGATGATTTATCTCAGCAGTTGCTGGCGATACTGATTGGTAAGCAGGGAGCGAGTGTTCAGTAAAATAATGTGGCTGCAACTTTAGCTTGGAGAATAAACGCTGATTAAAAAAGCTGTGTTTAATCACTTGGCCATAAGAGGTAATACTAGTGAGTGCAGGGTCTTGCCACTTGCGGTCATCGGGCAGCAACAGTATCAGTACACCACCTGCTTTTACGGTACCTGCAAGCGCTGCGAGTTTATCGGCATATAAGCCGCTAAAACCATCAAAAATTGCGTGTTGAAACTCTTGGCCAAGAATTTGGTGAGCATGTTTTGGAAACTCACTATTTGCTAATAATGAGCTGCTACTGAAAACATAGGTATTTTTGAGCGCTAATTGGTTTGCAAACTGGTAGCACCAAGTTTCGCTGCCTTGCACAATGACAAGCTGGCGATGCTTTGCAATCACCAGCTCATTACACAGTGCTGTTAAGTACTCATTATAAGGCTTGAAGTCTTGCATACTGTGTTACAAGCCATTTGCTGCCTAGGTCATCAAAGTTCACTTGAATACGTGACTGTGCGCCGCTACCTTCGTAATTGAGTACGGTTCCTGCGCCGAACTTGGCGTGTAATACGCGTTGTCCTAAGTTAAAGCCGCTATCTTCAAATGCGGCATGTGTTACTGATGGACTAAAGCGACCTGCCGCTGGCGGTCTTGAAACCTGTGTTTTAATACGGATTTCTTCGATACAGTCTTCAGGCATTTCACGTAAAAAGCGTGATGGGCTATGGTACTTTTCTTGTCCGTATAAACGGCGACTTTCTGCATGGCTAATATATAGTTTTTCCATCGCGCGAGTCATACCAACATAGCAGAGGCGGCGTTCTTCTTCTAAACGACCAGACTCTTCATTACTTTGTTGTGATGGGAACATGCCCTCTTCAACACCAACCATAAATACCAATGGGAATTCTAGGCCTTTTGCTGAATGCAGAGTCATCATTTGCACCGCATCTTCGTGCTCGTCAGCTTGACCTTCGCCAGACTCTAGTGAGGTATAAGCCAAAAAGCCCTGTAGTGGTGAGCTGAACTCTTCATCTTCTGGGAGTTCATATTGACCACAAGCACTAATAAGCTCTTCTAAGTTTTCTACGCGGGCACGGCCTTTTTCACCTTTTTCAGCTTGATACATTGCCATTAAACCTGAGGTTTGAATGGCATATTTCGCTTGCTCTTCTAAGGTGAGATCGCTGATTTTATCTTCGATATGCTCAACAAGTTCTAAGAATTTAGTGACGGCACTTGCTGCACGGCCAGATAGGTGTTGTTGCTCTACAATTGCTTTTGCGGCATACCAAAGTGGCAATGACTCATTGCGCGCGCAATCACGGATATGACTTAGCGTTTTATCACCAATGCCGCGGGCTGGGGTGTTAATAACGCGCTCGAAAGCAGCGTCATCTTGACGGTTACCCACTAAACGTAAATATGAAAGCGCATCTTTGATCTCTTGACGTTCGAAGAAGCGCATACCGCCGTAAATGCGGTATTTTAAACCTTCTTGTAGCATTGCTTCTTCGAGTACACGAGATTGCGCGTTGTTACGGTATAAAATCGCGGCGTCTTGTAATGCATTACCTGCATTTAGCCAGCTACGTAGTTTGCTGCTGACAAAGCGTGCTTCGTCTAATTCATTAAACGCAGCGTAAACAGAAATAGGCTCACCATCATTGCCGTCTGTCCAAAGGCTTTTACCCATGCGTTCAGCATTGTTTTTGATCAGCGCATTTGATGCTTTTAAGATTGTTGCCGTTGAACGGTAATTTTGTTCAAGGCGAATGGTTTCGGCTTCGAAGTCAGTTAAGAAGCGTTTGATATTTTCAATTTTTGCGCCACGCCAGCCATAGATACTTTGGTCATCATCACCTACGATCATAATACTGTTGGTGTTACCTGCGAGTAATTTTAACCAAGCGTACTGGATTGTATTGGTATCCTGGAACTCGTCTACCAGCATGTGGGCAAAACGCTGTTGATAGTGACGTAAAAGTGTTGGGTGATTCTTAAGTACTTCGTAGCAGCGCAGCAGTATTTCTGCAAAGTCGACTAAACCTGCACGGTCACAAGCCTCTTGATATGCAGCATAGACTTTCAGCATCATTTGCTCATTAATATCGTAGGCTTGAATGTCTTTAGGACGTAGACCTTCATCTTTTTTCGCGCTGATATACCAGCCAAATTGTTTTGCTGGCCATTTTTTATCATCGATGTTCATCGCTTTGAGTAAGCGTTTGATCATGCGTTGTTGATCGTCAGAATCTAAGATTTGAAAGCTTTCAGGCAAGTTCGCTTCACGGTGATGGGCGCGTAAAATACGATGAGATAAGCCGTGGAAGGTACCAATCCACATACCACCAACCGGTGCTTTTAACGTTTCTTCTACACGGGTACGCATTTCTTTCGCGGCTTTGTTAGTGAAGGTTACCGCAAAGATGCTGTATGCAGAAGCTTGCTCAACTTGCATGAGCCATGCGATGCGATGAACAAGTACTCGAGTTTTACCAGAACCTGCACCTGCAAGTACCAGCATATTTTGCAATGGGGCTGCGACTGCATCCCGTTGTTTGTCATTTAAGCCATCGAGTAATTCAGAAACGTCCATCGTTACGCCTTTTCAATCTATAATGGGTGGAGTATAACAGGTGTTTATGCAAGGCTAAATAAAATACTGTTTTTATAAACAGCTATTTTGGCAAGTTATTAAAATTGTAAATGAAAATTGTGAATTTGACCGATTTTTAGCAAAAAGAACTAAAATTAAAATAACGCTACTTTTTAACACTTTGATTTGTAAGTCATAATAAGTTGGCATAAAGTGTGATTATAAAAAGTATAATCATTAAAAACTACAGAGGTTAGTATGGCAGAGCAAGGTTCTGGCGGTAATGTAATCGCAGCAATATGTAATATCTTTTTTCCTGGTTTAGGACAATTGGTACAAGGTCGTTTAATGGCGGCTATTGCATTCTTTTTAGCATGGGTTATTAGTGGTGCACTAATTTATGTGGCAGTTGGTTTTATTCTACTGCCAATCGTATACCTATGGGCGATTATTGATGCTGCACGCTTCAAGTCGCGACTCTAGCTATTTAATTAGCACAAACACGAGCGCCACTTAGGCGCTCGAGTTGTTTTAAGGCGACTAAACTCGCCACGTTTAGCTGCAAACGGTATAATTAGCAGATAACGTATTAAGAGTACCCTCCATGGAATATCAATTTATCCGCGACCCTATTAGCGGTTTACGCATTAAAATTTCCTCTGAACACGCCATCATAGGCCGTTGGCTAAACGAAGAAGTCGGAAAAGAAAAAATTGCGATGGTGCAAGCGTTGATCTCTGCTGTTAAGAACAGTCATGAGCCTTTAACCTTACAAGGTCAAGAAATTGATTTGATCTTAAGTAAAGATGAAGCGCTGTTCGAAGCACATGCATTACATCAAGATAACGAAGACTTAGTTGCCTACCAAGATGATGATTTAATGCTTGAAGAAGAAGGCCTGTGCAGTGGCTGTGGCTTTGAAGATTTTGTTGATTTAATTGAATCTTGGCAAGAATTTACACAAGGCCGGTAAGCAGACACATGTTCTGCTTATCGGTAGCTAATTTATTGCTCACTCACTGATTTAACAGCAGCTAGTAATAAATCTTCTGTTAAGCGTACTTTGTAATTTGGGTTGGCGTATTGAAAATGAACTAACCCATTTGTATCTAACACGAATACTGCGGGTACAGGCAGTGCTACTTTCGGCTCACCTTCTAACGAGACAAAGTTAACCCCAAGCTTATTGCGGTAAATCTTTGCTGTTTTGTCATCTAAATAAAATGCTAAACCTAACGTTTGCGCCAAAGTAAGGCTGTCGTCAGAAAGCAATTGATAGCTAGGAGCTGTAATTTTTGTTTCAGCGAGTTTTTCAGGGCTATCTGGTGAAACGGCAATTAGTTGCGCGTCTAAGCTTGCTAATTCTTTCTCAATTTTTTGCACGCTGGCCAATTGTTTTGAACAATATGGGCACCAGCCACCACGATAAACAATCAGCACGGTAGTTTTTTCTTTAAAGCGCTCAGCTAGCGAGACGGTTTTACCGTATTGGTCTTTCAATTCAACATTTGGCACCGTTAAGCCAGGTAATAACGGACTAACTTGCTCTGCTGACTCGGCAATATTAGTCGCAGTTGCAGCGATAACGTGGCTTGATAGTACAAACAGTGCACTAATGAATAGAGATTTAAACATGGGCTTCCTCGGTTATTTTTATCAACTGCAAAGATGACCTGATTGTTGCGGGATTTATTTCATCTTTACCTACATCAAACTCAAATTTAACTGTAGTATATAGGCAAATAAAAAATGCAAGTTGGGATAAAGAATGTCTGCTAATTTACAAAAACTCGTTGTTATGCTCGAGATGCAAAATGCGATGAATACCAAAGTTCATGAGCAATGGTTTAGCCAAGGTTTTGAATGGTATCGTGCAATTTGGGTTGAGTGTGCTGAAATGCTTGACCACTACGGTTGGAAGTGGTGGAAGAAACAAACCCCAGATACAGAACAAGTTATTTTAGAGTTAGTTGATATTTTCCATTTTGGTTTATCTTTACGCATTGATGGTGAAACCAGCTATGAGCAGTTAGCTGCGCAACTTGAAGCTGAGTTAAGTGCACCAGTTCAAGCCGATGACTTTAAACAAACACTCGAATTATTAGCCGCGTCAGCAGTCGCTGAAAAGAGTTTTAATGCAGCTGCATTTGCAGGTTGTATGGCGCAAATCGGTATGGATATCGATGATTTATACCGTGGCTACGTTGGTAAAAACACCTTGAATTTCTTCCGCCAAGATCATGGCTACAAAGACGGTAGCTATATCAAGGTGTGGAATGGCCAAGAAGATAACGAGCACTTGGTTGAAGTGGTAAAAAGCCTAGATACAGAGCATGCAGATTTTGCAAAACTTGTATATCAAGGCTTAGAGCAGCGTTACCCGAAGTAATCATTCAACGGGTATAAGCTCGCGAAAATCGATGGTTGATAAAAAGCCATCGAACTGCTTATGCGGTTGCTGACTATCAGGGTTGGCAACCGCAAGTATATGACCAATACCAAACTCTTTTGCCGCATCTAGCACGGCTGGGCTGTCATCCACAAATAAAGTCCGTTCCTTATCAAACTGCCATTCTTGGTGTACTTGTTGCCATAATGGTTGATGCTCTTTACTCACGCCATATTGATGAGTTGAGATCACACCATCTAAGTAATTATCGATAGCAGTATGTTCAAACTTTAACATGGCACAATCTGGGTGTGCGTTAGTAAGCATGATCAATTGCTTGCCTGCTTTTCTAAGCTCAGTTAAAAACGGCGGAACATCTTCACGAATTCTGATTAAATGTTGTATGTCACGTTTTAGCGCCATAATTGGTAAATCAAGTTGTTGTTGCCAATAATCTAAGCAGTACCAATTAATTTGTCCGTGAACTTGTTGATAACGATGTAAAATGTCAGCTTTTGCTTCGTCTAAGCTGATTTTATGTTTACGCGCATATTGCTCGGGAATAACAGTTAGCCAAAAGTAATTATCGTAATGCAAATCGAGTAGGGTGCCATCCATATCTAACAACACAGTATCGATTTTTGACCAATTTAACATAGGCAATTCACTTTAAAAGATTTATGATGAGCATAACTGCCATGATAGCAAATTAATGCCAATGACACAGAAAAAGCATCCTACACCACCGCAAATTTTGTCTAATGAAGTTGTCGCTAAAAGTCGACTATTTACTGTTGAATCTCTCGAATTGAAGTTCTCAAATGATGAGCAAAGGCAATACGAAAGAATTCGTGGCGGTGGCAGAGGGGCAGTTATGATTGTGCCAGTAACGGCCGATAACGAACTGTTATTAGTGCGAGAATATTGTGCAGGCACCAATGATTATCAGTTGGGTTTTCCAAAGGGCTTAATTGACCCAGGTGAAACCCCACAGCAAGCTGCAGACCGTGAGCTTAAAGAAGAAGTTGGTTTTGGTGCCAAGCATTTCGCTGAACTAAAAAAAGTCAGCATGGCGCCAAGTTACTTTAATGCCACGATGCATATTTTGTATGCTGAAGACCTCTACCCTGAAACCTTACCTGGTGATGAGCCAGAACAGCTTGTCGTTGTAAAATGGCCAATAACTGATTGGCAATCATTATTGCAACAAGAAGACTTTACTGAAGCACGAAGTGTCGCAGCTTTGCTATTATTAACAAAGTACTTAGAGTCGGGAGCGGGCAATGAATGATTTTTTAGAACCGTGTATTCGGTTAGCTGAGCAAGCAGGCGATGCCATTATGGCCATTTATCAGCAGGATGATATTGGTGCTGAGCAAAAGTCAGATCATACTCCGGTCACCAAGGCTGACTTAGCATCGAACGATGTATTAATGGCTGGTTTGAAAGCCATAGCCCCTGATATTCCAATTATGTCAGAAGAAACACCCATTCCGGCGCTGGCAGACAGAAAAGATTGGCACCGTTATTGGCTGCTTGATCCTATGGATGGTACCGGGGAGTTTATTCTCGAAAGCGGTGATTTTGCCGTCAATATCGCTTTAGTTGAAAATAATCGCCCAGTACTGGGTGTTATCCATTGGCCAGCGAAACAAGTGACTTATTTTGCTAGTTATCAAAATGGCGCGTTTAAACGTGAAAATGGCCAAGATCAGCAAATTTCGGTAGCAACGCCGGATAATTTAACCTTAGCTGTAAGCCGCAGACAAAAAATTGAAGCGGTCAGCCAGTATTTAAATACTCAGTTTGCGACGGTGGCATTAGGCTCATGTTCATTAAAAGCGTGTATTATCGCTGAGGGTAAAGCGGACTGCTTTTTACGTATCGGGCCAACGGGTGAGTGGGATACTGGTGCGTCACAAGTGATTGTCGAAGAAGCTGGTGGCTGTATTACAGATGCCGAGTTCAACCCGTTAACTTACAATCAACGAGAAAGCACAGAAAACCCTGATTTTATCGTGATGGGTCACCCTGATTGGGAGTGGCAAAAAATGATTAGTCCTCATCAGCGTGCATTCTAACGGTGTTTTGTGTGCTTTTTGTTCGCTTGAATTAAATTTGTCACTATAACCCTTGATTTCTCATCTTATTGCTATATGATAGCGCTCTCTCTGGAACAGGGCTGCAATAACATGCTTATGTTACTTAGAGATTACAGGCGCGGGATGGAGCAGAATGATAAATCATTCGTCGGACTCGCTAATACCTGAAGTCGAAGGTCGTCGGTTTAAATCCGGCTTCTGGGACTCTAAACATACAGGCGCGGGATGGAGCAGCCTGGTAGCTCGTCGGGCTCATAACCCGAAGGTCGTCGGTTCAAATCCGGCTCCCGCAACCAACTTCTTAAATTAAGTGAGAAGTAAAATAAACTTAATATTCAGGCGCGGGATGGAGCAGCCTGGTAGCTCGTCGGGCTCATAACCCGAAGGTCGTCGGTTCAAATCCGGCTCCCGCAACCAATCTTTTAAAAGATTGGTATATTGTTGGAACTTTAAAGGTCGTCGGTTCACTCTTCACCTTCACAGCTCCCGCAACCAATTCTCTGAATTGGCTGACTTCTTAAATTAAGCAAGAAGTAAAATAAACTTAATATTCAGGCGCGGGATGGAGCAGCCTGGTAGCTCGTCGGGCTCATAACCCGAAGGTCGTCGGTTCAAATCCGGCTCCCGCAACCAATCTTTT
>NZ_JAKEVM010000125.1 GCF_022398475.1 Pseudoalteromonas shioyasakiensis | reverse complement strand
ACTCTGGGCTATTCGAACTATCAAGATCTACATTGCACTTCTTTGCGTCATCTCTCATCAAGCGAGCGGCATTTTCACTTTGAACGATTAGATACTTTTTCTGAACTTTAAAAAAAAGCTTAATTAAAATAGTAAAAGGAATAAGTAAAAGCTTCATATTTCTCTCTGGAAAAATTAGGCGGTTTCCCGCCTAGTCATTTTAAGCTGCGTTAACTTTTGAGTTGCTTGGCTGTTCGGTTTCGTTCTTAGAGTCTGCAGAAGGGCTATCCAATGAAGTGGATTTTGAGTCAGTCTTTTTTTCTGTGTTTTTAATTGAAGCTTTGGCTTTAATTTCTTCATTTTGTTTTAAAATAAGGCTGTCATCTACATATAACTCTAGGCCACCTCGAATTAACGAAATTAGTTGGGTGGATTTAAATCGACCACCACTTCTGTCTTTACCAGGTGATGTAGCGTTGCTAATTTTTGCTACTAATTTTCGTAATAGACCAATCGCTCTATTGCTGTTTTCATGACGACCTAAATCTGTAACAAAACCGGTTAACCAAAGATTTTCTAATTCTGCGATTTCATTATCTAAAGTTTGAATTAAATTTAGTAACTTCCAAGTGACTGGATAGCAAACTGGTACGCTTGATTCATAAGAGCTTGGTGTCATAACTTCTGGTGATTCTTCTAAACCGGCATTTTCCATAAATGCTTCTTTTTGTTTTTGTATACTTTCGATTTCTTGGTTAAACCAATCAGCAAGCTCTGACTCCCAAGCGCTTACTTTCGAATAGAGTTCATTTTCTGTAGTGGTTAACATTAATAATGAACCAATGCGTTCATAAATATTTAATGTTCGGTCACCTTCGTTTTTCCAAAAATTATGGATGGTGTGTGATTTGAACTGGATATTAGTAACAAATGTTTTATGGATTAGTTGGTCATTATTGATCATGATTTTCTTCCTCAGCTGGAGCGGTAAATAGTGTTTTAGAAAGTTTGCAGATCTGCTTTTTCAAACTAACTCTGGATGAATGCAAAACTTCAAGTGACTCCCTTAATGGAGCAAGTTGCATTTCAGTTTCCCAATTAATTTTTGCGTGGCCATCCTCGCAATTTTTACTCAGTTGTTTTTCGGTATATCCTTTTTTTGTTGGTGGAATTTCTTTCCCCCAATGCCTATTAATTTTCTTGATAGGTGAGTACTCATGAGAAACCCAAGTGATGTAAAATTTTTCAGAGTTTTTTCGCTGCCTAACTTTTACTTGTAATGTCGATTTTTTAAAATCGCCCGACTCACCATGAATTTGATCTAAAAGAACTCTCCTTTTTTTGTGTTGATCACAAATATCTTGCGCACTTTCTACAATTGGTTTTTCAGCATCCTCGATAGCCTCTAAAACTAATTTCAGCACTTCTATTTCTATAGGCAGCATCTTTAACCCCGAACTTTAATTGAGACTTAATTATGCTTTGCAAAAAGATAGCTAAAGCCGAATTTTCAAACGTATATTCAAAAAAATTAGCCAAAGCACGTTTTTAAGTGTGGAGAACAGGAAGTTGAAGTGAATTAAACCTCAAGGGTGTAACTAGGAAATAAATCTAGAGCAATAAAAAGGCTTGCTCTATTTAGACGCAAATAAAAGTTTTCTGCGTTGCGAAACTGCCAAGGAACACTGTGAAGGGAGATTGTTTTTTGCATCATATATACGCAAAAACTTGTCATTGAATGACATTGGTTAAATTAACTATTTTCTGCATCATAACTACGCAGAAAACCCGTATTTATGAATTGGAGAGCTATTGCGGCATGTTTAACATGTAGTCAAACCGACTGTAAATGCTGAATGGTTGCATCATAATTTATGCAACAGAATAACTGTGAACTTTAAGTCACCTTGTTTTAAACGGTTCTAAAGAAGATAGTTCAGGAAAGAAATATCATTTACGTTTACTGCAATAAATTGAAATTTTGCATCATATATGTAGCAAACGAACTTATATTACTTGAAATCTAAAAGTTGAGAGCTTTGATGCTTACATCATCAATCTACTCTAAGTCTCTTTTGTGTGTTGATTTGTTTACTTAGAAAAACCCAGCCTTAGCTAACAGAGGGGTTACTCATAATTTTATGAGCATGTGGCTATAGGCAGCGTTGGTGTCATGATTAGCAATTTTAGATTTTATAGAATGTGAAGGGTCATACCTAAAAACTAGAACTTGAATAACCCTCTTTTAAAGTTAAGTGCTCACAATCCGTATAGTGGGTAGTGTTAGCCAGTAAAAGATAACAATCACTTTCCGCAAAGCGGTTAAATTGTTCGCTATATGTTTAACTCATCCTTCATATGCATTATGAGTTGTAAGTACTCTGAAGCTTCAGATAAGCTCATTTAAAGTCCGCCATATGAACCATAGTAAACTTAAGCTTATTCCTCTTAAAGGATGTCGTTGCTGTTTGGTTAATTCCGCATTATGGAAAAACAGTTTCCAGTATTCTTCCGTATATTGAACTGGGACTTTGTCTGGTGTTATTTTCAGAACAATAGCGCAATAAGTAATATTGTTAGTTTTGACCAAAATATATCACTCGATGACAAATCCGCATCATGGAGTCTGTAAGGTGTGGGCGTCTTCCATAATACGGAAAACAATGTTGATACATTTCCATTCACTTGGATTAGTAATTTAGTAGGGGAGGTGAGCAAGTGGTCTATGAATTGAACGGAGCTTACTCCGCAAAGCGGACGTACATTCTAACCAGAATACTGCTTTTGCTTTCAAGCTCAAAATGAAATTAAGGCAACACATCTAACAAGTCTAAAGAATAAAACAAATGTGATTGCACACCATACTTCGGATAGTTGATTAGCTTTAGTATTCCGTTTTGCGGATTAAATTTGATGTATTCAGCTTCCGTATTTTGGAAGGATTCAACTGATTACAAATTATGATATTCCATCGGCAACAATGAATTTGGAAAAATATCATCTTTAACCACCAGCTTAATGAAGTCCATTAAATGGATTTCGTCACACGAATTTACACTTCGTATAACGGACTCACGATGCAACCGCATGCGTCCGAAGAATGAACAACATATAGTCCGTATAAAGGAACTTCTTAGCTTTGAAGTTAATGTCTTGTTTGCTCTTGGGTGTAGTTTCTTTGCCCGACTTATGAATTAAGCTTATACCTAAAAGTTCAAATGTATTTACCAGTAGGTGGATTAGATGACTTGTTAAAGCATTCCGGTATTAGGATTCAATTGATTTGGTTACAGGCCAAATACCGGAATGAGTGATTGAATATGTAAAATGAAATGGGGCATCTAATTTAAACGCCTTAGTTGGTGGTTTTTAGGTATTTTTGAAAATTTGAAACAGAATACCTGAATTATCATAAGTTATTTGGTATCCGTAATATGGCATCTGATCCCCCCTAGACAGCTCCGCTTTGCGAACTTGACCTATTTAGGCATCTATCCGCAACCCAAACCATTCTAGGTGGGGGCGGCTTGCTTGAATTGTGAGGTATTTGTTTTTAAATTACATATTAAGTCCTATGGCGTGATCACATTTACTGGGTAATTGCTTTCTAACTTCTTAAGGTTTTCATGATAAAAGATAGATGTTTGACCAGCACTACTGGCTCTGTCATAAGTACAGAAGGAATCAATACCATAACCATAACTGTAGGAGAGGAATAAGTTTCATAACTAAACAGTCAAACAACCCTGCTGGAACCGTTTATGATTCAACATGACAAAAAATAAAGAAATACATACTAAAAGCTACTCTCAAGTCTAAATCGAGCTACAACTGAATATTAAAGTATCGCACTCGTTGTAACTCACTTCTGGACATAAGTTTGTTAGAGCTGAAGAGCAGTTGTGTGCCAGAAGCGGATATTCATATAAAATTCTCTGAAAGTCGAACTACCTGCAAGGATGTCAATGACGCTCAGCATAGGCGCTTCGTCGCATTTGAGCCATTAGTTAACTGTGCCCTTCTGTTTGACCAACACCAGCGAAACAACAATTGCGAATTAATGGGAAAAATTATTTTGCTTTATCCAGTGTATCGCAATATCAAGAGGCTCTGCTTTATTCGTATTGTGACCTAGCGATGGAAATAATACATATTCAAAAGGCTTGCCTTTAGCTTTCATCCTATTGAGTTGCTCCATACACATTTTGACTGGGACCTGTATGTCCTGCTCTCCGAAGAGCCATAGCCCAGGTATTGATAAAGAATTCAAAGAAATTTTCGGGTCCGTCGCTTTGAAATCATACCTGTCAGGATCATTTAGAGTATGTTCTCGCGATTCTTCATCAGTATGAGTTTCCCAAAAGTCTTCTCTACCATTTGTGTAAAACTGAAATCTAAGTTGTTCCAAAGTTGTGATTGTAGGGCTACTAAAGAGAACCATAAACTCTACTGATTGATTATTGAGTGCGGCAATTGGAATAATCCAGCCAGCCTGACTCGCACCAATAAGTCCAATCGATAAATCTTTATCATATCCACGAACCACATCTACCGCAGCACTTGCGTCTTTCGCAAGTAAAGTTAAATTATCAACACTTATATTATTGGTTCCCACCTGAGGTCCTACGTATACGCCACCAGATTCACCAACTCCACGCTTGTCATACGTCAAAACTAGCAAGTCATTCTTAGCCAAAGACTCCGCTAACTTAGTCATGCGTGGGACAGGATCTGATCCGTGCACTAAAACTACTGCCGCTCGTGCATCTTTAGGTATATACATGCTCCCTGATATTTGTACACCTTCGCTTTCAAAAACGACCTCTTCTACAATGGTAACGTCATTCAATTGGCGTTTTTCTTCGATGAGAGTATGACTTTGCTGTCTATTGTTTGTAGTACAACCTGAAGCAAAAATTAGTAAAAACAAAATATATCCTAGGTTTCTCATTTTTAATCCTTAATGAAGTTAAAGAAACCTTGAGAAGGCAAGGTTTACGCCAATATAAAAAACCAATAATTTCAGAAAGTTAAGTTTCTTTCTTTCAACTAGAGTACTCAATATGACCACTAATTAGTTATACTAACCATTTATTGAGCACCCGTGTGTAATTAGTCGTTTTTTGAAAATGTAAGCCCACGTCTAAGTGAACTACTCGAAGGGATATTTAGAGTGTCCGTTCCTCGCTCTTTTGCGGCATTCGTCTTAACACGTTTTGGGGCACGTATGTTTTTGCAACGTTAAGTTCTAAATGAACTGATTCATTTTTTCAGGCATCAGGCATCAAAAAATACTTGCCACTGCATTAATTGTCTGCCCCAAACTCGCGCTCAAACTTATCCAGTTCATTAAGGCGTTCACTGATGAATTGAATGATTTCATCTTCAGTGATTGCTGCAACTTTAGTTCGATAACCACGATAGCGCCCGTTTCCTTCAATCCAACGCTCCACCTTACAATCGGTTAGGATCAACGAATCGGCTTTATGTTCGCCTAAATCACCTTCTAAGTGAGCGTACACATTAATCGACGATTCGCCTTTGTCACCAGAGAGAAACAGTACTACATCTGAATCGGTATTTTTCCAACTGGATAGGGCAAATCGCAACGCAGGATATCCTTCCCAATGGTGCAAGCGAATAACAATATCTTCACCTAATTCTTTTTGAATGGCAGCTTGTAAACGTTGATGGTATTCGTTAATTACTTGCTTTTTAGTCTCCTGAATCTCATTGATTGTAGACAGATTATTTAAGACAAAATCGACAGCATGCTGATTTACTGAAGGTTGAGACATAAGGCTCTCCAAATGCAAGATGAACTCACGCAAAAGCAAAGTCCATTTATTGATAGGTTGGGAAAGGAATTGCTCCGTTAGCTCATATTTTAAAGCCGTAATGAGTTCTGGATAACTGATGCCGTGCCATCCAGTTGGTAAGACTTCTCCCGCGGGGGAAAGAACAGCAAAAATAACCTGTTTGCCCTCAAAGCGAGTTTGATTTCGCTCTTCTTGAATAAAGCGTTCGTAGTCATCAAATGGATTAATTTGATGGTGGTAGATTTTATTTTCTAACACCAATGCCCAATTACTACTCTCCAACAACAAATCGATCCGCTTTCCTGCTTGAGTTTTTACTTCGCGCTCTGGCGTTTCAATCAGTGAGCTATCCAATGAGTGATATTCTTCGGGTAGGCAATGAAGCAACGCTTTTAGTGCCGTATCGCCAAGTTGATGGTACCCGTTGTTATCGCAAAAAAATGCCAATGTATCTGTGGTCGGGTTTTCGTAATAGCCTTTACTGCCAATGCTAAAGATAGTGGGTTCTGCCACCTCTACAGGCTCGAGTTGGTTGAACTCAGCCAACAGTTGTTCAAACCTTGTTAGTTGTTTTTCCATATCAACCTTGCTTATTTTTAATATTGATTCAGTAACTGCTCTAATCCGCAATCATAGGCACTTTGTAGCATTACTAAAATTTGGTCAATCCTAGAGTATTAGAGTAAGCCTTAAGTCACATGGCTAGCTCATTTAGGGGCAAAGGCGAGTTATATTTATAACACGCCTTTGGACAATTCCGTGTTGGCTCTAGTAGCATGAGCTGAAAGGTCTCGATTGTGCTGAAGACATTGTCCTCAAGTTTTTTGCTATATATTTTCTAATGAATTGCTTTTGTTATATTACTAATAAGTCTCCATAATAAATTTATTAAAGCATACTAGCGGTTAACAGGACGTTATCTATGAAGGGTAAGTCAACAAAAAACTCAAGATTAAAATTAGCAAAATATTTGAATGAGCACCTTTGCTCATTTGGCGATGGGTTTGAAAATAAAGTCATATGTCCAACATGTGTAAAGGAGTTTGATTTGAATTCAGGTCAACGCAGCTTTACGGCAGGGCATATCTTACCAGAAGCTTCTGGAGGGAGTGAATGGACCTTTCTTTGTAAGGATTGTAATAGTCAATTTGGTGAAAAACAGGATAAGTGGTTAGGCGAATATCTTAATATACTGAATAAGCCTACGGGGATGCTTTTAGATGCCAAAACAAAGAGTAGGTACATAAGTATTAATGACAAAACTGTTAATGGATCAATAAGTGTCTCGGACGTTGACGGAGGTATTGATATTGTTTTACCTATCAATAGAAACCCACCTGGTAAAGTAGAATCAATGAAGTTTGGTGAAAACCTCGAAATTAACTTTGAAATACCATTAACGCTTCACGAAAACGAAATTGCAGTTGGATATATAACTGCCGCTTATTTAATGTGGTTTAATGAAATAGGTTATAACTGGGTTTTCCAAAGTTCACTAGATAATGTGCGAAAGCAGATATTGAACTGTGATCGAGATATTGATGGTGCGAAGGTAATCGATTTACCTACGGACAAGATGGAAATGCAAGGGGTTGGAGTCATTATCAATTCAGGTACTTTATATCCATGCTGTGTAGTTGTCGATAAATTTGTTATATTTCCTACGCCACCTACTGTATCTTCACCCACACCGAAAAATGTAAAGTTTGAGTCCCCTTGTAATATAGAGTTTTTAAATTTGGCTGTTTTGAATTTTCCTTATCTAACTCTATTTGACGAGTATCATGTTGTTGTGCCTAATCGTTTAAAAAAATGTCCCCCCATTCCAGATAAACTATTCAACATTCATTCTGAGCTGGGGAAAGAAGCCGGATTATTTTCATTAGTAAATGAGGATATGACAAATTTCACCAATTGAAGATACAAAAACTAATCCAAATCACCTTTTTAGTTCAATTGACTAATGCTTCCAAAGTGGCATTAGTGATCGTTTTTGCCTGATTAAGGGTGGTGACTCAACTTGTTTTGGGGCAAAGGCGAGTTATATTTATAACTCATCACTGGACAAAAATTATTTAGAGTTATTGAGCTAAACCATTTTTATCGGATTAAGTGAAGTATCTTGACACCTTAAACGTTTGTTCAACACTCGGATAAAAGTGTCGAGTGCGCAACAGGTATCCTTATTTGCTATGCGATTGTGTTCTCAGGATAGTCAGGGGTTAATCTTTCTATTTCCCATACTGGATAATCAAAGTCATCAGCGATAGACATGATTTGTCTAATACTTTCAAATGCAGAGGTAGCGAGTGCATTTTCAATAACATGCAGTGAAAATGGAGGCTGAGTATAGGAGCCCAATACATCAGTGAACATAGTATCTGATATGACACCAGCATGTTCAGGACTTAATACCAACGAACGGTAAGCTGATTTAGCTAAATAATAATTAACCATATGAGCCCATCCTTTAGGCATTTGATAACCCATTATTGGATTGTTATTATGCTCAAAGGGGTTCCAACTATCACTCATTGGAGTAGCTACGAAGCATAAATGAGGCGTTAAGGGGTAAATAAGATAGCTATCCGGAAGTTCAATAAAGCCAGTTTGTAAAATGGGATTGTCAGTCCTGACAAGATAGTCTTCACTATGCGTTTTCAATAACAGCCAATTTCTATTCGCCACGTAATTTAGATCGAGGCATTCTTGGCAGCCGACTCGCTCACACTTTGGCTCAGACTCCACCCCAGTCAATTCAACCGCTTTCTTTTCATATTCGATGTAACTAGGTGTCCTAACCAACTGAGACAGTAAAAATTGCGCCCACAAAAACTTTTCACCTTTACTTAGTTCATTGTAAGTAATGAGTTTCTCATAGAGTGGAGCAACTTTAGTTTCTAGCTCTTTATCTAAGGCATGTTCGACTGCCCAAGTATACAAACCTCTCTTTCGTCCCCATTGTTTTTTGCCTTGAGTCCCTTTTATAACGGACGTCGTGTACTCGCACCAAAAGTAAGACATGAGGTTAGATTCGTCAGCCCAATACTTGTTGCTAAACTTGGGTACAAAATGGGATAGAGGTTTTTTCTTTGCCACTAGTTAGTTACTCCAATAAATCGCATAACGCTACTTAGGCGACTAATAATCACCTTTCGTGTTCACATAATGCCGTCTTTCATGTATCCCTTCAATTTTTAATCAATAGACTAATGGTTATATTGTGATCTTATATTGCTGAATGGTCTTTAATTTCATGATCTTCTAAATTCGGATAACTTTTGGTAGGGAAAACTAACGTTAACAATACATAAATGAGTATTTACTCTGAATGATAAAGGGGCAAAGGTGAGCCAGCGCTGATCTGGCTGACTCGAAGGCGGACAAAACTGTTAAATCATGCAGCATCACTAAGACGAAGGCTTTCGTAATAGTCTTCCGCCAGAGCGGTCATTTTGAACTCAGCATCTACACCAGCGATCTTCTCAACGGCATCTTTAATTTCCTCTAGATCGACATTGAAGAACTCCTTACGAAGATTAATTGCATTAACACGTTGAGAATGGAATTCACGGTGTAAAGCTGTTTCGAGTGCAGGTGCATCATCAGTATAAATCATGGCATGTACGTCAAATGGGAATGGTACACTGGCATCACCAAGCTCTTTAACTCTGTCCATAGGCTCTAGCCTGCGCGTTAAACCTATCTTGTAAACATCTTCTCCAAAGGAACCAATGTTACTTATCACGTACACATGGCCCTTACGAGTTTGTTCCGCCATACTCTTGGCACGTTCTTCTTTGGCTTCAGCTTCGGCCAATTGCTGCTCTAGAATGGCTATTCTTTGTTCCATTTCACTACGTTCTTGTTCATTAGCTTGAGCAAGCTCTTGCTGAGCTTTATCAAGAAGGCTTCGATACATTTTTTCTTCTTTCTCAGCTTCAGCAATAGCTTTTTCAAACTCCTTTATTGCTCTCTGCTCTTCACGAATTTGCTCTTTGATGAGCTTCTGCTCGGCAATTTCTTCCTGCTTCTTCAGGGTATATTGATACTGAAGCTTACATTCTTCAAATTTTAGTTCGATGTAGTCAATATCAAAGCCACACTCCAGTGTCGCAGCTGACTTTTCTAGATTGTTTGCTAGTTTCTCAATTCGCTCCAGCGTACGACCAAATGAGCTTGGAGAAACCTTGCCAATAAGCATGTCACATTCAATATTGAACGCAGTTAGCATTAGCTTAACTTGACCATTGAGGATTTTTTTATTCAAAGACTTATCATTAGAAATAACGGTCGTTTCTGGGAAGGTGACTGCGGTCTTAGCTTTAATCATGTCTTTTTGTTGCTGCCGTATGTCTTTGATCTCTTCAGAATAGCGAGTTGATGTTTCGTAGAGATATTGTGGCATTTCAAAATGGCCATGAGCAGTATATTCATCGAGTCGTGAATACAAGTCTATCCCACCCATTAGCTCGTTCAGATCTTGTTCGCTCTTTTCAATATTGGCATTAAGTTCATTTAGAGCGTTTTGGGCTGCGTCAAGAGACTGTTGCTGCTCTAGAATACTAACTTTAAGAGAGTCATCTTGTCCTTTCAAAGCTTGTAGGTCGGCAGTTTCAGCGTTAATTTTGGAAAGCGCCTGTTTTGCTATCTCAGTAGTTTTCTGTAGTGATTCATTTGCTTTCTTTAATGTCTCGTGCTCTACTTTGGCTTTCGTTAACGCTTCATCAATTGACTTGTACTGTCCAACTTTTTTATCCGCAGAGCGTTTCGCCACTATATAGGTCAGCAAAACTGCTAACAAAGATATGCCTGCTAATATTAGTAAATTACTATCCATTGTTTACTTTAAAACCTCTTGTATGAATTGTTTTCTAAGGGCGGCTCGTTCTTCGCAGCGGTCTTGGTACTCTTCATTTGCATTTGATAGCGCATTTTTAAATGCTTGCTTTGCTGCGGATTGTTGCTGTCTTACTTGCCGCTGTAGTTCTCGCTGAGCTTCACGCACACCTCTTTCATGCTCTCTAAGTGCTTGAGCTTCAGCACGTTGCCGAGCTTTCTCTCTACGCTGAGCTTCGCGGGTGGCTTGTTTGTTGGCTCTATCTATAGCTTTAACAACCTTTATAGCCGTCCTTAAACCATTTCCTCGTCTGGCCAATGCATTTCTCCTTTAAGCAAATCAGAATTATGCTTCCGATGCTAGCACAACAAAATTGTAAGGGTTACATTGAAATCAAATAGATTGCATAAAGTCTATAGCTACGAGAGCACTAAGGTTTAAAATATCTATGTTTCTCAAGGCAGATTAGCCCCCTTGATTTGGGTTAGAAAAAATTATTCCAAATGATGGTAGGGAGAGTAATGGCTCATACAGTCGCTGACTCATTTTGGGGCAAATGTGAGTTAGGGCCGAAAGGCGGCTCTTTACAAATTTCGGATGCTCATAACGCAGTAAGTAGCGAGCTAAGTTTTATGTATCCACTCTTTGTTACTTATTATGTGTATTTAAAACAAGCTCAGTGCAACTTAATTGTTTGTTATTTAGTTTTAAAAAATTTGCTGTTGTACCAATAGCTTCAAAACCAAATTTGTGTAATATGTGCATTGAAGCAGGGTTATTATTTAGCACCTGAGCGTTTAATTGTTTTAAATTAAGCTTATTTTTTCCGATATGAATTAGTTGTTTTAAGCAGTAACTTGCTACACCTTTAGATGTAAACTCTTTACCTACACGATAACCCACATAGGCTTTTTGGTCTGAAATATTTTTTAGGTTAGCTCTCGCAACAATAACATTGTTTTTAATTACAATACCGCAAAAGGCATTACCTGAATTAATTTGATTAAGTAGATAATCAATATGCTTTGTAACACCACTGTGAGAATAAAAGTCTTTAGGCCTTGGCTCAATAAAACTTTCAAACCATTCTTTGTTTTTCAATTCAAAGTCCAATAGTTTATTTACGTGATTTTTAGAAAGTGTTTTAAGTTCCATACACGCCTTTGATATTCATGATTTTTTGCTAGAGGTTTGCTAGGCATTTTGCCTTACAAGGTTGCTATCTGTAACCGTTGCTCTTTAAATAAATGTAGTTGAGTTTCAAAAGCAAACTGCTGTATCTCTGATTCCCATACATTTGAATCAAATGTAATCCAAACTTCCATAACTACTACCTCATTATTAGCTCGCTCACTTCGGATATTTCGGCCCTTACTTCGGGGTTTTTCAACATAAATATAATCTAAGAAAGTAAAATGAATTTTTAACCTAATCAAAGTCAAAGCATGCGCCTTTGATTTGATAATACTCGATCGGCAAATTAAACTTGCTTTGCAGTTCATTCAGATAGGAATGTTCAACACTTGTGCATTTTACAGGACCAGCAACAATTAACTTTTCAACGAAACCAACTTGATAAAAGTAGGCATACTCTAGAAGTTGCCCAATTGCTTGCCGTATGCATGATTTAGCACTAAATACTGTTTTGATTTCATACAAGCTGTACTTATTACCCAATTTGAGAGTCAGATCAACTCTTCCTCATCCTATAACGTTTTCAGTGCCTACGTTATCTCTGCCATAGACTTGCACTAACTCATCATACAAAGCCTGTTGAAGATCATTGTGTAAGAGTCGTACATCTATTTGCTGATCTTTCTTATAGGAGGCTTTGGTAAATGACAGTTTTGTTCTGCAACCTGGTTTGAAAACAAAAGAGGGAGTAGAAGGGTTGTCATTATTTGATGCTATCTCTATGTGAAGATACAAAGGTAGTAAGCGATCTAACACATCACAAACTCTCTGATAATCAATTCTTTCACGATTTTGTTTTTCACCTAGGAAAATAAAAGCATTAGTTTTGCACCATTCTGACTTGATTATGGTTGGCTGAAAGTCTTCACTTCTAGAGCCGTCATGCTCAACATCATAGTGCCACATGCTTAAATCGTAAAACTCAGTTCCGAATTCATTGATGTATTCATT
>NZ_JAKEVM010000124.1 GCF_022398475.1 Pseudoalteromonas shioyasakiensis | reverse complement strand
ATTTAAAGAAACGCTTTAATTAATAAGCGTAAATGAAAAACAGCCACTTTAAGTGGCTGTTTTTGTTTGTATTAAAAGTTTTAGTTACTCGCGATTTTTTATTATTTTTATAAAGACAGGTAAAGCCAACAGTGTGCCGCCAATTGCGCCAATAAAGTGGGCGTCAATGGCAACATTAGAGGCGATTAGCTGACTCACCGATTCACTCGGGCCTGCTATTTGCTCCCAAATCACTTTAGCCCAAGTACCAGCAAACAATAACCAGCCTGAAAACATGCCTGCTTGTACATCTTTAACTGCACCCCAAATGATCACACCGTGCAGTAGGGCACTTAACCCGGTGTAAATTTGGATATCTGGGCAAAATAGCCACACACCTAAGCCACACCATAATGCAAGAATGGCAATATTAAACGCATAGCGAGCAGGGCTTGTATGTTCAGCGTGTAGCGCCCAAATTAATAAAATTCCGGCACAATTTAAGCCTAAATGGGGCCAATTTGCGTGTACAAATTGACTAGTGAAAATGCGCCAAAATTCACCATTTGCAACTAACTCACGGTTAAATTCGAGATATTCATTTAAGTTAAAAGTAGCAAATAAGGAACTTAGTATTACTAAACACAATGGCGGCAGAATATATTCTAGTTTCAGGGGCAGGTTTATCATGTTATTTTTGTTGTATCTGAGATTGTCGCCTATTGTGCACGTTTAATTTTAAGATGCCAAATACACTACGGGATTAAGTTTATTTATGTTATTCAAAACCAAAGCGCTGTTAGCTCTGTCCACCTCATTAATTTATTCAACGGCTATTTTTGCAACCCCTGCAAAAATTGAAACTCGCGAACCTGAAGCTGCTACAGGCTTTGCTCATAAACAGGTTGTTGAAGGCGATAAGTACATGGTCGCAGCAGCAAACCCTTATGCAGTAAAAGCTGGCCAAAAAATGCTTGAGCTAGGCGGCTCCGCAGTTGATGCAGCCATTGCAACGCAATTAGTACTGACACTGGTAGAACCGCAATCGTCGGGTATCGGTGGTGGTACATTTATGATGTACTTCGACAGCAAAACCAAAAGCCTAACCAGCTTTGATGGCCGCGAAACGGCTCCAAGCAATGCTGATGAAACACTATTTTTAGATAAGCACGGTAAAGCCGTAAAATGGATTGAAGCCGTTGTAGGTGGTCGTTCTGTTGGTGTTCCAGGTATTTTAGACGCTTTTGCCACAGCCCATAAACGTTACGGTAAGTTAGAATGGCAAACCTTGTTTGGCCCTGCCATTGAATTGGCTGATAAAGGCTTTATTGTTTCGCCGCGTTTACATCAATTATTGGCTAAAGAATTAAACCCAGGGGTTACTAAGCTACCTGTTATTCGTGACTACTTTTTCCCTGATGGTAAACCACTTGCTGTAGGTACCGTTAAAAAGAACCCAGAACTTGCTGCGCTTTATAAAGATATAGCGAAACAAGGCATTGATGCTTTCTATAAAGGTGAAAACGCCAAAGAGCTTGTGCATGCAGTGCAAAACTCAGCAGTTGCACCGGGTACTTTAACGGTTGAAGACTTAGCTAATTACAAAAGTAAAGAGCGTGCACCTGTGTGTGTTGATTATCGCCAATACGAAGTGTGCTCAATGGCACCTCCAAGTAGTGGTGGTGTAGCTGTATTACAGATTTTAGCCTTACTTGAACATAAAGACATGGCCAAACTCAAACCAAACTCTGTTCAAGCATTGCATTACTTTACCCAAGCATCGCGTTTAGCGTTTGCTGATCGCAACGTGTATATGGGTGACCCTGACTTTATGCCAATCCCAACACAAGGATTACTCGATAAAGACTACCTTGCAGGTCGTGCAAAGCTTATTTCTGAAAAAGATGCTCACGCAGAAGCAGGCACACCGCCTAACTCACTTGCGTACGCGCAAGATGATGCATACGAGTTACCATCAACCACCCATGTATCGATTGTTGATAGCCAAGGTAATGCGGTTTCGATGACCAGCTCTATCGAAATGGCGTTTGGTTCAACAGTAATGGTGAACGGGTATATTTTAAACAATCAACTAACAGACTTTGCTTTATCGCCTACCAAAAATGGTAAGCCATTAGCTAATCGCGTTGAAGCGGGTAAACGCCCGCGTAGTTCAATGTCGCCAGTCATGGTGTTTAACAAAGACGGCAGCTTACGTTTAGTGGTTGGCTCACCAGGTGGTAGCCGTATCATTGATTATGTTGCTCAAGTGGTTGTAGGTGTGCTTGATTGGAACCTAGATGCGCAAACAGCTATTAACTTACCGCGCATTACTAATCGCAATAATTACACAAGCCTAGAAAAGGGCACTGAACTTGCCAATGCTGAAGCTGAATTTGTTAACCGCGGACACACAGTTCGTATCCTAGATTTAAACTCTGGTTTACATGCTGTTGAAGTTAAAGACGGTAAACTTTATGGCGCAGCCGATCCGCGCCGCGAAGGCATCGCTTTAAGTGATAAAAGCCACTAAAAACAAGCTCAGCAGCCTTAAAGCTGCTGAGTTTTCATGTATACTATCTGCTATGCTATTTAGAGCATAAAATTCATTTTCTTCAATGGTCTGACAAGGTGAATTGTCATTGCAATTTCGCCTTCAAGAGTAATAATGTCAGGTCATAATTATGACGCATCAAAGCTTGGAAATATGACTACAAATACCGATCCAAATTATCTTTATATTCCTTATTCAGGCCCAGGTCTGATCGAAACGCCACTATTAAATAAAGGCAGTGCTTTTTCACAAAAAGAAAGGGAAAATTTCAACTTAGCCGGTTTACTGCCACCGCGTTATGAAACGATCGAAGAACAAGTTGAGCGTTGTTACCAACAGTATTCAAGCTTTAGCGATAATTTAAACAAGCACATTTACCTACGTGCTATTCAAGATAACAACGAAACACTTTACTACCGTTTAGTGCGTGATCATCTTGAAGAAATGATGCCAATTATCTACACACCTACGGTAGGTGATGCCTGTGAAAAATTCTCAGACATCTACCGCAGTGCCCGTGGTCTATTTATCTCTTATGAAGATCGTTTCCAAATTGATGATATTTTACGTAACGCTACTAAAGGCAAAGTAAAAGTTATCGTTGTGACTGACGGTGAGCGTATTCTTGGTCTAGGTGACCAAGGTATTGGTGGTATGGGTATTCCAATTGGTAAATTATCACTTTACACAGCATGTGGTGGTATTAGCCCAGCATATACGTTACCAGTAATGATTGATGTTGGTACAAACAACGAAAAACTACTTAACGACCCTATGTACATGGGTGCGCGTCATAAACGTATTTCTCAAGAAGAGTATGACGAATTCTTAGATCTATTCATTAAAGCCGTTAAACGTCGTTGGCCAAGTGTGTTACTTCAGTTCGAAGACTTTGCACAACCAAATGCAATGCCATTACTAAAACGCTACCGCGATGAAATCTGTAGCTTTAACGATGACATTCAAGGTACTGCTGCGGTAACTGTAGGTTCTTTACTTGCTGCATGTCGTGTTAAAGGCGCGAAGCTTTCTGAGCAAAAAGTTGTGTTTGTTGGTGCAGGCTCTGCTGGTTGTGGTATTGCAGAGCAAATTATCAGTACCATGGTTGCTGAAGGCATTAGCGATGAACAAGCGCGTTCTCAAATCTTCATGGTTGACCGTTTTGGTCTACTTACTGAAGGTATGGAAGGCTTACGTGACTTCCAACAAGCACTTTGCCAATCTAAAGAGGGCTTAAGCGAGTGGACTTACAGTGGTGAGTACGCATCGTTATTAGATGTAATGCACTGTGCACAACCAGACATCCTAATTGGTGTATCTGGCCAACCTGGTTTATTCACAGAACAAGTTATTCGTGCAATGCACGCATCTTGCCCACAACCGATTATTTTCCCTTTAAGTAATCCGTCTAAGCAAGTTGAAGCGCTTCCTTCTGATGTAATCGAATGGACAGACGGCCAAGCGATTGTTGCCTCTGGTAGCCCATTTGATCCGGTTGAGTATAACGGCCAAACGTTCCCAATCCCACAATGTAACAACAGCTACATTTTCCCGGGTATTGGTTTAGGTGTTATTGCTGCTAAAGCAACACGTATCACAGATGCAATGCTAATTGTATCAAGTGAAACACTGGCTGAGTCTTCACCACGTGCAAACTCTGGTAAAGGCAGCTTATTACCAGCATTAACTGAAATCCAATCGTTAAGTAAACGTATTGCATTTGCAGTAGCGAAAAAAGCGATGGAAGAAGGTGTTGCACTTGAGCTGAGCGATGAAGCACTATGGGCAGCAATCGAGAAAAACTACTGGCTTCCAGAGTACCGTAACTACAAGCGTCGTAGTATCTAAGCTATAACGCATTTAGTAATTGAAAAAACAGGCTTTTAACGCCTGTTTTTTTATATCTGGATAACAGGGGTTGTTCATATTGAATTAACCCTTTAAGGTGATAATGAACGGAGTTTTAAATTAAGGAACAGTATTATGCGTAAGTTAGTTTTTACCGCTATGGCCGCCGCGCTAAGTTTTAATGCATTAGCAGAAGCAACACCTGATGCGCCACATATTTATATTCAAGGTAACGCAACGGTTAAAGCAATCCCAGATAACGTTAAACTGACAGTAGGTATTGTTGAAGTAGATAAAGATTTAATTGCCGCTAAAAACAAAGCCGATGCAACCATGGCGAAAGCAATTAAGCTTGCTAAAAGCCAAGGTGTAGAAGAAAAGGGCATTTATGCATCTAATATCTCAATTCATCGCCAAACAGAATATAACCGCGAAACAGGTAAGCAAAACTTTGTAGGCTACAGAGTAACGCGTAGTTTATCTGTTACGTTAACTGATATAAAAAAATACCCAATAATGCTTCAGCAACTAGTGAACTCGGGTATTAATGAGATTAATCAAACTCAGTTTGTATCAAGCAAGTACGAAGAGCTACAAAAGAAAGCGCAAAAACTTGCTATTAAAGATGCCCGTGCTGCTGCAAAAGAATTTGCCAGTGATTATGGGGTTGAACTTAAAGGCCTTTATACTGCATCAAGTAGCCCACTCGATACAGGTAGCCAACCTTATATGCGTGCCAGTAAAATGGTTATGGCAGAAGCAGCACCAGATAACTATGTACCTGATGCATACAACGGTGGTGAGCTTACGATTACCGCAAGCAGCTATGCGGTATATCTAATCGAAAACTAAATTCAGTTATTTTTTGCTGGCAAACCTTGCCAGCAATTTTTCACCCTGTTGCTCTGAAATACGGGCAATCGCTTTTAGCATATTAGTAATTTGTTCACGGTCGTACTCATTACTAATATGCGTATCTATATCTTCTATAATCGCCCCTAAATAAACAAATAAGCTATCTGTTGCCTTTTCGTTATCAGATGCTCTAAACAATATGTTTTTAAACGCCTCTAACACATTCACCATTACATAGGCATCATTTTTTGCGTAGTTACGAATTGGCGTAAAGTTATCATGCAGCAGCTCATCGAATGATGTTTCGTGTATAAACAAGTGTGGTTGATTGTTCTCGCATCGTTTAAGCGAGTAATTCACATCGTAAATATCTAAACGCAATATAAGCAATATACTCAACATATCAATGGCTTTTACCGCAGTACCGGGATCGTTAATACCCGGGCTCATAGCTTTAACCGCGATTTCTGAAATTTGCGTCATACCGTAGCGGTAATGATCGCTAATATATTCTTCGATATAAAAGATAAAGCAGTCTAGTAATTGCTCTACTAGCTCAGGTTTGTCAGATAAGTCAGTATCACACTTTAAAAACGGATAACCTTTAACCGTAAAGAAACCTTGCTTAACCGAAATATAAATTTTTATACCTTGCTGTTGGCATAAGGCGCACAATTTGTCGGTATGAGCGCCCTTAAAGTAGCCTTCTGTTTTACTTTTAACACTTTGCCAGTCATCAAATTCAGGAAAATGTTCAACAGGGTTTTCTTGTTGCATGTCAATTATGCATTTAAGCTCGCTTTTGGTATTTTTAAACAAGTCGTTTAGTACATTATCGACCTGAATGGCTTTTGAAATTGAGTGAATAAAAAACACAAAAAAGCCCAGCGAAATTAAACCAAACACCAAAGAAAAGAAGATACCGAGCGATGGGATCCCCATGTCGCCATCGCCAATGGTGCGTATGTTTATCAACATTAATATGGTGTAGATAATACTGCCAAGATAAAACCCTAGCACTAATTGGTGTGACTTACGGGTAATAAGCCCAGGTAACACACGCGGTGAAAGGCTGGCACTGGCACTATTAAGCACCACCATAACCATTGAAAAGCTAAAAACGGTTAATGAGATAATACTGCCTGCAAGTGTGCTGAGGATGGTTCGAGCATTCTCTTCGCTATCGACCAGTAACACGCCAATCAGCTTTTTAAATTCCATTGATAATGACGAATACTCGACTGCTGTGGTAACTAATCCAAATACTAAAAACACCACAGAGAGCATTGAAGGGTAAAAACCGATACTACTGATCATCTCGCGGTAGTTATCGGCGATTTTTCTTGGCGTAAACATGCACTTCCTTAAGAACTGTTAGACATTAAATATCATACTGAGCTAACCTAACTACTTACTTAACAGCCTAGCAATAAACAGTGCTAAGCGTCTAACTTTAAATAAAAATTGGAAAAACTGTGATTGTTTCAACGTTTGCTGCCATTTTGGCCATTTTATACATTCAACTTAGCTTTCGTGTAATTAAACTGCGTAAAGCAAAACGCATTTCACTTGGCGATGGTGGCGATGCTAGCCTACAAGCGGCAATACGCGCTCATGCTAATTTTATTGAATATGTGCCATTTTCCTTGATTATGCTATTTTTATTAGAGTACCAAGGTCTTCCAAGCCATTATTGCTATATTTTAGGGGCAATGCTCTTGGCTGGCCGTTTTTGTCATAGTTATGCACTCGCTGATAATCTGATGAAATTACGTGTATTAGGGATGATGCTAACTTTCTTAACTATGTTGATCAGTGCAGTGATGTTATTAGTTACACAGGTGTTCTAATATGCAAAAAGTTGTTTTCACACTATCTCTTCTGCTTTTATCAAGTATCAGTATGGCTAATGTGAAAACAATCAATGCTAAAAAAAGCATTGTTGCTCCTCCTGAAACTCTTAGGGTGATTTACCCTAAGACGATGCCAAACCTTAATGAAGAAACACTTTACCCGCTCATACTCCTCCGTACCGCTCTTGAAAGAAGTGGTTATAAATTTACTCTCGATCCAGCATCTGAGCTGTTAGGTCAAAACCGAGTTATTAAAGAAATAGAGACAGGGTCAGGCATAAACGTAAACTGGAGTATGACTAATATTGATCGTGAAAATAGGTTGTTACCACTTAGAACCCCCATTTTCAAAGGGCTTTTTGGTTGGCGGTTAATGTTCACAACACAGAAACAATTACCTTATCTTAGCCAAGTAAAAACCTTAGAAGATTTAAAGAATATTATTTTTATACAAGGTGAGGACTGGCCAGATACCTTTATTTTAAGGGATAACGATTTGACCGTCGCTACCGCGCAAGATTTTGAGTCACTGTTTGTTATGCTTGATAAAGGTAGAGGGCAGTTATTTCCACGTTCTTTGCTTGAAATAGAGAGTGAAAAAAATTTTTATGAGAAAAAAATTGACCTAGTTGTATTACCGCAACTAATGCTGAAATATCAAAGCCCAATTTATTTCTTTTTTAATAAAGATAATCCTGAAATTGCAAAAGCAGTGAATGAGGGTTTAAAAGTTATGCGTAAAAGTGGTGAGTTTGACGAGCTATTTTTTAAATATAATGGTGATTTCATTAAAAATGCCCATCTTCATGACAAAATTATTATAGAATTAAAGAATAACCAATTACCTAAGTTAACTCCTGTAGATGATAAGTCTCTGTGGTTATCACTTGATCAGGTGCCATGAGCTCTAAAATATTTATAATCGGTTTACCACGAACCGGCACAACCAGTATCTGTAACAGCTTTTTACAACTCGGATATAAAACCGCCCACACAGCCTATACCCAACAAGCAATTACAACCGCAGACGTTATTGCCGATACTCCGGTATTTAGCGAATACGCCTTACTTGATAAACATTTTGCAAATAGCCGTTTTATTAACCTTGAACGTGATTTAACTAAATGGCTGCCTTCGATTAGGCAGTTATTAGCACGTATGCACACTAATTTAATGCGCCCAGACGGTGGCTTTAATATCCATTTAAAGCGCTGCTACCTCGATGTATTTGGCCATTACAGCTTGGCAGAGTTAGAATCTGATGAATACTTAACAGCGTGTTATAACCACCACCAACAGCAAGTAGCAGACTACTTCAAAGGGCGTGAACAGCAGTTATTAACACTCGATGTAGCTGATCCAAACAGCCCGCAGTTACTACAGCAGTTTTTAAATACCGAGCAGCCAATTAGCTTTAAACAGCTTAATATAGGCGGTAAGGTCACAGCGTGGAATGATATAAAACACCCCGATAAAGTGTCATCGACCCGAAGTGGTAAAATTGATAAATCTCTTGGTTATAATCACACGTAAAATACGTTAAAATCGCCGCCATTATAAGTTTAGTTTTTCCTTATCATGTTTGAATTGAAATACCACACGCCATTTGAATGGACAGAAGGTGTCTTAGCTGACTTCGATACCTTTTTACAAGATCATGCTGCAGCAGAGAAAAAAGCCTCTGGTATGGCTATGTCTATGCTTTCTCATTACCCTGACCGTCGTAAGCTTGTTAGAGCCATGACAGACTTAGCACTGGAAGAAATGATTCACTTTAAGCAAGTTTTAAAGCTATTAATGGAACGTGATGTATCTCTTGGCAATGACCAAAAAGATCCTTACATCAAACAAATTCGTGCGGTATTTAGAAATGGTCGTGATGAATTTTTAATGGACCGTCTATTAGTAGCAGGCGTTATTGAAGCACGCGGACACGAGCGCTTTTCGCTTGTAGCAGAAGCCTTACCAGCAGGCAAAGAAAAAGAGTTTTATGTCGCGATTGCTAAATCAGAAGAAAAACATAAAAACTTATTCGTTGAACTTGCCTACGAGTATTTCGATAAGCAAGATGTTGATACACGCCTTGAAGAGATCCTCATCGCAGAAGCCGAAATCTGTAAAAATATTCCGTTTACAGCAGCGCTTCACTAGTGTGATACTTGTGTATTAGGCCTTTTAGCCTAATACACAAATTAATGTTTTATCCCAAAGCAGTAAATTAGGGACTAAAAACAATAATTAAGTCTCCAGAAAATAGTTTTGCCAATCCTAATTGATTAAATAAACAGCATACATTCATCTTTCTCTCCTATAGTTAAATTAGTACCTAACTGTGAGGAATAGAGCATGAAATGGATGATGACTCTTACGACGCTGTCGTTAATAGGGATTGTAATTACCGGTAATTCAATTTACACCGAAGTTAAAATCTTTCGTTCAAACGATAAGCCAACCGAAATAACCGCTAGTATGTATCGCTCGCTTATTTGGCATAGCGATATTTATAAAGACGATCAGTTTTTAAATACCGCGCTAAGCTACTTCAGCGATGGCAAAATTGATACGCGTGAATACAGTAAACTTACGAGTTTAGCGAGCAAAATTGCCGGCCCTATCATCTACATTCAAGAAACCGATGAGCAACTGTGGCATGCAAGGTTAACCTACAAAAAATACCTTGAAGAGAAAACGGTCGAACGACTGGCAAGTTTACATTGATGAAAACTGCTTGATCAGCGTGCTAAGCTCAACTATGGTGGGCTCACCGCTGAGATAATTGGTATCAAGATGGTAACTATTGCCAAGCCAATAGGGCTTTTGGGTGGTGTTATGGCCATGCACAGAAAAGTCGATACTTGGATTTATTACCGGCTTTTTCGCTTTGGTTAAGCTTCTATCCCAAAGCAATGCGCCAATCGCTTGTTGTTTGTCGGTTGTAGGGTTTTGCCAATCCCAATCAGCACAAATGGTATGTGATAAACCAATTTTTAATGCACCGTATTCAACATAGTAAGAAAGCGGGCATTTAAGTAGCTGCTTACAGGCAAATGCGAGCTCTTCATCGCTTGCTTCTAGGTGCCAACGGCCGCCGTTCTCAACCCATAAACGGTAGTAACCTTTATCATTAGCAAGTAATGACTCAAGCAACATATGCTCATGGTTACCAAGGCACATATGTACACCAAGCTCTTTAAAACGCGCAAGTAACGCAATGCTGTGTTCACCCCGGTCAATCACATCGCCCAATGAAAACAAGATATCTTCGCTTGGGTTAAAATTAACAGAGCAAAGCGCCTGTTCAAATTTAGTTAAATCTGCATCTAAATCGCCAATAACAAATACACGTTTACTTTCATTAATTTGCATCTTAACTTGAATTGGGTTTTGCGAGGCAAGAGGGCTTTTAACTAAATTCAAAATACATTCCTTTAAGCAGTATGTAGCTTAAGACTATCATAACTCATTGCCATTTGAGCACTGGGTGGTTATTATCTAGCCTCACTTTTTAGGAGTTACCGCCAACATGAACAACTAAACCTGTTATCCAATTTCATTTTTATCTTTTTGGACCAACAGGGTTAGTAGGCGTTGCTCACTATCACCTTAATTATGTTACTTCTCGTGTGATCAAGCGCTTATGCCCCTGTAATACAGGAGGCACTATGCCACAACTTCAAGCTTTTAATTTATGTTACCAACATGGCAATGGCGATGTTGTATTTAACGACCTTTCATTTTCACTCACTGCTAAGGTCACCGCGCTAATCGGCATAAATGGCTGTGGTAAATCTATATTAGCGTCAATACTTGCTAAGCAAAAAGAGCCTAGCTCTGGTACGGTTATTTGTAATTCAGCCCTTGGCTTTTATGAGCAAATGAACGATGTGAATCAGGTTGATAACCTAACAATTGTAGAGGCTATTGGGCTAGAGCCTGTGTTTAAAGCCCTTCATGCGATAAACCAAGGGCAAGTTACAGAGCAAAATTTATCTTTACTTGAAGGCAATTGGGATTTAGAAGAGCGCTTTAATGCAGAACTTGTAAGGCTTGGCATAAACAACAAAACCCCTAACTCCTTAAGCAAACATTTAAGTGGTGGCCAGCTTAGCCAATTAAAGCTTTGGGCACTATTTACCTGCATAAAGCCCGACATTTTAATACTGGATGAGCCATCAAACCACCTAGATACAAAAGGTAAAAGCTGGCTTATAAAGCAAATACACAACTTTAAAGGCCAATTATTACTAATAAGTCACGACCAAGAATTATTAGAACATGCCTATGAAGTTTGGGAGCTAACAACCCTTGGTTTAACACAATATGGTACATGTTTTTCTGAGTACCAAACACAAAAACAGCAGCAAGTTGCTGCCCTTGAAAATAAATTAAACCACGTTGTTAAGCAGCAAAGTAAGCTCAAGGCAGCAGAGCAACTACAAAAGCAAAAAGCACAAAAACGAGCAGGTCAGGGCGCAGCCCTCAGAAAATCAGGCAGCCAACCTAAAGTGCTGATTGATGCTAAAAAAGATAAAGCCAGCGCCAATTTATCATCACAAAGTAAAAATACCGCTAAGCGAGAAGGTGAACTCACTCGTAATAAACAAGAGCTTTCTAGCCAGCTTGAACAAACTAAAGCGCAGCAATTTTACTTGGCGCAATCAGGTGATGCTAAGCACCAAAAAGTACTTAGCCTGGAGAACGTTGTATTAGCACACGGAACACAAAAGCCGCTAAATTTACAGGTTTTCAGTGATGATAAAATTCATTTAGCGGGTGCAAATGGCACTGGTAAATCAACCTTACTAAAAACAATTACTATCGACATACCAGTAAAAGCAGGGCAGTTAAATTGCAATCAAGCACTCTATTATTTAGACCAACATTTTACATTAATAAACAACGAGCTAACCCTGCTTGAAAACGTGATGACTTACTGTAAAAACCTAGATGAAAGCACCGCACGAACTATACTTGCCAGTATTGGCTTTAGAAAAGACGCTGTTTTTAAACACGCCGCAGTTTTAAGTGGTGGCGAGAAAATGAAGCTCGCCATGTGTATCGTCAGTAATATTGAAAGCACCGCATTTTTGTTACTCGATGAGCCCGATAATCATCTCGACCTTGAATCAAAACAGCTCTTGGCTCAATCATTACAGGGCTTTAAAGGTGGGTTTATACTCGTAAGCCATGATAAATACTTTGTAGAAAGCATCGGCTGCACTAGGCAAATTGGTTTATAAAATAGCCCTTTATAAATAAGCGTGCTAGGGTGGTTGTAGGTACATTACAAGGAATGACTATGAATTTTACAGCCGCCTACCGCATTTTCACTGCTTTATTCATGCTGATTCTAACCATAGGTTTAGGCATGACGCTGAATGATTTTACCTCGGTGATCTATGTGTTCCTGCCGTTATTACTGATGCTGGGTACGTCATTTATGCCATTTTTTAAACAGCGAAAACTGCGTTTAATACTGTTTGCTACCCCAATTGTTATTCTTTACTGCTTTGGCTTTTACCCTTGGCTTACAAATTACCAAGAAGTCGCCGTTTCATCATCTACCTCAACCCTCGATTTTATCATCATCCCAGTTTGGGCCACCTTATACGGCGCGGGTTTTGTGGTACTACATGAAATTGGGCTAAGTGTTGCTAGGGCGTTTGATTGGGGGAAGTGAAAGAGTTTTAGCACTAGTTTCTTATGGTTGTACTACTAAGGCTTTGCTCATAATTTATATTACAG
>NZ_JAKEVM010000123.1 GCF_022398475.1 Pseudoalteromonas shioyasakiensis | reverse complement strand
GATGAGTATTGTCAGTATGGAAGTTTAAAAACTAAGAAAAAATGTTTAAAAATGTATTAAATTTAGGCTTTTTAAGGCTAGATATTTGTTAGTTAAAAAGATTATTTTCAGATATTTTTTTCAGCTCGTCGCTAATTTTTTCAACCGGTACTGGGCGGGCAATAAAGTAGCCTTGACCATAGTCGATACCAATTTCTTTTAGCGCTAAGAATATTTCTTTGTTTTCAACATATTCAGCAACAGAGCGCTTATCAAGCGAACGGCTAATATCATTAATCGCTTTTACAAGCGCTAAATCGATTGGGTCGTTCAACATGTCGCGAACAAATGAACCATCAATTTTTACGTGTTGAGCCGGTAACTGTTTAAGGTAATTAAAGGTACTAAAGCCAGTACCAAAGTCATCAATAGAGAAGTGACAGCCTAATCCATTCAAACGCTCGATCATGGCACGGGTTGCAACTAGGTTATTAATACTCGCAGACTCGGTGATCTCAAAAATAATGCGTGTTGGTTCAACATTGTATTCTTTTAAGCTCGATTCAATATGCGGCAGTAAGCGTTCATCTAAAAACGACTGTGCTGATAAGTTAATTGCTACTTGGTTAAGCTCTGGGTACTCGGCAACGCTCTTAATGGCATTACGAATAACACATTGGTCCATCAAGAAAGTATCGTTTAAAAGCTCTAAAGCAGGAATAAACTGATTAGGGTAGATAAGCTCATCATCAAGCTTTAAGCGTAATAGTGCTTCAAAGTAGGCGACGTGGCCGCGTTTAAAGTCCCAAATCGGTTGATAGTGCAGTTCGATAGCATCATGTTGTAATGCTTGGCGAATACTATGGCCCCATTCAAGACCGGCTTGTAAACTATTGTGATGACTATCTTCTTTTGAATAACAGTGTACTAAGTTACGGCCTAAGCTTTTTGCTACATAAAGGGCGATATCAGCTTGTTTTAAACACTCACTTGGGTCGTTATTTTGCTCGGTGATTTGTGTTAAACCAATTGAACAGCTAATTGAGTACTCTTGACCTTCTGAATGAAAGCGGTGCTTTTCAATCGCCATACAAATACTTTCTGCAACCAAGTGTGCATCGAGTAAGTTAGTATTTTTTAAGATCACAGCAAATTCATCACCACCGATGCGGCACACTAAGTGCTCATCACTAATATTCGCTGTGAATAACTGGGCAACTTCTTTTAAAACGATGTCACCTTGTTGGTGACCTTTACTGTCGTTGATGATTTTAAAGTGATCTAAATCGATATAAATCAGCGCGTGCTCTGTATCGTTACTAGTGTATTGTGCTTTACAAATACGTTGTAATTGTTGGTCAAAGTAATAACGGTTATGCAGCTCTGTGAGCGTATCGTGCAAGGCTAAGTGACGAAGTTGTAGCTCTGCCTGCTTACGCTCATGAATGTTATCTATGGTGGCGGTAATAGTTGCTGAGTTTTGGCTGTTTTTAATCAGCTGTAAGCGACACTCAACCCAAATGGCATTGCCATTTTTATGTTTTAGTTGGATCTCTACCTGTTGCTGTTGCTCACCACCATGCAAAATACGCTGAATAGTATCTTGTAGCTTTGTTTTACACTCAGGTAAACAAAAGTCAGTTAATGACTTTGCTAAACTAGACTTAATGCCATAGCCCGTCAAATGCTCCCAAGCAGGGTTAATAAAGCGAATATTACCCTCTTGGTTAAACTCAAGTACCACAGTATTTAGGTGTAATAAAATACGTTGGTGGGCAGAAAACAGCTCTTTATAGCGGCTTTGACTTTGGCTTAGTTGTTCTACTTTTTGCGCAAACTCTGCATAGCTCACCATGAAATCTTCACGACGGGCAGCGTGGTCACACACTTTACTTAATAACGAGTGATCGTACGGGGCGCGAATAAAGTCAGTTACGCCAGATAGCAACAACTGCTCAGCATAATCTGCATCATTGTTATCAATGATGGTTACAATCGCTTGCTTTGGGTTGTGCTGTAGTATTTCGCTAATTAACCCAGCTGCGGTATCTGAATGAGATTCGGTGGCGTCAATCAATACAATGGCAAATTTTTGCTGCAGATAGGTCGCAAGTGCCGCTTTTGTTGAAGTGGTATGGGTTATCGCGAAGCTAAGTTTTAACTGTTCGCTGATATCTTCTGCTTTACGGTTGTCTGTTTCAAGTAGTAATAAATTAAGGCGACTACTTTTTTCAAGGTGAGTTGATAACACGTTGGCTAGCACTTGCGGCAGCATATCTTGGCGTTCAAATGGAAGAACAGCATCAATGCCATAGCTGCGAGCCGTGGTTTCGGCTATACGTTCACAATAGATTGGTGGAGTAAGTAAAATTGGTGTGTTTTTTGGTGTTTTTAATAACCCTGAACGGATCATGCGCGAAAAGCGCCAACCATCAATCTTACCGACCTCAAGGCCTGTAATGATAATATCCACCGGGTGGCTTTTAAGAATTTTAAGCGCATCTTGAGAGTCACTGGCTTCGATAAACGTGAAGACATTAAGCTTGTTTAATGTGGTCTTAATTGTTTCACGCTCAGCAACGCTCGCGTTCAAAATTAGCAGCTTTAACTGCTTTGCCATGGCGCTACTACCTCTTACTTAACCCATGTTTAGTGAATAAGCTAGAATAATGACATTTTGCTTAATCTACAAGCAAACTTTACCCAAAAGCGGTTAATAAGTACTTAAGTTTGTAATCCTTTAAGCTAGTACCAAGTTGACGCAGGGCTTTGCTTGAGGTGGTGGGCGTATCAGAGTAAACTTGGCGCGTTTTTATTAATGAGAGATATGCTCTATGCGCGTAGCTGATTTTAGCTTTGACCTTCCTGATGAATTAATTGCTCGTTTTCCTAAAGCAGATCGAACTAGCAGTCGTTTACTGACGCTTGATGGCCCATCAGGCCAAGTTGAGCATAAAGTATTTAGTGATATTTTATCGCTCGTTAATGAAAATGACCTATTAATTTTCAATAACACCAAAGTGATCCCAGCTCGCATGTTCGGGCAAAAAGAGTCAGGCGGTAAGCTTGAGGTTTTAGTAGAACGTGTACTCGACGAGCATCGTGTGCTTGCGCATGTGCGAGCTAGTAAATCGCCAAAACCAGGCTCAAAAATCATTCTAGAAGGTAAAGCCGAAGCAATCATGGTTGCGCGTCATGGCGAACTTTTCGAGCTTGAATTTGCCAAAGACGAAAATGTACTCGATATCCTAAATGACATAGGTCACATGCCATTACCACCTTATATTGACCGTCCTGATAACGAGTCAGATCGTGAGCGCTACCAAACGGTTTATGGTGAAAAGCCTGGTGCTGTAGCCGCGCCAACAGCTGGCCTGCATTTTGATGATAAATTAATGGCAGCCTTAAAAGACAAGGGCATTAACATGGCGTTTGTGACTTTGCACGTAGGTGCAGGTACCTTCCAGCCTGTTCGCGTTGACTCAGTTGATGAGCATGTTATGCACTCAGAGTACATCGAAGTACCAGATGAAGTGGTTAAAGCGGTAGCCGAAACTAAAGCAAAAGGTGGGCGTGTAATTGCTGTAGGTACTACCTCAGTTCGCTCACTGGAGTCAGCTGCTAAAGTGCACGGCGGCAAACTAGATACTTACTTTGGTGATACCGATATCTTTATTTACCCGGGTTATCAGTTCAATGTGGTTGATGCCATGGTGACAAATTTCCACTTACCTGAATCAACGTTAATCATGTTAGTCAGTGCCTTTGCAGGTCAAGAGAACATAATGGGTGCTTACCACACGGCTATTGAGCAGCAGTATCGCTTCTTTAGTTATGGTGATGCGATGTTCTTAACGCGCAAATAAGCGCTGATGAGAATTTGAAAAAGCCCAGTTTTTTAACTGGGCTTTTTATTTTCGAATTTAGCCCAATTTATAGTAATAAACCCGCAAACAGGGTAGAATCGAGCGGTTAAATTATAGCTTGTTGGACTGTTTTTCCGACACTGAGGATAATATGAAATTTGAATTAGACCGCACTGACGGTAAAGCGCGCCGCGGCCGCTTGATTTTTGAACGTGGTGTTGTAGAAACGCCAGCATTTATGCCTGTAGGTACTTACGGTACTGTTAAAGGTATGACGCCTGACGAAGTGAAAGATACTGGTGCACAAATTTGCCTAGGTAACACTTTCCACTTAATGCTGCGTCCTGGCACAGAAATCATTAAGCAGCACGGTGACTTACACGACTTTATGAATTGGGATCGTCCAATTCTAACTGATTCAGGCGGTTTCCAAGTATTCAGCTTAGGCGCAATGCGTAAAATCACTGAAGAAGGCGTGATGTTCAGTTCACCAGTTAACGGTGAAAAAATCATGCTTTCGCCAGAAAAAGCGATGCAAGTTCAGCGTGATTTAGGTTCTGACATCGTGATGATTTTTGACGAATGTACGCCATACCCTGCGACCGAAAAAGAAGCTAAAGATTCTATGGAGTTATCACTTCGTTGGGCTAAACGCTCAAAAGAAGGTCATGGCGATAACCCAGCTGCGCTATTTGGTATTATCCAAGGTGGTATGTACCCTGAGCTTCGTGCACAATCACAAAAAGGCCTAGAAGAAATTGGCTTTGATGGTTATGCATTAGGTGGTTTATCGGTTGGTGAACCGAAAAACGAGATGATCAATATTCTTGACCACTGTGCTTACAAAATGCCTGAAGACAAGCCTCGTTACTTAATGGGTGTTGGTAAACCAGAAGACTTAGTAGAAGCGGTTCGCCGTGGTATCGATATGTTTGACTGTGTAATGCCTACGCGTAATGCCCGTAACGGTCATTTATTTGTAACTGGCGGCATTGTTAAAATCCGTAATGCAGTACATAAAACAGACACCGGTCCACTGGATCCTGAGTGTGATTGTCATACGTGTAAAAACTATTCACGTGCATACTTGCATCATCTTGATAAATGTAATGAAATCTTAGGCGCACGTCTAAACACGATTCACAACTTACGTTATTATCAACGCGTGATGGAAGGCTTACGTAATGCCATCAGTAATGGCAAACTAGACGAATTTGTTGCAGATTTTTATGCACGCCGCGGCCAAGATGTGCCAGAGCTTGCAGATACATCAGATTAAATTTTTAGAAAAATTAAAGAGGAAGTGAAATGAGTTTATTCATCTCAAACGCCCACGCAAGTGCGGCAGGTGCAGCACCAGCAGGTGGTGGCATGGAAATGCTAATCATGTTGGGTATTTTTGGTCTGGTATTTTATTTCTTAATCTACCGTCCACAAGCTAAGCGTGTAAAAGAGCATAAAGCACTAATGGGCGCAATGGCGAAAGGCGACGAAGTACTAACGCAAGGTGGTTTAGTAGGTAAGATTGCTAAAATCGCTGATGACAAAGACTTCATCGTGATTTCATTAAACGACCAAGCAGAAGTAACAGTACAAAAATCAGCTGTTTCTGCAGTATTGCCAAAAGGCACTATGAAGTCGCTATAACAATAAAAATAAGGACTCACACGTGTTAAACAAGTTTCCATTATGGAAGTATTTACTTGTTCTAGTAGTGTTAGTCGTTGGTATTTTATATGCCTCTCCTAATTTGTATGGCCGAGATCCGGCCATACAAGTTTCGGGCACTAAAGGTACTGATGCTGACCTCAGCGTACTCGATAAAGTAAATGCGACTCTCAAAGAACATAACGTTACTGTTAAATCAAGCAAACTTGAAGACGGACAAATCCTCGTTCGTTTTAAGAATGTTGAAGACCAACTAAAAGCGCAAGATCTACTGCGTGATTCCCTTAGTGAAGATTATATCTCTGCAATCAATATGGCGCCTGCTCAACCAGAGTGGTTAAAGTCACTGGGTGGTAACCCAATGAAACTAGGCCTAGATTTAAGCGGTGGTGTTCACTTTACTATGGAAATCGACATGGCGACGGCGGTTGATACTCAGCTTGAGCAAATGGAACAAGATTTCAAAAGTGACTTACGTGAAGAAAAATTGCGTTATCGCACCATTCGCCGTGTAGCGAACAGCGAGCGATTACGTGTTGAAATGCGTAACGAAGAAGATAAAGACGCAGCAGAGCGTTTCTTATCAACACGTTACCCATTAAACGTTTACGTTGATGATAGCAGCAGCGACAATGCTTTTTATGCCAGCATGAGCGAGCAAAAGCTTAAAGAAATTCGTGACTACGCTATCAAACAAAATGAAACAATTATCCGTAACCGTATTAACCAAATCGGTGTTGCAGAGCCTAACGTACAGCGCCAAGGTGCTGAGCGTATCATTGTGCAACTTCCGGGTGTACAAGATACAGCGCGTGCTAAAGAGATTCTGGGTGCAACAGCAACACTAGAATTCCGCGAAGTTGATGAAAATGCAGATGCAAGTGCAGCCCTGCAAGGCCGTTTACCGCCAGGTACAGAAATGATCATGGCGCGTGAAGGTTACCCTGTGGTACTTAAGCAGCGCATCATTCTTGAAGGTAGCCACATCACTGGCGCGCAATCAGGTATGGATGAGTATCAACGTCCACAAGTTAGCATTACACTAGACAGCAAAGGTGGCGCAAAAATGAATGCGTTCACTAAGCGTGCTATCGGTAAACGCATGGCAACGGTATTTATCGAATACAAGCCATCAGGTAAAACAGATGAAAACGGAAAAGCACTTCCACCAATTAAAGTTGAAGAAGTGATTAACGTAGCGACGATTCAAGCGCGTCTTGACCGTTCATTCCGTATTACTGGTATCGATAACCCAGCTGAAGCACATAACCTAAGCCTATTACTTCGTGCCGGTGCACTTGTAGCGCCAATTCAAATCGTTGAAGAGCGCACGGTAGGTCCAAGCTTAGGTCAAGAAAACATTGAAGCAGGTATGACAGCGGTTGTGCTTGGTTTTGTGTTTGTACTTTTATTTATGCTTGTTTACTACAAAGGTTTCGGCATGGTGGCGAATATCGCACTGGGCGCAAACCTAGTATTAATTGTGGGTGTGATGTCGCTTATTCCAGGTGCTGCGTTAACGCTACCGGGGATTGCTGGTATCGTATTAACTGTAGGTATGGCCGTTGATGCCAACGTACTTATCTTCGAACGTATTCGTGAAGAACTTGCTGATGGCCGTAGTCCACAACAAGCCGTTCACTTTGGTTACGACAGCGCGTTTAGCACAATTTTAGATGCTAATATCACAACACTTATCGCAGCAGTGATCCTATTTGCAGTGGGTACTGGTCCTATTGCTGGTTTCGCAGTAACACTAGCGATTGGTATTATCACCTCTATGTTTACAGCCATTGTTGGTACCCGTGCGGTAATCAACTTATTCATTGGCGGTAAGCGTATTGATAAGTTGTCGATTTAGGAGTCAGCATGCAAATTTTAAAACTCGGTGGTAAAACACTCCCGTTTATGAAGTTAAGAAAGTTTGCCATGGCACTATCAACCTTGTTGATATTGGCTTCTTTCGTGTCGTTTTTTACTAAAGGCTTGAATTTTGGTCTCGACTTCACTGGCGGTACCGCTGTTGAGGTAGGCTTTACACAAGCACCTGATCTTAAAGACGTTCGTGATGCAATCACTGAAAGTGGCTTTGAAGATTTCTCGGTGCAACTGTTTGGCTCAAGTAAAGAAATTTTAGTGCGTCTTGCTCCGCAAGGTCCTGGCGTAAAAGCAGAAGTAATTGGTAACCAAATCATTACGGCATTACAAAAAGTAGAGTCGACAGTAGAAATGCGTCGTATCGAATTTGTTGGCCCAAGTGTTGGTGAAGATCTAAAAGAGCAGGGTGGCCTAGCCATGTTAACTGCGCTTATCTGTATCTTAATTTACGTTGCGTTTCGTTTTGAATGGCGTTTTGCGATCGGTGCTGTATCGGCACTATTACACGACGTTATCATCACACTAGGCTTATTCTCAGTACTTGGCCTAGAGTTTGACTTAACGATTCTTGCGGCGATTTTGGCGGTAATAGGTTACTCACTGAACGATACCATTGTTGTATCTGACCGTATCCGTGAAAACTTCCGTAAAGTGCGTATTGATGACACGATTGAAATTATCGATATCTCACTAACGCAAACGTTAAACCGTACCCTAGTAACATCAATCACCACTATCCTAGTATTGATTGCGTTATTTGGTTGGGGTGGTCAAACGATCCACGGTTTCGCAACTGCATTACTATTTGGTGTGTTCATCGGTACTTATTCATCTGTTTATGTTGCTTCAGCTGTAGCAATTGCAATGGGTGTAAGTAAAGAAGACTTAATTCCAGAAGTAATTGAAAAAGAAGGTGCGGATCTCGATCCAATGCCTTAATAAGTGATACAAAAAGAAACCGCCCTAATTAGGGCGGTTTTTTTATGGGAGAAATTATGAAACACCTGATGTTTAGCGTGTTTGTACTTTTAATGCTTAGTGCTTGTGACGATAAGCCTGAGCCAGAACAGACAGAAATGCAGCAAACACCTGAAGTAACACTTCAGCAGCAGTTCGACAGCTATAAAGGGTTGGCTTGGCAAGTTGTAGAAGCACTACAAAACCAATCAACTGCTCAGCAATTACAAGACTTGACGCTTAAGCTAATTACTTCATCAACAGGCTTGTTTTTGAATCTAAAAGCACAGTTGCCAGAGTGTGAGGCAAGCTTGCAAGCGATGGCAGACGCTACAGAGTTTCAGCAACAACAAAGTGATGATACAGAGGCGTTGAAGAATGTAATAACAATTAATGTAGAGCCTGAACTACCTGAGTTTGCTGCACCAAGCTGTTATCACGCACAAAAGTTATTACTTATTCCGCTCGCAGTTTATAAATTTGCGCAACAAGCTGATTTAGCACAGAGTGATTACCAAAAAGCTAAATTAAAAATGACAGATAGTTTTGCCCGCATTAAGCAGCTTGAGCTGATCACCGCTATTGAGTAATCTGCACTCGTCATAGCCTTGCCATAAAATTGTCATACAAGGTTGATAATTTACCCACCTATTTGTATTACTAACGCTAGGTGTAAGGTGAACGCACAACTACAGCAGATCTTAGATAACAGTGCAATTGAGACCTTGTTTCAACCTATCTTTGATATTTCTAATCAACATATTTTGGGTTATGAGGCATTAAGCCGCGGCCCGAAAGGGTCTGAGTTAGAAATGCCGAGTGCATTATTCAGTGCAGCTATTGCTTGCCATAAGATCTCTGAATTAGAGCTACTTTGCCGCAGTAGAGCAATTGAGAACTTTGTTAAGCTCAATCTAGAAGGCAAGCTATTTTTAAATGTAAGCCCTAAAACCTTACTTGATCCTTGCCATCCTAAAGGTGAAACATTACACCTAGTTGAACACTTTGGCCTAGCAACTAACCGGGTAGTAATTGAAGTTACAGAACAAGAAAAAGTCGATGATGGCTTTTTATTGTTAAAGACCATTGCTCATTATCGTGAGTTAGGCTTTTCGATTGCCATTGATGACTTAGGGGCTGGCTATTCGGGTTTAAAGCAGTGGTCTGAGTTATGTCCTGAGTTTGTAAAAATAGACCGCTACTTTATTGATCACTGCGATCAGAGTGTGGTTAAAAAAGAGTTTTTAAAGTCAATTATAGAGCTTGCAAAAGCCACCAATACGCAAGTTATCGCAGAGGGCATAGAGCGGGCAGAGGAGCTTCGTTTACTCGAGAGTTTAGGCGTACAACATGCACAAGGCTTTTTACTAGAAAGGCCGAGCTTACAGCCAAGTTACGAAATTAATATCCACTGCTTAAAGCACTTAGAGTCATCAGATAATAGCAATGCATTTGAGCAGTCTATGGCAATTGGCTGGTTGGCAGTCGAGCACGCCAGCATAGAAGCAACAACCCGCTGTAAAGATGCCCACAGTATCTTTGAGCAAGATAAAAGCTTAACGAGCTTGGCAGTACTTGAACACAATACTCCTGTTGGTTTATTACACCGAGATCAACTCACTGAAGTGTTTGCCGCTCCCTATGGCCATGCGCTTTATGATAAGCAGCCAGTTACTTCTTTAATGGATAAACAGCCGTTAATCGTTGACGAAAACGAGTTACTCGATACGGTGAGTCAGCAAATTACTGAGTTTGAGTTTGATATTCGACGCCACATTGTTATCACCCGAAGTGGTGAATACTTAGGCTTGGCGCCATTGCGTAATATCTTAAAACACATTACCGAAGAAAAAATCCGCCATGCACAACATGCCAACCCGCTTACTATGCTGCCGGGTAATGTCGCAATTAACGAAGCAATTGAGCTGAGGCTTCGTAATAATTATCCGTTCTCACTCGCATACGTTGATTTAAACCACTTTAAACAATTCAATGACCTGTACGGTTATGCCAGTGGTGACAGCGTTATAAAATTACTTGCTGAAGTCATCGTAGAGGCCTGTAGTACTAGCAAAGGGTTTATCGGGCACATTGGCGGTGATGACTTTATGGTGGTGTTTGATAAAAATGATGCAGAGCAAGTTTGTCATGACATCATTAGTAAGTTTGAGCTGCAGTCTCGCACCTTTTTCACCCCAGAACATATTGAGCAAGGGGGTTATTGGGCAAGCAATCGAGAAGGTAAAAAGCAGTTTGTGCCACTACTTACATTATCAATCGGTTTAGTTAAGCCTGATTTAGAGTTATGTATTAACAGCCACCAAGTCGCAGCGCTGGCAACAGATGCAAAAAAAGAGGCCAAGCGTTATCAGAGTAGCCACTTGTTTGTATGTAAACGTAGTCGACCAGCCCCTGCAGTGGTGCGTTTAAGCAGCCAAAAAGATGAAGTGATATCTATCAGTTCATGAAGAAATTTTAAGTTCGCTTAATTTTACTTGTGTCCCTGTTTAACTGGGTGTAGCTTAAAAAAAACACAATGAATAAAAATAACAATGAAGCGACTATGTAGTGCAATCCTAGTATTGCTAAGCCTAGGATACAGCCTTACCACAGAAGCTAACAATGTGGTCAATTTAGCGATTGAACAACGCCCACTGTATAAACGCGATTATTATCTTCATGAATTGCTGGCAGCAGCTTTGCGTGCCAGTAATTATCAAGCAGAAATCAACGAGGTTCTGGTTCACCCCCATCAACAGCGCACATTGCTGATGCTCGATGAAAAGCAAGCCGATGTGTTTTGGAGTATGACAAGCCCCGAGCGAGAACACCTTGCAATAGCAGTTAAAGTACCTTTGTTTAAAGGCTACATTGGTAAACGCGCATTACTAACTAAGCGAGCGTTTTTACCGCGTTTTAAAGATTTAAAAACGAAACAAGATTTAGCGCAGTTTAGTGCCATTCAAGGCCATGATTGGCCCGATACTAAAATCCTTGCTCAAAACGGCTTAACAGTCAGACCGCTGGCAAATTACCAGGCAATGTTTAGCTTAGTGATCAGAGGGCGAGTTGATTATTTTCCGCGTTCGTTCATTGAGGTTATTTCTGAAATGGAACAAATCAAAAGTGACGATCTGGCTATAGTGCCTGACCTTTATATTAGCTATCCAACGGCATTTTACTTTTTTGTCAGTAACCACAAGCCTGAATTGGCAGAAGCCCTGTTAAAAGGACTCAAGGTGATGAAAAGCACTGGCGAGTTTGAACAGCTATTTGCCAGTTACTTTGCTGAAGACTTGGCTAAGTTGCCATTTAAAGAAGGTGAAGTCATAGAGGTAAAACTCGACAACGATTATTTTCAGCCACAAAAAAAGGAGCCTTAGCTCCTTTTTGTATTTTTACATTACAACCCGCTATTAGCGAAGTAGTGACTCAGTTAACACTGGGCGAATTTCACGAATGATTGCTTGAGTTAACTTAGGTGCACCGCAAATGATGTTGCCGCTTTGGTTGTAGTTAATACCACCTGCGAAATCAACAACCATACCGCCTGCTTCTTTAACTAAAAGCTCGCCTGCGGCTGTGTCCCATGGCTTAAGGCCAATTTCAAAGAAACCATCAACACGACCGGCTGCAACATAAGCCATATCTAATGCAGCAGAACCTGCACGGCGGATATCAGCAGTGTGCACGAAAAGTGCTTTAAACGCTTCAGAGTATGCGTCTAAGTGGTGCTTTTGTTTGAATGGGAAACCAGTTGCAAGTACAGAACCTGCTAACTCGTTAGTTTTAGTTACGCGTAAACGCTTGCTGTTAAGCTGTGCGCCTTGACCACGAGAAGCAGTGAATAATTCACCACGGATTGGGTCATAGATAACAGCTTGGTCTAAACGACCTTTAACTTTAAGTGCAATAGATACTGCGAAATGAGGGATACCCTTGATGAAGTTAGTTGTGCCATCAAGAGGGTCTACAATCCATTGGTAATCTGCATCTTTACCTTTATGCTCACCAAGCTCTTCACCTACGATAGTGTGATCTGGGTAAGATTTTAAAATGGTATCACGAATTGCGGCTTCAGCTTCTTTGTCGATGTTAGTAACTAAGTCGTTTGTGCCTTTTTGTTGTACATCAACTTTTGATAAATCTTCACTTGCGCGAAGTAAAATTTTGCCTGCGTTACGCGCAGCGCGAACCGCAATGTTTAACATTGGATGCATAGCATTACCTTTGGGTTGTAAAAGAACGAATATATTTAAGCCGGCGTATTCTAGCGATTTCTAGCGTAAAGTAAACAATAAACTCGAATAAATTAGTTTGTTTTTTGTACAGTTCTGATTTTGTTGTTGATTTAATTTCAGAAGAAGGGGTTAGTGGTCAGCCGTCAGCCGTCAGCCGTCAGCCGTCAGCCGTCAGCCGTCAGCCGTCAGAAGTTAGATATCAGTGGCCCGAGTGGGTTTGGTATCTTGATGGCTCCATCAAATATATAATGATTATTGTTTATAAGG
>NZ_JAKEVM010000122.1 GCF_022398475.1 Pseudoalteromonas shioyasakiensis | reverse complement strand
ATATATTTTCTGTATACTCCGCTTTTATTACTATTCTCTCCTATACTCTAAAGCAGAGTAGAAAAGAAGGCTTTCGATTCAATGGATTCTGGACATTCAGCGCATTTCTATCAACGTCACAAATTACCAATACTCGCTTTTTGTATTCTCTTGCTATTGTCTATTTTTGTAACTGTAAAGTATGAATACGACCTTAGAGAGGATGTGTTCAGCCGCACCTTTGAACAGATGCAGAGAGAGCTCGACACTAAAGAAAGTGTACTAAAAACAAGTTTAAGAGAGAATATTTCTGCACTTAACTTTTTAGATTCAACGCCGCCAGTGCTTGCAATTATGCGCGCTACCAATGATCAAAATATAGATCCCGTTTTAGGCACGCCTATCTCGGCATGGAAAGATCGCCTAGCTAAAATCTTTACTGGTTTTATGACAACAGATAAAGACTTAGCTCAGGCTCGTTATATCTACATTGCTGATAACGGCAAAGAGGTTGTACGCGTTGATAGTGTGAATAAACAGGTCTTTAGAATTAGTGAGGAGGACTTACAACACAAAGGCCAACGTGATTACATGCAAATTACGGCAAAGCTTGAAAATGGTCAAATCTACTTATCACCAATTAACTACAACCGCGAAAATGGTCGTTTACAACAGCCTTATACCAGCACATACCGGATTGCAAAGCTGGTGAAAGATAACGAAGGTAAGCCCTTTGCTGTTCTTATCCTCAATTATTATGCAGAAGATCTTATTAACAAGCTAACAAGCAAATCATCAGATAAATTCTCTGTTTATCTGTTAAATGCTCAACAACAATTTATCTATCATCCAGAGGAATCATACCGTTTTAGTTTTGAGTTAGATGATCCACATTATTGGTCAGAGGAATTTAGTGCCGACCTCAAAATTAGTTCAGTTGATTTTTTTGACGTAGTAAACCTACCTGAAAAACTTTATCTAGATAAAATTATTGAGTTTAAAGATGGTGTACATATGCAGCCGTTTACACTGGCTGTCTCTATAAGCACTGATACACTGCTGAATGAAATACATCAAAAACGATTAAGGTTTATTGGCATTTTATGCTTAATCATTTTAGTTGTGCTGATGTTATTTATAATCTATCAACGTGACATCAACAGAAAAATTGAGCTCAGTTTTCTAAAAGAAAAGAACAGTAAAATTATAGAAAACTCAACAGATGCCATTATTATGGTTCAGCCAAATGGTGTTATTTGTAATGCCAATGAAACGGCACAAACGTTTTTTGGTATAACAGAGCAAACCACCCATTTTGATACCTTGTTTAATTATAACGATGAAGATTTTCAAGGGATTGCACAAGCCATTAAAGAAGGGCAGCGGTGCTCGTTTGAAGCGGTTCACATCAGCGAGCTAAGCACACATTATTTCTCGATTACCATGACACCTGTTTTTGATGCAGCAAAACAGCAATATCAAATAGCGGCAATACTACGCAATATTGATTCACTTAAGTGCGCTCAACATCAACTAGAAAAGCTTAATGTGACATTAGAAGAAAAAGTGAAAAGCCGCACAGCCGAGCTCGAAAAGGCCACCGAAGAAGCATTAGCTGCAAGTAAAGCTAAAAGTGAATTTGTCGCCAATATCTCCCATGAAATCCGCACCCCGATGAATGGTGTACTTGGCATGCTCGAAATGCTTGAAGAAGAGCCATTATCTACTCAGCAAATGCAATACTTACATTATGCAAATACCAGCGCTAACTCATTGATGACACTGATTAATGACATTCTAGATTTTTCAAAAATTGAAGCTGGTAAACTTGATTTAGATAGTCACGAATTTGATGTCGTTTCAGTGTGCAGTGATTTAATAACATCGATGGCTGTTCAAGGTCAGAAAAAAGGTATTGAGATACTGTTCGATGCGCATGATATTACTCAGCGTACTGTAATGGGTGATAGCCACCGCTTAAAACAAATTCTCAATAATTTACTCAGTAATGCATTTAAGTTTACCCATAAAGGTCATGTTAGTTTAACGGTTAAGGAACAGCTGCATACAGATAAGTCGCTTTGCCTAAGCTTTGTAGTTGAAGATACAGGTATTGGTATTTCGAAAGAAAACCAAAGTAAATTGTTTGAAGTGTTTACTCAAGAGGACTCAAGTACAACACGCCATTATGGTGGCAGTGGTTTAGGCCTTTCAATAAGCCGAAAACTCGCTCAGTTGATGGGCGGTGATATTATCGTTGAAAGTGAAAAAGGAAAGGGCAGCCGCTTTTGTGCCAGTATCACAGTGTCACTCAGTGCCTCATTAAAAGAGCAGGGGGAGATTACGGCTTTGAATAACAAACACGTTGGTTGTGCAGTTTTATATGATCTGCTTGGTCAAAACATAGAAACCCAATTAGAGAAAACTTGTCAGCCTCAGCCATCGAAAGTTTCTCGATTAAGTGATATACCTGACAATGTTTTCAATGAGTTAGATTTACTTATCATTGATCATAAGCACCCAGAACTAAACAATGTGTTGAGTTTTGCAAATAAATACTCCGACACCTGTGTATTAATTTTAGGTGTTATGGCATCACTTAAACAAAAAGAAACATTACCGAGCAATTGTACTGTTATTGCAAAACCTGTCACTCCTGATGAATTAGCCTATAAACTCGCTGTTTTATTTAATAACAATGATTCTGTTATTGAGCGTAAAAATACAGATACAAAAGAAATTATTGAGCTTGATTTAACATCTAGTTCAGTACTTATCGTCGACGATAATATGATTAATATTGAGGTGAGCAAAGCGATCTTAAGAGATAGCTATGTTCATATTGAATCAGCCAGCGATGGTCTTGAAGCAATTGAGGTATTGAATAACAGCGAAACTCAATTTGATCTGATCTTAATGGATTGCCAAATGCCAAACTTAAATGGGTATGACTGTACCAAAGCAATCAGGCAGGGAAAAACAGGTGAGAAATACCAAGATGTGGTGATCATAGCCATGACCGCAAGCGCGATGGCTGGCGATAGAGAAAAATGCCTCAGTGTTGGTATGAACGACTATATCACCAAGCCAATTAAACAAGCCACATTGCGTAAAAAGCTCTCAATGTGGCTGAAGACTTAAGCGGCATCACGATCTTTATTAAATGCAGGTTTAGGCGTTAATGTACTAATATCAGCAGAGTGAATCACTTTTTGTGTTTCACTCCAGTGCAATAACTCAATACGGCCAGAGCTGTTTTCAACTAATGCAGTGCAGCTCTCAATCCAGTCGCCATCATTGCAATACAAAATTCCATCAACCACTTTAACGGCTGGGTGATGAATATGCCCACAAATGATGCCATCGACGGCTTGTTTTTTTGCTTCGTGGATTGCCGCTTTTTCAAATGCGTCAATTGCTTCACGTGCTTTATGCACTCGCGCTTTTATCCAAGAGGCCAATGACCAATAATTACCGCCAAATAAACGGCGAATGCGATTAGTCCAACGATTTAAAAAAAGTAAAAAGTCGTATCCTGCATCGCCCGCAATACTGATTAATTTGTTGTAGCGGGTTGCTGAATCAAAATCGTCGCCATGCAACAGTAAAAACCGTTTGTTGGCTTTTGTGGTATGGATATATTGTTTATGTACTTCAATACCGAATAATGAATCATTGGCATAATGGCGAAAGGTTTCGTCGTGGTTACCCGGTATATAGATCACTCGAGTGCCATCTTTCGCTTTTTGTTGAATAAGCGCTAATACATCATAATGACTAGGGTGCCAAAAGAACTGTCGTTTCATCGACCATAAATCGACAATATCACCGACCAAATACAGAACATCGCATTCAATCGCATTTAAAAAGTCTAGTAAATACTGCGCTTGGCAGTCTTTATAACCTAAGTGAACGTCGGAAATCCAAACGGCAGGATAGTGGGTTTTACTACTACAAGTGGTGTTATTCATGGCATTTACTCATGGTGTAATAAAGTAAATGCTAGGCAGAATCAATGACAGTTAAAAGACGCTTTAGCGAAACATCTATGACAATTAAGAAATACAAAAAAACCGCCGAAGCGGTTTTTTATATTTTGTTGAGCTGACTTAATTAGCCTTTAACAAGTGCGGCAATTTCGGAAGCGGCACTGTCTAAATCAAGCATTAGCTTTTCACCAGTACGACGGTTTTTAAGCTCCACCTTATTTTCATCAAGGTTACGCTCACCAATAACCAGCGTGAAAGGCACACCTAATAACTCCATGTCGTTAAACATAACGCCAGGGCGCTCTTTACGGTCATCAAACAACACATCTAAACCTGCATCTTTTAAACCTTTGTAAAGGTTATCTGCAATATCAGGAATACGATGAGACTTATGCATGTTCATAGGTACAATTGCTAAATCAAATGGTGCGATAGGTTGCGGCCATTTAATACCGTATTGGTCGTTGTTTTGCTCAATAGCGGCAGCTACGATACGTGATACACCTATGCCGTAACAACCCATTGTCATTACTTGGTTTTTACCTGATTCACTTAATACGCCTGCTTTCATTGCTTCTGAGTACTTAGTGCCAAGTTGGAAAATATGGCCAACTTCAACACCACGTTTAATTTGCAGTGAACCTTGGCCACACGGGCTTGGATCGCCTTCCACGATATTACGGATATCAGCCACTTCGTAGTTTTCTACATCGCGATCCCAGTTGATACCGCTGAAATGTTCACCATCTTTATTAGCACCAGCTACAAAATCAGCCATTACGTTAGCTGTACGGTCAACAATTATTGGCATTGATAGGCCGACTGGGCCTAATGAACCTGGTTTTGCGCCAATAGCAGCAACGATGTCTTCTTCTTTTGCCATTTCAAGCGGTGAGTCAACAAGCGGGTGTTTCTCAGCTTTTAACTCGTTTAGATCATGGTCACCACGTAATACAAGGGCAACTAAACCACGTTGTTCGTTTTCATCTGGTGCGCCATACACGATTAATGTTTTTACACCGCGATGAGGTTTAACACCATAGTGCTCTTTAAGCTCAGCAATTGATTTTGCATTAGGCGTTGGGAACGCTTTTAGTTCTTTGCTTGCAGCTGGGCGGTCTTCAGTCGGTGCCAGCGCTTCTGCTTTTTCGATATTTGCAGCATAATCACTTGCATCACTAAATGCGATTGCATCTTCGCCTGATTCTGCAAGCACATGGAACTCATGTGACACGCTACCACCGATAGAACCGGTATCAGCGATAACAGGGCGGTAATCAAGACCAAGGCGCTCGAAGATGTTGCAGTAAGCTTTGTGCATAACTTGGTAAGTTTTCTCTAAACACTCATCACTTAAGTGAAAAGAGTAAGCATCTTTCATCGTAAATTCACGAGCACGCATTACACCAAAACGAGGGCGAACTTCGTCACGTACTTTTGTTTGTACTTGGTAAAGAGTAAGCGGTAATTGCTTATAAGAGTTTACTTCTTTACGTACAAAATCAGTGATCACTTCTTCGTGTGTAGGGCCAAGTGCAAATGGGCGGTTGTGACGGTCATTAATACGAAGTAATTCAGGACCAAATTGCTCCCAACGACCAGACTCTTCCCAAAGATCAGCTGGTTGGATTATAGGCATTAACATTTCGATAGCGCCTGCTTTATCCATTTCTTCACGTACGATGTTTTCTACTTTTTTAAGTACGCGTAGACCAGAGGGCAACCATGTATACAAACCCGACGCAACGCGGCGGATCATGCCTGCTCGTAGCATTAATTGATGAGAAACAATTTCTGCATCAGACGGAGTTTCTTTAAGTGTTGCGAGTATATATTGACTGGTACGCATCTCTATTCCAAGTAGTGTTAAAATTATTATCGTTTACTCAAGACGTTTGAGTAATAACAAGGCGCTAAGTTTACCAGTGGAAGCACTGACACTAAAGCGCTATATGCTAAAAACTAGCATTTTTCAATGCTGGTCACTGTATTATGATTGTCCTGAACATGCCACCTAATATTAAAATCATATAAGGTCATGCCGTAGCTTTGTTCTGAGTCACGTTGCTTTTTATAAGCTGGGCGAGGATCTTGCTTTAATACATTGCTTATAAACGCTTTTAATTCAGGTTGCTCAGTTTGCTTTGCAATAAACGCAAGCGCTTCTTCACTAAACTCAACGCTCATATCGGTTTCTGGTCGCGTATCGGCAAAGCCTGCGGTGGCATCGGTCATTGCGTCTGAGTAGGGCAAATAAGGTTTAATGTCTAAAATAGGTGTGCCATCGAGTAAATCGATACCTGAAAGCAATAAGCTTAATTGACCATTTTTATATTCAATGCCTTCAAGTTTTACAGCACTCATGCCTATAGCATTTGGGCGAAAGGTTGCACGTGTTGCAAATACACCTTTACGTTCATTACCGCCTAGGCGAGGGGGTCTCACCATTGCTGAATAGCCTTTATCTGCGGTTTCATGAAATCTGAATAGTAACCAAATATGGCTAAATTCATCGAGGCCGCGTACAAACTCTTCACGATTAAAATCGCTGCTGAATACCAGCTTTGCTTTAGCCTCAGGAACCAAACGAGGTTGGCGAGGTATGGCAAACTTTTGTTTATAAGGAGATTGAATATGGCCGACGGCAGTTAATTGGTATTCGCTCATTGTGCATTGTTGTTAAGAAAATCTGCCGACATTTTACATGCAAACACAAAAAAAGGCAGTCGAGACTGCCTTTTAATATTTAGACTATGTAGTCTAAATTAAAACATGTATTGGAATGATACAGACGCTACATCCATATCTGGGTCAATATCATCTTCTAATTTATAGCGCTCATACTCTAAACGTACTTGCATGTTTGTTGTGAAAGCATATTCTACACCTGCACCATAAAATACATCACCACCGTCTGAGTCAGCACTGATACTGCCAAGCTCGCCTAGGTCTTGCTCAATTTCAGCATCCCACTCTAGCCAACCACCTTTGGCATAAACAGAAAAGCTATCTGTAATTGGGGCTGCTAAGCGTGCTGCTAATGAAACACCGTCAATTTCGGCTTTAGAATCGATATCGCTTACTTCATCAAAATTTTGATAGGCAAGTTCAAGGCTCAAGTACTTGTTAAACTGAGTACCAATATAACCTTTCAGCATTTGTGAATCGTCATCAAAGTCAGTGTCATTTTCACTGTCTTCAAACTCAAAAGAATATTGGCCGTAGCCGATACCGGTATAAATACGCGGAGAATCCATTTCGGTAATATCTGCATGTGCAGCATTATTAAAACCTAGTAGTGCTAAAGAAAGTGCAGAAAGTGAAATTGCTTTAATCATTTAATAGCTCCTTTATAAAATAAATAAACGAATGTTTCGCGTCATTCACAAGGAGTATTGCAACGGCAATGCCAAGCTTAAAACAAAGCCTAAAGTATTGTTTTTAGGCTTTTTTAAGTGGTTTTTTGTGCAGTTTGTTGAAACTGTAATCAGGCATTCAGTTTGGCAGTCGTAACAATTTCAGGGTGCTCTGTAGAAGTTACTAGGTACGGTTTATAATTTTTTGTTGTTTTAAGCTTTTAGGCTTTTTGTAAAAGGGTTTCTGTTTCTATCGCGATCTCTTTCATTTTTATCGCATAGTTTTCGATTTTCTTTTCTTCGTCTGTTACGGCTGTATATGAAGGTACTTCGATTGGGTAGCCTGCTTCATCCATAGCAATAAAACTTATAACACAATGATTGGTTTCAACTAGGTTTTGGGTTTTAGGGTCGCCGCAGCGTACTTGAATAAAGATTTGCATACTGGTTTTACCTGTGTGTGCGATACTGGCTTTCACTTCGACTATTTGGCCAACCAAAATAGGGCGCTGAAACTTTACACCCGCAACTGAGACAGTTACGCAGTAATGACCGCTCCAACCTGCAGCACAGGCGTAACCAGCTTGGTCAATCCACTTCATTACCACACCACCATGAACTTTACCGCCAAAATTGACATCAGTAGGTTCAGCTAAAAAACGAAATGTTACACTTGAAGACGGCATACTTTACTCACTTTTATAAAACACGACATTTTCAGCATAGCCTAAAAAAGGGGCCGAAGCCCCTGCAATTTAGGATAAATTTTAATTAAATGAGTAACGTGCGTTACATATTAGGATAGTTTGGCCCGCCAGCTCCCTCAGGTGTTACCCAAGTAATGTTTTGACTTGGGTCTTTTATGTCGCAGGTTTTACAGTGCACACAGTTTTGTGAGTTGATCACAAACTCTTTTTCACCTTCAACTTCTTGTACTTCGTAAACTCCCGCAGGGCAGTAGCGTTGTGCTGGCTCATCAAATTGCGGTAAATTCACCTTAATTGGAATCGAGTTATCATTTAGCTTTAAATGGCATGGCTGTGATTCTTCATGATTGGTATTTGATAAAAACACCGATGAAAGTTTATCGAAGCTAAGCTTGCCGTCTGCTTTCGGGTAATCGATTTTTTCGGCCAGGTCAGCTGCAACTAATGTGGCATGATCTGGCATGTTGTCTTCAAAGTTAAATGGTAAGTTGCCACCAAATAGGTTTTGATCGAGGGTGTTATAAGCACCACCTAAGAACTTACCAAGTTTATGCATAACAGGGCCAAAGTTACGCGATTGATAAAGCTCTTTGTACGCCCAGCTTTGTTCAAAAGCCGATTTATATTCAGATAAATCGGCATTTTCTTTACCGTCACTAAGAGCTGCTACGATCACATCAGCGGCAACCATGCCTGATTTCATGGCTGTGTGGTTACCTTTGATCTTGGCAAAGTTCAATGTGCCCGCATCACAACCTACAAGTAACCCCCCCGGGAAGTGCATTTTCGGTAAAGAGCGCAGGCCACCTTTGGCAATGGCTCTTGCACCATAGGCTATACGTTCACCGCCTTCTAAAACATCTTTAAAGACAGGGTGATGTTTCATGCGTTGGAATTCATCAAACGGGCTTAAATGTGGATTTGAATAGTTAAGGTCAACAATTAAGCCTACAACAACTTGGTTGTTGTCGCTGTGATACATAAACGCACCACCACTGGTATCACCGGTTAACGGCCACCCTGTACCATGAACTACTGTGCCTTCTTTGTGTTTACTCGGGTCGATTTGCCAAATTTCTTTGAACCCTAAACCGTAATGCTGTGGAGACGCATCTTTATCAAGGGCAAAGTGTTTGATTAGCTCTTTACCTAAATGACCGCGGCAGCCTTCAGCAAATACTGTGTATTTAGCTCTAAGCTCCATACCCGGCATGTAACCATCTTTTTCGTTGCCGTCTTTATCAAGGCCCATATCGCCAGTGATAATGCCTTTCACTGTTTCGTCTTCAATAATCAAAGAGTGAGCACTAAAGCCAGGGAATATTTCTACTCCTAAGTTTTCCGCTTGCTCTGCTAAAAAGCGACATACATTACCCATAGAGACAATGTAATTGCCTTCGTTATGGAATGTTTTAGGGCTAGCAAAGTGGGGGATGCTGGTGGCTTTTTCACTGTTATTGAACCAGTAAATATCATCTTGCGTTACTTTAGTGGTAACTGGAGCGCCTAATGACTGCCAATCAGGTAATAATTCATCCAGCGCTTTGGTTTCAAAAACCGCACCCGATAAAATGTGTGCGCCCACCTCAGAGCCTTTTTCTACCACACAGATCATTAATTCTTGTTGTTTTTCTTGTGCTTGTTGAGCCAATCTAATCGCAGTTGATAAACCTGCTGGGCCTGCGCCTACGATGACTACATCAAATTCCATGGTTTCGCGTTCGACCATATAAACCTCTTCTCGGTGACGGACCTGCTATAAAGAACCTTATTTCATACTTGCAAATGAAACGTTACAGGCTGTGAATACTTTAAGGTTATTTTAGGTTGACGTTTACGTCAACAGGAAGTAGTCTGAATTCATAAAATAAATAAGTTGACGTTTAGGTCAACTTTGAGAACACACAATTGATGGAGTCACGATGAAAGTCCTCGTTCCAATTAAAAGAGTAATTGACTACAACGTCAAAGCACGCGTTAAAGCCGATAAAACGGATGTTGATCTAGCTAATGTAAAAATGGCGATGAACCCATTTTGTGAAATTGCAATTGAAGAAGCTATTCGTTTAAAAGAAGCAGGAACTGCCACTGAGGTTGTTGCTGTAACTATTGGTAATAAATCATCTCAAGAGCAATTACGTACGGCCTTAGCACTCGGTGCTGATAAAGCCATTCATATTGAAACAGAAGAAAAGCTTGAATCTTTACATGTTGCTAAATTACTTAGCAAGATTGTAGAGCAAGAATCACCTGAGCTGGTTATTTTAGGTAAGCAATCGATTGACTCTGACAACAATCAAACCGGTCAAATGCTTGCTGCTTTAACGGGTCGTGGCCAAGGTACCTTTGCATCTAAAGTCGATGTTCAAGCAGGTACTGTTAATGTAACGCGTGAAGTAGACGGTGGCTTACAAACAGTCGCTCTTAAACTACCTGCTATCGTAACCACAGACTTACGTTTAAATGAACCGCGCTATGCTTCATTACCAAACATTATGAAAGCAAAGCGTAAACCTCTAGATGTAATTGCTGCTGACAGCCTAGGTGTAGACCTTGCGCCTCGCGTACAGCTGGTAGAAGTAAACGAGCCAGAAAAACGCAGTGGCGGTATTGTCGTTGAAGATGTTGCGACATTAGTAGAAAAGTTAAAAACAGAAGCGAAGGTGATCTAAATGAAAACATTAGTGATAGCCGAACACGATAAAGGTGTTCTAAAGCCTGAAACCAATAAAACGATTACTGCTGCTGTTAAACTAGGCTTTGATGTAGATTTACTACTTGCCGGCGAAAATTTAGCTGCAATGAGCGAGCAAGCAGCGTCAATTGCAGGTGTTAGCAATGTACTGATTGCCGATGATGCAGCTTATGCTAATCAGCTTGCTGAAAACCTGGCTGATCTTGTTTTATCTTTAGCAGATAACTATTCACACATTGTCGCAAGCGCCACAACAACGGGTAAAAACTTTATGCCACGTGTTGCAGCACTTTTAGATGTTGCACAAATCTCTGAAATCATCGATGTGCTTGATGCAGATACTTTCAAGCGTCCTATTTATGCAGGTAATGCAATTGCGACAGTTAAATCACTAGATAGCAAAAAGGTTATTACTGTTCGTGCAAGTAGCTTTGATATTGCACAAGAGCAAGCGCCAGTAGCTGTAACGAGTGTTACTGGTAAAGGTTCTGTTGGTCTGAGTGAGTTTGTATCAGAAGAACAAACTGAATCTGAGCGTCCAGAGCTAACAGCCGCGCCTGTGGTTATTTCAGGTGGTCGTGGTATGCAAAATGGTGAAAACTTTGCGTTATTAAATGGTATTGCCGACAAACTAGGCGCAGCCATTGGTGCTTCACGTGCTGCTGTTGATGCGGGCTTTGTACCAAACGACATGCAAGTAGGTCAAACCGGTAAAATTGTTGCCCCAGATTTATATATTGCTGTGGGTATCAGTGGTGCGATTCAACATTTAGCGGGTATGAAAGACTCAAAAGTGATTGTTGCCATCAATAAAGACCCTGATGCACCAATTTTCCAAGTCGCTGACTATGGTTTAGTTGCTGATTTATTTGATGTGTTACCAGAGCTTGAAAGCGCTCTGTAATTCATAACGATTCTGGTTGTTAAAAGCTGTTCACCTTTTAGGTGCGCAGCTTTTTTTCGTTTTATACCAATCCGCTTAATTAAGTAGTCTATTTTGAGGCAATAAAACCTTGTTGATAACAAGGCAAAAATTTCGTTATTTAGTTGTTCTTGGCAATTGCTCCTGCATTGCTCTAGCTTCTGCATCCATGCAGTCGTAAATCAGAAATTTTTAACGCAGTTAGCGACAGGTTTAATCCCTCAAAATGATTAAGTATTATTGCGGGTTGGTATTATATCTTCAGGTCATTGTTTTACCGGAAGGTAACCAAACTCAAGCATTTTCTGTTGAATCTTGTTTGATTTAACAATCACAGCAAGTTTGTCGCCAATCTTTTTTGAGCGGGATGATTGTGTGTTTACAATTAGCACTAGCGGCCTAACAAAGGCATATTCGCCACTTTGAATTGATTCAACGGAAGGGCTTACACCGTCAATCTCAAGCAAAGTTACTCTGTTAATACGTCTGTCATTTTCTAATTTACTAATAGCGCCATATGAATCGTAAGCAATGGCATTTGGAATACGCTGCACTATACCCAATGCTTGATTGAACTGATCGTAAAGTTCTACTTTTTGTTTAGAAAATAAACCTCTATTACCCGCCATTTTTAAGCGTATGAAGTTACTGCCTGGTTCTTGAATATAATCTAAATTTAAATACTCTAAAAAGACATCAAAACTACCGTGACTAGTGCCTTTACTAAAAAGTAGGATCTCGTCATTTTTGGCACTGAGCTCAGGTGTATAAGGTGAAACTTCAGACCACGCCTTTAGTTTTCCTTGGTAGATATCGCTCAGCTTTTTAGTGGTAACTTCAGTAATGTTTAAGTTTTTATTTACAAAAAATGCGATTGCATCTTGGGCTATAATAATTTGCCTTAAAAAAGGCCAACGTTGTTGTTCTTCTTTTGTTAAATAACGAGAGCTGGTGCCGATATCTATAACATTTTCTGCAATGGCTTTAATGCCTTTATCACTGCCCATTGGCCTGATTTGTATGCTATTGCCAAACTCTTGGCTTAAGTCGGCTTTCATATCGATTAATAGTTCAGTGACAGTGGTTGAGCCTGCAATAAAAATAGGCTTCGAATTAATATTTTCTTCAATTGCATACGCACTATGTGCAGAGATAAGGGTTGTAGATAGCAAAAGGGCTTTCATAGAGCGAAATAGCATAGTAGACGCAAACTCCTTAATAGTTAGCTTCTTATCAATATAGGCAATATGTCTGGCTTTGCTAATTCTTTATACTGTAATTTTTTAAAACATTTAATGA
>NZ_JAKEVM010000121.1 GCF_022398475.1 Pseudoalteromonas shioyasakiensis | reverse complement strand
AAGATACATAAAACAGTACTATTTATTAATTTTCAATAACTTGCATTTTATTAATTATTATTGCAAAAAATCTTGCCATCGAAATCGCGCATAATTCTGGTAAGGTAGTGTTATTACAATAATTACTGAATTTAAACATGACAGCTGCGCTTTTATTTGTTGCACTCGCCTATATTGGCGTGTTGTTTTGGTTGGCAAATTGGGGAGACAAAACCACTCCTCTTGCTAAAAGAATTAGTCACCACCCATTTGTTTATTCTTTTTCATTAGGGATTTACTGTACGTCTTGGACCTACTACGGTTCAGTTGGTACAGCAGCCACCAGCAGTTGGAATTACTTACCTATTTTAATTGGCCCTGCGTTGCTTTTTTTCTTTGGCCAAGGGTTTTTACGCAAATTAGTACTGGTCAGTAAAAAGCAAAATATCACGACCATCGCCGACTTTATTTCAGCTCGCTATGGTAAACGGCAAACCACCGCCATTATGGTGACAATTATCGCTTTATTGGCGACTATTCCGTATATCGCACTGCAATTAAAAGCACTGAGTAGCAGCTTCTTACTACTGCAAAACGACGATCGTATTTCGGGCTCTATGCTCGCCCTTTCGGCGACACTCATTATGGCAATGTTTGCGATATTCTTTGGTACTCGTAAAGTCGATGTAACCGAATATCGCTCAGGGCTAATGCTCGCTGTCGCCTTTGAATCTATGATTAAGTTACTAGCTTTGGTGGCCGTAGCGGGGCTTGCTTTATACACATTATTTAATTTAACTACGGTGCAAACCGAGCAGCTAACGGGCTCTATTTGGAAGCACTGGCAGAACTTCGACTTTTTTAGCTTTAACTTTATCGGCCAGTCATTAATGGCGGCAGCGGCGATTATCTGTTTACCAAGGCAATTCCACGTAACTGTGGTCGATAACCAAGATAAACGACACCTTTATACAGCCCGCTGGGCATTCCCCCTGTATTTGTTACTAACTGCTGCAATGATTTTCCCTATTGCAACGGCAGCTATTCACCCAGGCATTGGCAGTGGCTTCTCACCAGATAGCTTTGTATTAGCCCTACCGCTGATGCACGAAAACGCCTTTTTAACGACCTTTGTATTTATCGGGGGTCTATCAGCGGCTACCGCGATGATTGTTGTAGCCACACTCACGCTCAGTACCATGATTTCAAACGATGTAGTGTTGCCGTTAATGCTGCGTCGTAAGTTTAAACGTAACCTCATTACTAGCAGCTATAAGTCGCAAATCCTGTTAGTGAGACGCTTCACAATTGCTGGCATTTTGATTTTGTCGTATTTCTACCAGCAATGGTTTGGCCATGGTAAAGCGCTGGCTAGCATGGGTTTAGTGGCCTTTTCTTTGGTATCGCAATTACTTCCTGCGATTGTGGGTGGCCTATATTGGCGAAAAGGCCATGCTTATGGGGTTTATGCCGGATTATTAGCAGGCTTTATTTGCTGGGTTTTGTTCTTAATGCTGCCTATTTTAGATGCAGGCAATACCTTAAACGCAGAGCTGCAACAAACACTTATTACTCGTGGCACCCTAATCGCCTTATTTGCCAATATTGGCTGTTACATTAGTTTTTCGCTCGGTGCAGATGAGCGTTTAATTGATAAAATTCAAGCAGCTGCCTTTGTAAATCCAAAAGAGCAAGCGGTATTCGCCAGACGTTTAAATAAAAACGTAAAAGCCACTGTTTACGACTTTAAAGTACTGCTACAAACCTTCTTAGGTGTGCAGCGCTCGCAGCAAGTGCTGGCTCACTTTGCGTTGTCGCATAACTTAGATGACAACAACGCGCACCCAGAACCTGAGTTTATTGCTTATTGTGAGCGCGCCTTAACCGGTGTGCTTGGTGCCTCTTCAGCACAAGCGCTGATCCACACGGTTGCTTCTGGTAAACGTATGGCCTTTGAAGAAGTGGTTAACTTTTTTGATGAAACCACACAAGCCCTGCAATTTAATCAAAACTTATTATTTACCTCTCTCGAAAACCTCAGCCATGGTATTTCGGTTGTTGATAAAGAACTTAATTTAGTAGCATGGAATAAGCGCTACGCAGAGATGTTTGCCTACCCAGATGACTTTCTCGAAGTAGGCCAACCAATTGAAGATGTGCTTAGATACAATGCCGAACGCGGTGAATGTGGCCCCGGTGAAGTTGAACGCCATGTAGAAAAGCGCGTGCAGCATCTTAAAAACGGCTCGCCCCATCACTTTATTCGCCACCGCCGTAATGGCCAAGTGTTCGAAATGATAGGTAACCCACTGCCAGATGGCGGCTTTGTAACAAGTTTCTCTGATATTACCACGCATATCGAAACGCAAAATGCGCTTGAAGAAGTAAACATGGATCTTGAAAACCGCATTGAAGCGCGTACTCAAGAAATCCGTACTATCAATAAAGATTTACAAGCACAAATCGATAGCCGAGTACAAACTGAGCAAGCACTTACTTTAGCCAAAAAAGAGGCTGAGCAAGCTAATGACAGTAAAACGCGATTTTTAGCCTTGGCTAGCCACGATATTTTACAACCGCTGAATGCGGCGCGCCTATATCTTGCTGCTATTGATGATAAAACCCTTTCGAGCAACAACTTAAATAACTTTGAAAAGCTGGGTGCAAGCTTAGATTCAACGGTGCATTTGATGTCGGCGCTGTTAGAAATTGCCAAGCTCGAGCAAGGAGCAATGACCCCTACTCCACGTCACTTTAGTATTGATGACATACTTGCCCCGCTGAAAAATGAATACGCCATTATGTCGAGCGAAAAAGGCTTAAAACTGACGGTACGTTCAAAGGGAGTTATCGTTCACAGTGATATCACTTATTTACGACGAATTATTCAAAACTTGGTGTCAAATGCGGTTAAATACACCGATAGTGGCCGAGTTTTAATTGCTTGTCGCAAACGCAAACATCATTTACGGATTGAAGTATGGGACACAGGTCCCGGCATTACAGAAGTAGAGCAAGCGAAAATCTTCAATGACTTTTACCGTATTGAAGCGGGAGATAACAAAGGGGTTGGCCTTGGCTTAGGAGTTGTAAAACGAATGGCCGACTTACTCTCTTTACGTTTAGATGTCAGTTCAACGCCTGGCAAAGGTAGTCGCTTTAGTATTGAAGTACCTTATGGTGAAAGCCAATTTATTCAACAAAAAGATACGCCTAAAAAAGGGGTTGAGAACCGCAGTGCGATGAACATTATTGCAGTGGATGATGACCCTGAAAACCTTAATGCCATGGCAAGCCTATTGCAAAAGTGGCAGGCAAATTATCAGCTCTTTGATCAAGTTGAAACCGTGATGGCCTATGCCAAAGAGCACCGAGCGCCCGATGTTATCTTAATGGATTACCAGTTGGGTCATGATTGCGATGGCATAACCCTTATTAAAACCCTAAGAGAAATTTGGCAAAGTCCAGTGCCTGCCATTTTAATCACAGCGGTGCGTGATGAAGCCCTTAAACAGCAAACCAAAGAAGAGCAAATTCATTACCTTAGTAAACCCGTTAAGCCCGCAAAACTCAAAGCACTGCTTAACCATAGTACTTAACAATAGTGCTTAACCAACGTTTTTAACAACACCGATTTAAGGCAAAGCAGTAGGCTTTGCCTTAAATTTTTGGAACAACCAACTAAGCGCAACTAACGATAAGCCTAAGCCGATAAACGAAATAGCCCGCAACAACCCGGTTAAGTTTGCCATATCAATCAAGAACACTTTTAACACCACCAGCGCCAATAAGCCAAGGCCGAGCTTTTGTAATACCGTAATGGTTCTTAACTGCCCCACCACAACCACCAAGGCACCGATAACAAGCCAAACTAAAGAATAACTGTAAAGCTCGGCATCTGAAGTTGGCAAAGCAATATTTATAAACTCGCCTTGCCAGTTATGGCGAATTTCCGCATTGATATATAAAACACTCATCACACCTGCAAGTGCTGTAAACAGCTTTTGTAAATAGTGCTGAGATTTAGTCAGTTGGCTTGCCCAAATTGCAATACAGGCGGGGACTAACCAAAGTAATAGTAACCAGTTAATAATCGGCCAACTGCCTATATTTATCGGCTCAAAAAACGGATTTACAGCAGTAAAGCTTTTCAGTATTAGTAAGCCACTCAGTGTTAATAACGCAAAACCTGCTACTTGATAGAGTTTTGCCAATTGCGCTGTAAAGCGTGAACGCAGTAAATAAACACAACCTAATATACCCCAGTTACAGGTTAATAAAATATGCTCATACACAGACAAGCTCTCAAAGTCTGGGTAGTGCCCCACCAACTGATAGCTCGTCTCTGTGGTAATAAATAAAGCAATGCAATGAAGCGTTGCACCTTCTAGCCACACCCGAACAGATTGCTGCTGCCAGTGCCTCGCTGCAAAGTAAAATAAGCAAGCGCATACTGGGTATACAACCAAACTCCAGTGCACACCGAGCAGCAACGCATCACTGTAATCAGTTGACCAAGGTGCAAAGCTTAACCTAACTAGTAAAGCGCCAACTAAGCCCTTAAGCGGCCAAGTAGGTATGCTGAGTGACTGTTTCTTGACATAAAAACTGATCAACAACACTTGCGCAGCAAGCGCTAAGGTCAAGCTGCTGCCTTCAAGGAGCATGGTTAACGCTAAGCTAATATTGGCATTACCGCCAAGCCAGTAACTAAATACCCGCATCGGATTAGTGCTATTGACTGATAACTTAAATAACCAAGCAGACAGAGCCAATAATACAAAGCACCAAACCGGATACGCCGTCATCAAGGCATGATCGGGAGTGATAACATATAAGCAACTAATAATCACAAAACTTGAAAGTGAAGCGAGTAAAGCAAAACCTAAGCGTTTAGGGTATTTACGACCAAACAAAAACCCATAACCCGCGAACAAAGCAATAAAAAACAGCCCTGCTCCGTAATTTTGCCGAAATACAAAAAGCTGCTCAGAGTAATCAACAGCATTGTGTTGCCCTGTAAGCAAACACACCACACTCAACACAGCTAGCATCAGCCAGTGATCCCATGCACTGTTTTTTAATACCAAAAGAAGCAGTAAAGCCACTAACGACAACATACTAAGCTGCCAAGTAAGCAGTTGGTTACTGCTCATGAGTAAAAGATAAAGTGGCACGACAACAGCTATCAACAGAGGGTTGTCGGGCAGTTGCTTAAGTAGTGTTTTAAAGCGATGTGGACGGTATTCTATTTGTTTAATACTCAGCCCTAGGCGTGGAATCGCAATTAACAATACGATGCTAAATAGAGCATAAAGATTAATAAACCAATGCAGATTTTTAGCTGCACCCATTGCAACTAAGTAATACCAGCCTAAGTGACCTGCCCATAACAGATACCACAACCAATGCCGTTTTACGTAATGCGCGACTAGCGAAGCCGATACACTGACAAACGCAACATAGGTTAGCAGTGCTATAAAGTCATTACTCCCGTTATTGACCCAAACCGGCACGCTGTAGGCACCAATAACACCAATGACCGCAAGCACAGGACCAAAACGCAGTGCCATCCAGCTTGCTGCTACAGAAACTAAGGTTAAAATGCTAAATGCCGGTAAAGCTTGCAGTAAGCCATAATGGCTATAGGCCAGCAAGGTCAATGCAAAACAACTAATAAAACCACCACTTGCCAGCGCTGCGGGAATATAGTTGCTAAACCCATCAAAAATAATACCTTTGCGATGTAAGACCTCAGCCGCGACAATTAAGCTCAAACCAAAAATAGCGCCAAGCGTAAGTCGCATGGTTTCGGATAATAAGCCTGCCTCCAGTGAATAGCGGGCTAAAAAGATACCGCCAAAGGCAAGTGCAACCGCTCCTACCCAAGTTAACCAATTGGCTTTGATTTGTGTAACGAGTTGGCTTACTAGCGGATTTAAAGTCTCAGGCTTGGGTTTTGTTTGCTCTGGCTTTTTAGGGATAGCCTCAATCGGCTTACTAATGACTACAGGCTCTGGTTCAAATTTTGAAGTGTCAGTCAGATCGTCGTTTGAATTATCAAACTGATTTGCAGTATTTGCTTGTGGATTATGACTATATGTCGCGTTAAGTTTGACTCGAAGAGCAGCTACTTCTCGCTTTAAACTGGAGAGTTGAAAAAAGGCAAAAATACCCGCAATGGAGCCACCTACAACAACTAGTGCTAGTAATATTAGTAACGCAATACCGCCATCCATACTCTCTCCTTGTGTACGCTTTAAACAAAAAGCAAAAGCCTTAATTGTTTATACAATAAACACTTAGCAAGAGTAAATAAACAACGATATTGCGTTTTAGCCGGTTAAGACTGTTCAGTCACCGTACGCTCTAAGGTCATTTTAAAACCTGAGTCTGTGGTTTCATCGTGTTCAATCACTAAGATATAGTTACCTTCTTCGGTAAAATCCATATCGCTTTGTTGTAATAGCACAATCTGTTGACCATTGTCTTCATAGACCACATAGGTTGTATAAACTTCGTTATCAACCACCTGTTCTTGCTGGTCGTATTGATCTAACCCTTCAACAACATTGCTGGTATCTTCAACCGTTTCACCATTGAGGGTGAAGTACACATCAACTTCGTCAATCTCTTGCCCTGCATAGCTATCAATTAAGTTAACCACAGTAACTGCGTGGCTGTAGCTGCTTGGAGTTAGGTTTTCTTCAATGGTCATCATACGAGGCCCGTAATCTTTGTCATTGTAGAAAAGGCCAACCGCACTTTGCTCACGCTCTAATGTCATTAAGAAGTTATCGACAATTGTGTCTCCCGCTTCGTCTAACATAGCGACGCTATAACTATTTGGTGACATGCTCATGTATTCAGAGTAACTATCGTTGCTAACAACTTCGGTGTTGGTCGCCGTTGTGCCTCGGGTTACTTTAAACTGGGTTTGCGTGTAATCATCGATGGTATTGATAAAACGCAACTGACCTTGCGCGTCTTGGTGGTTTAGTTGTGTTACTGAGCTACTAGCCGTCACAACATCAAGCGTAATGCCATCTTCTTCTGTTGCATAACTTGGGCGGATCATCGCCATGTACGTTGCTTCATCATTAAAGTACACGGTTGGTGATTCAAAAATCACATCAGTGCTGCCGCTAGCGGTAATATAAATAGTGTAATAACCTTCCTCAAGCGTCGCTAATTCTGGCTCAACGAGGTATTGCGAAGTCATTAATAACTCAGCGGTATCAAATAAACCGTCGTCAGTGGCAACGTATACATCGTAAAGGTTATCTTCGCCAACGATATTAAAAAAGCCAACATTGAATTCATCTTCATCGCTTGACGTCGGCACACTGAGCTCAGTAAAAATTGGTTCAGCAAAATCACCGTTCATTACTAGCAACTGAGTTTGATCATTTTTAATTTTGATGGTTTCTTCGTCGATGATGATATAACTATCGTTGGCATCAACATATTCAAAACTGAGATCATACTCCCCCGAACTGTAGTTATGACGAGTTGATACATCACCAAAATCAGCCCCCGAACGTTCAGTGTCATCAACAAATAAACGCGTGTATGGACTATTGTAAGAGCCATTGTACAGTTGCACATAGCCACTGTTGCTACTGCTACTGTCATCGCTTGAACAGGCAGCCAGTACCGAAAGCAAACTTGAGGCAACAATTGTTTTAAGCAGAGTGCTTTTCATGGAATTTTTTCCTTATTGTTTGTAATACCCCATTCTGACTCGAATAATGCGAAAAAATTCTATGTTTTACAAACTATTACCTTCACTTACAGTTACTTACGATAAGGTTAAAAAGTGTAGAAAATGATGTAGAAAAGCACTTAATTAATCATAATTATGGACATAAAATCACATTTATAGTGAAAGCAGCTTACTTTTACACGAAAAGTAAATAATGATTACATTTTAGACGCTTATACAATCAAATCAGATAAATTATTAGATAGTCAAATTTGCGCTATGCAGCACAAAAAAATTAGCAAATAATGGTGTTCACACAAACGGGATTAGAATGAGGACTATGAACACGATTTTAACCACACAATGCGATGATGATGTTGGTCTAATTGCCAAGATCACCGGCCTTTGTCATCAGCATAATTTAAATATTACACGTAATAACGAATTTGTAGATAAAGACGCTAAACGCTTTTTTATGCGTACAGAGTTAAGCGGCGTTATTTCAGATGACTTTTTACCAAGTCTTGCTGAGCTACTTCCTGATGGCGCAGAGCTTGCCCTGCACAGCAGCGAAAAAACCAAAGTGGTATTGCTTGCTACCAAAGAAGCGCACTGTTTAGGTGGTGTATTACTAAAGCAATTCGAAAAAGCCTTAAACATCGAAGTACTGGCTGTGATTGCCAACTACGCCGACTTAGCGCCACTGGCTGCAGGCTTTGGTGTACCATTTCATGTGGTATCGCACGAAGGCTTAAGCCGTGCGGAGCATGATCAACAAGTCGGTGATTTAATAGCCAGCTATCAGCCTGACATTATTGGCCTTGCTAAATATATGCGTATTTTAAGCCCTGAATTTGTGGCGCGCTTTGAAGGTAAGATTATTAATATTCACCATTCATTTTTGCCTGCCTTTATTGGCGCAAAGCCTTACCATCAGGCATTTGAGCGCGGTGTAAAAATTATTGGCGCGACCGCTCATTTTGTTAATAATGAGCTTGATGAAGGGCCGATTATTTTACAAGATGTGACGCATGTCAGTCATGCGGATACCGCAGAGATGATGGCAAAAATGGGTAAAGATGTAGAGAAAACAGTGTTCTGCAAAGCGTTGCAGCTCGCATCTGAACATAAACTGTTTATCAATGGTAATCGAACCGTGGTGTTCGCTTAAGCAATAAAATGAAGAGGCTGAATGGCCTCTTTATTGTTTTTATTATCTTTTGTTATGCCGACTCAATAGGCTCTAATTGTAACTTAGAGGCAATTAATACCGCTTGAGTACGATTATACACACCTAGCTTTCTAAAAATTGCTGTAATGTGTGCTTTAACGGTTGCTTCGGAAATATGTAACTCGTAAGCAATCTGTTTGTTTAACAAGCCTTCGTGTAAGTATTGCAACACCTTGTATTGCTGCGGCGTTAGTGAAGCCACTTGCGCTGCAATTTCTTTGTCTTCGCCATCTACTCCAGCCACTTTATCTTTGAGTTCCAGTGGAAGCCAAACATCGCCTTCAAGTATGTGGTTGATTGCCAGCGCAATATCATCTGATGAAGATGATTTTGGAATAAATCCCATCGCACCATAACCCATTACTTTAGAAACTACATTGATGTCTTCGCTGCCAGAAACAACAGCTATTGGTAAGCTTGGATAGTCTTCGCGAATGCGAATAAGGCCGTATAAATCGCCATTGCCTGGCATGTGAAGGTCTAGTAGTAAGATATCAAGATCTTCTTGCTCGCTCAGCACCTGCAAAGTGGTATCAAAGTTTTCCGATTCAAACACTTCTAAATCAGCGAACTTAGCACTCAATGCCCCTTTCAGCGCTTCACGAAATAACGGATGATCGTCCGCTATTAAAAACTGACTCATGGTTCACTCCTAATAAATTCGGCTGACACCTATTTCTAAGTGACAGCCGATATACTACGTTTAGAATCAACTTCTAATCAAGTTTTTAACGCAATTTTAACGATTTAATCGGTTTTCGATTAGCTCATCAACAACGCTCGGATCGGCTAGTGTAGAAGTATCTCCAAGCTGTTGGTGCTCATTTGCCGCAATTTTACGTAAAATTCGACGCATGATCTTACCAGAACGAGTTTTCGGTAAACCTGGAGACCATTGGATCATATCTGGTGATGCAATTGGGCTTAACTCTTTACGAACCCAGTTACGTACCTCTTTTGTTAGCTCATCGCTCACTACAACACCCTCATTTGGAGTGATGTAAACATAGATGCCCTGACCTTTAATATCATGTGGGTAACCTACTACAGCCGCTTCTGCTACTGCTTCGTGAGCAACCAATGCACTTTCGATTTCTGCAGTACCTAGGCGGTGACCTGATACGTTAAGTACGTCATCTACACGGCCTGTGATCCAGTAGTAGCCATCTTCATCACGACGACAACCATCACCTGTGAAGTACACGCCTGGGTATGCTGAGAAATAGGTTTGTTCAAAGCGTTCATGGTCGCCATAAACTGTACGTGCTTGTGATGGCCAGCTATCTAAAATAACAAGGTTACCGTCAACCGCGCCTTCTAGTGTATTACCCTCAGCATCAAATAGTGCTGGTGCAATACCAAAGAATGGACGTGTTGCTGAGCCTGGCTTCATATCTGTTGCACCTGGTAATGGTGTGATCATGATGCCGCCAGTCTCTGTTTGCCACCAGGTATCAACGATTGGGCAGTTTTCGTTACCAATATGCTCGTAATACCATGCCCACGCTTCTGGGTTAATTGGCTCACCTACAGAACCCATTACACGAAGGCTGTTACGAGTTGAAGTCGCTGTTGGCTCATCGCCTTTCGCCATTAGAGCACGAATAGCAGTCGGTGCTGTGTAAAGGATAGTCACGTTGTGCTTATCAATTACTTCACCCATACGGCCCGCTGTTGGGTAGGTTGGTACACCTTCAAATACGACTTGCGTGCAGCCATTCACTAATGGGCCATAAGCAATGTAGCTGTGACCAGTGATCCAGCCCACATCGGCACTACACCAGAAAATATCGTCTTCTTTAAGATCAAACACATATTCATGTGTCATCGATGCATAAACAAGGTAACCACCGGTAGTATGAACCACACCTTTTGGTTGACCGGTTGAGCCTGAAGTATAAAGAATGAAAAGTGGATCTTCTGCATTCATTGGTTCAGGTTCACACTCAGCTGGTAAGTCAGCGACAAGCTCATGCCACCAAACATCATGACTATTCCACTCAACTTCACCACCCGTTAGCTGATGAACAATAACGTGCTCAACGGTGGTTACAGAGTCTTGTGATACCGCTTCATCAACATTTGCTTTAAGTGGTACGCAGTTGCCAGCACGGCGACCTTCGTCTGAAGTAATTACCACTTTAGCGCCTGAGTCATTAATTCGGTCAGCAATCGCTGATGGAGAGAAACCACCAAATACTACAGAGTGAATAGCACCAATACGCGCACACGCTTGCATAGCGTAAATAGCCTGCGGTGTCATTGGCATATAAATAGCAACACGGTCACCTTTTGATACGCCTAATTTTTTAAGGCCGTTGGCTAGCTTAGCTACTTCGTCGTGAAGCTGTTGGTAGCTAATATTTTCGTTGTGTTCAGGGTTGTCGCCTTCCCAAATAAGGGCTGTTTTATCGGCTTTAGTGGCAAGGTGGCGGTCAATACAGTTATAAGATGCGTTAAGTTGGCCGTCTTCATACCAGCGAATGCTGATGTGGCCTTTGTCGAATGAGGTGTTCTTTACTTTGTTATAAGGAGTTGACCAATCAAGGCGTTTACCGTGCTCTCGCCAAAATCCTTCAGGGTCATCAATAGATTGCTTGTACAGTGTATTATATTTATCGTTATCAACTAGTGCTGCATTCTTGATATGCGCTGGTACTGGATAGATACTTTCTGACATTGTTGTCGTCTCCATTTTAATTACTTGCCTACGGCCTGCTTCAAGGATCACTCAGCAAAGCCCCTGAAAGTATTAGACCTTAGTTGTATATCTTGTCATTTAACAAAAAACTTTAAAATTGCCTTCTATAATCTAGTCCAATGTTAGGTTGGATGCGATTTAACTACCCATTCCACCTTAGTCTAATAGACCAATAGATAATTGAGAGAAGTCATTTCTTAAACAACAGTGATACAACAACATTAATGCAATCAACAAGTAGCTTCGACAGGAATACACATTATGACAACAACAAAAGTAACCGCATTAAAAACACTCACAGCTTCAGCTGTTTTATGTGCACTTGCAGGTACCGCTAACGCCGCAACCATCGGTAACACAGACGTTTCTTATGGTGGCTATGTAAAACTTGATGCTATGTGGAGTGATTACTCTGCAGGCGTACCAGCTGGCGGCAGCATTGGCCGTGACTTCTATGTACCAGGTACAACACCTGTAGGCGCAGACAGCGACAGCGATGCAGTATTTGACATGCATGCACGCCAATCTCGCTTTAACCTAGGTACAGCAACAAAATTAGACGACGGTAAAACCATCAAAACTAAAATTGAAATAGACTTTATTGCTTCAGCACCTGGCGGTAACGAACGCGTTAGTAACTCTTACGCGCCTCGTATTCGTCAAGCATTTGTAACTTATGATGGTTGGCTATTTGGTCAAGCCTGGTCAAACTTCCAAAACGTTGGCGCATTACCAGAAACACTTGATTTCGTCGGTCCTGCTGAAGGTACTGTGTTCGTACGTCAAGCACAGGCACGTTACACTACCGGTAATTGGTCATTCTCTATCGAAAACCCAGAGAGCACAGTCACAGTTGGCGGTGCACGTGTTGCCACTGATGATGCATCAATGCCTGACTTTACAGCACGTTATGCGCATAAAGCTGATTGGGGTGAATTAGTATTTACCGGTCTTGCTCGCCAGTTAACTTATAAACAAAATGGCATTGATGCAGATACATCATCGTTCGGTATCAGCGCCTCAGGTAAAGTAAATTTTGGCCAAAACAACCTTAAATTTATGCTAACTCAAGGCACAGGTTTAGGCCGTTATGTTGGTTTAAATGTGGCTCATGGTGCGGTGCTTGACGGTGATGATTTAGATGCAATTGATTCAACATCAGGTTTTATTGCCTACCAACAACACTGGAACAGCCAATGGCGCTCAACTTTCCTTTATTCATTCTTCTCAGCAGATAACAACACAGATTTACTTGCTGTGACTGGCGATCCTACAGAAATGAGCCAAAGCTATAGTGCCAACCTTTTATATTCGCCTGTTAAAAAGCTTACCTTTGGTGTTGAATTCAAACATGCTGAGCGTGAGCTAGAAAGCGGTGCTGACGGCGATATGGACCGTCTGCAGTTCTCTGCAAAATACGTATTTTAAGATTTAAACTTATTTTACTTCCTGAAGCGGCTTCGGCCGCTTTTTTTATATCTCCTTTTTATATTTCTGTGCCCTTTAAACTTTTTTGCAAATAATTATTCACTTAAACAG
>NZ_JAKEVM010000120.1 GCF_022398475.1 Pseudoalteromonas shioyasakiensis | reverse complement strand
ATTGATAATATCTTTGTCAGGGATCCCAATTAATTTAATAGTTTCATCGTCTATTTTTTTGATTTTCGTTTTAACTGTCACTGAAGGCCCTCGAGTAAAGCTTTTCACAGATTCTGGGGAAAAGATATTTAGCTCATCTTTGATTAAATTTGTTTTATGGGTTTTAGAATCAAAGCTGATCATTATATCACCCTCGAAATCCATTTTTTCTGTGGATTCAACAGAGATAACAGAAGCCAAATCAGGGTTTTGTTTGAAATAAAATTTAAAAAAGCTTTTTGAATATGAGTTTAAATCTTTAATTGAAGTAGTTATGTGGCTATCAACTTCTAGTATTGCATCGTTTGGTAATACTGATTTTATTTTGCAAAACCATTCACCATTTAAAAAACTATAATCTTCAAATGCATTCGCAGTTGTACACTTAGAAATTAATAAAAGTATTATCAAGACTTTATACGCCATTCCATTTGTTCCTTTTAGAAAAATACTCGATGCTCGTTTGGCTTCATCAAAATACCTTACAGTTTAAAGCTTTGAACTTAAAGCTCGTTTTAAAGCCTACATTCATCCAATTTATGCTTTACTCATAAAGCCTTAAATGGATTTGATGATTACATGAATTACTTAAAAAACTTTATAACTAAATTTGTTTTCATGATGCAGAAGCGGCCGGGGTTGATGGCGGTGTTGGCTTTTTGCAGTGGTGTAGCAAGCTATGTCTTTGTTGAGCGAAAAGAATCGTTTTCGCAACTTATCTCTATTTTGCTATTAGTCACTTGGTTGTGGTTGTTAATAGATAACTGGCTAAGAGATAAAGTAGAGGAGCGTTTTGGTGTGGCGGTGTCGCCTAACGTCATGCGCTTTGCGCTGCAAGTTGTGCAGCAAGAAAGTTTGTTTTTTGCCTTACCATTTTTCTTAGCAGTGACAACCTGGGACCATGGGCAGGCCGCGTTTACCGCTTTAATTATACTTTGTGCGTTCGTTTCTGTTGTTGACCCCCTCTATTACAAAAAGCTCGCAAGACACAGTGTCTGGTTTAGTGTGTTTCATAGCTTTTCTTTGTTTGTCGTGCTGTCGGTTACCTTGCCAATTTTATTAAAGTTAACGACCAGCCAAAGTTTTGAAATAGCGCTGATCACGGCTGTTATTTTAACGATTCCAAGTCTTGGTAATTTGATGCCCAATGCTAAATGGTGGCGTTTCCCGCTGTTGGTGTTATTGCTTTGTGCATTAGGTACCGGGCTTTGGCAATTACGTAGTTTTGTGCCACCTGCGGCACTGCGTTTAACCGATATGAGCATGTCGTATCAGCTTGATGAACAAGCTCGTAAACCGCTTTCGCCAATATCAGAACTCACTGAGCAGAGCTTACATGAAAAAGGTCTATATAGTTTTAGTGCGGTAAAAGCACCGCGAGGGTTAAATGAAAAAATCTTCCACGTTTGGGTGCATAATCGAAAAGAAGTTGACCGCATAGCCTTGGATATTTCTGGTGGTCGTAAAGAGGGCTATCGAGCGTGGAGCCATAAAACGAATTTCCCTGCTAATGCTGCAGGGAAATGGGTCGTTAAAGTGGTTACCGAGTCTGGGCAGCTGATAGGGCAAAGAAGGTTTGAGGTTTCAGAAGTTTAGCTATCAGCTTTCAGCCGTCAGTTTTTAGCTGATCGAGATGGGGGATAGTTATTAGAGTTTTTGAACAACAAGAGCTCAACATTCATTCCCCAGGTTTTATGTTTTTGATAGCTGATAGTTTTAATACGGATTTTTCCCTTCACCTACCAGCACACTGAATATTCTTAAATCTAGTTCTAGTTGATGATATTGCGGCTCCATGTGGCAGCATAGTTGATAGAAAGCTTTGTTGTGGTCTTTTTCTTTAAAATGAGCCAGCTCGTGTACGACGAGTGCTTTGAGAAGTGGCTCAGGTGCTCGAAGTAGGTCGCTATTAATGGCAAGGTCGTGTTTTCGGGTTTTACCTTGCATACGGAAAGTATGGGTGCCTAAGGCATTCGTGACCATATCGCCTTGTTTTTTGAATGCAGCACGACCAAAAGGCAGGGCATTTTTAAGGTAGCGCTTTTTCAGCTCAGTGGCGTAACTGTATAAAGCTTTATCGCTGGTAATGCTATGCGCATCAGGGTATTTGCCCTTTAGGTAGTTAGCAGCTCTGTCGCCATTAAATAGCTGTAACACTTGCTCAATGATGTGAGGCGGGTAACCTTGAAAATAACGGCTGTAATCTTTCATATTTTCTCTGATAAATCGGGCGCTAAAATAAACTGCTTTGGCTTGCTTCGCGTTCACCCATAAAAGGTGCGAGCACGGGGTGATTGTAACCTAAATCTTGGCAAAACTGTCTTGCTAAAAGTGGTGACTGGCGATTATCTGCGGTATGAAAAAACAAATAGGGTGATTTTCCTTCATCAAGCCATTGCTTTACTTTTTTCAGCCATGGCTGGTAATACGACTTGTATTCATGTTCAAGACTGGCAATCACAAAGCGCAGCATAGGCTGATTTCCTGTTGCAATGGCATGCACAGGTAAATAAGGTTTTTTCTTTTGCGCATCAATGAGTGCATCGGTATCGGCGGGTACAGCAAATAAAGCGCGGGTATCCATACTGATACGGTCTATATTATTTTCAATTAATAGCTGATTTAAACGAATTTCTGCATCATCTTTTTGAAAAAAACCGGGGTGACGTACTTCTATACCGTAACTAAGTTGTTTGGGTAGTTGTGCAATAAAATTAGCAAGCAGTGGCAGTGCATCTGGTCCAAAGGCACGGGGTAGCTGCAACATAATTTGCCCCGTTTTAGCAAAAATTGGCTCAAATAAGTTTAGCCACGCATTAAGCTCACTAGTTATATTCGTCAGCTGTAATTCGTGACTAAAACGCCGATGAAACTTAAAAGTAAATTTAAAGTCTTCGGGTACCGCATCATGCCAGCGTAATAATGACTCGTGACTAGGGTCAGCATAAAAACTGGTGTTGCCTTCGACTGAGTTAAAGCATTGCGCATACTCACTGAGCATGTCGGCGCTTTTACAGTGACTAGAGAGTAAATTTCCTTTCCATGCGGTGCTAGACCACTGCGGACAACCTAAATACAGCATTAAATCAACCAATAAATTTAAACTTTAGCTAGTGTATCAAAAGAAATGTTTGCTCAGAAGTTGGGGTATATATTTAGCCCCCGACAGGCACTGCTGGCACTCGCATTTTGCGATGGTTTGGGTATAATGCTCTGCCTTAAATGATTACTTTGTATAGTGGCTTTTGCTCTCAAAATAGCGAACTCTTAAGAGCAGGCGGCTATAAGTCTTTAACTGACAGGAATACTATGCGCTCTATATATTGCGGACAGCTAAATAAATCTCACGTAGATCAAGAAGTTGAACTATGTGGTTGGATCAACAAACGCCGTGACCTTGGTGGCCTTATCTTCGTCGATTTACGTGACAGAGAAGGTTTAGTACAAGTTGTTTTTGATCCTGAAGTAGAAGGATTAATGGATACTGCGAATAAACTACGTCAAGAGTTTTGTGTGCAGTTAAAAGGTGTTGTTCGCGCACGCCCTGATAGCCAAGTAAATAAAGACATGGCAACAGGTGAAGTTGAAATTTTAGGCACAAGCTTAACTATCATCAACCGTTCAGAGCCATTACCACTTGATTTTAATCAGCAAAACTCTGAAGAGCGCCGCTTAAAATACCGTTACCTAGATTTACGTCGTCTTGAAATGAGCGACCGTATCAAACTTCGTGCAAAAGCGAGCAGCTTTGTGCGTCGTTTCTTAGATGACAACGGTTTCTTAGATATCGAAACACCGGTACTAACAAAAGCAACGCCAGAAGGTGCGCGTGACTACTTAGTACCTAGCCGTGTTCACAAGGGTAGCTTCTACGCTTTACCTCAGTCACCACAGTTATTTAAACAATTATTAATGATGTCGGGTTTTGACCGTTACTATCAAATTGTTAAATGTTTCCGTGACGAAGATTTACGTGCTGACCGTCAGCCAGAATTCACACAAATCGATTTAGAGACGTCATTCATGAGCTCTGATGAAGTGCGTGCAATGACTGAGAAAATGATCCGCGAAATGTGGCAATCAATATTAGACGTTGACTTAGGCGACTTCCCAGTAATGCCATACAGCGAAGCAATGAGTTTATATGGTTCTGATAAACCAGACCTACGTAACCCAATGCAACTTGTAGACGTTGCTGATTTAGTAAAAGACGTTGAGTTTAAAGTATTCTCTGGTCCTGCTAATGACGAAAAAGGCCGTGTTGCTGTATTAACTGTACCAGGCGGTGCTGAGCTTTCTCGTAAACAAATCGACGATTACACTAAATTCATCGGTATCTATGGCGCGAAAGGCCTAGCATGGATGAAAGTGAACGACCGTGCAGCGGGCGTTGAAGGTGTACAGTCACCAATCGCTAAGTTCTTAAACGAAGAAGTGATCAACCAATTACTTGAGCGTACTAACGCACAATCTGGCGACATCATTTTATTTGGTGCTGACAAGCGCAACGTTGTAAACGAAGCAATGGGTGCGCTACGTCTTAAGATTGGTGTTGATTTAGGCATTACTGATCTAGATAGCTGGAAACCATTATGGGTTGTTGACTTCCCTATGTTCGAAGAAGACGACGAAGGTACATTGCATGCGGTTCACCACCCATTCACTGCACCGAAAGGTATTTCTCCTGAAGAGCTTGAAGCAAACCCAGCTGGTGCACTATCAGATGCATACGACATGGTATTAAACGGCTACGAAGTTGGTGGTGGTTCGGTACGTATTCACAATGCAGAAATGCAAGAAACAGCATTCAGAATTTTAGGTATCGAAGCGCAAGAGCAACAAGACAAGTTTGGTTTCTTACTTGATGCACTTAAATACGGTACGCCACCGCATGCAGGTCTTGCGTTTGGTCTTGACCGCTTAGTTATGTTGTTATGCGGTACTGATAACATTCGTGACGTTATTGCTTTCCCTAAAACAACTCAAGCATCATGTTTATTAACAGATGCACCAAGCAAAGCAAATGCAGATGCATTAACTGAGCTTGCTATTGATGTTGTAGCGAAAGACGCTGAATAATTCATAATAACCTGAATTATAAGACTTAATGAATAATAACCCTAAGGTGTATGCCTTAGGGTTTTTTTGTGCTTAAATGAATATTTAGTATGTTCTTCAAGGAGAGAGAATGAATATCAGTGCAACTTTAATCGGGCAAATAATTGTTATTTTAATTCCTGTGTTTGCCGCTATCAGCTATTACTTAGGTAAGCGCAAAACCTCAACACCAATCGTAGTGGCCGTTATTGGTGGGTTACTAGGGCTAATTCCATTGTTTGGTCTTATTTTTATTGCAGTACTTGCGCTTAAACAAGATATTGAGACCACCGCGTGATCGCAAGCCATTCCCTTTATTTTGAACACACCTTTGAAGCAAACCTTGCAGGGCAAACATTTTCGCATTGCGAATTTGAGCAATGTGAATTTATCGACTGTGACTTTAGCAATAGTCAGTTTGAAAACTGTCGGTTCATAGAGTGTGAGTTTAAAAACTGTAATTTAGCTGCCCTTGGGCTTAGGTACACCTCGCTTGAAGAAGTAAGCTTTAAACAGTGTAAATTAACCAGTGTTCGTTTTACTGATGTTGATTGGCCGTTACTCGCCAGCCGTGCTCCAGTGAGTTTTGTTGGCTGTGAACTTAGCCACAGCAGCTTTTTTGAACTTAGTTTAAAAGCTTTAAAAATGCGTAGCTGTTTTGCCAAAGATGTTGATTTTAGACATGCAGATTTATCTTCAGCTGATTTTACTGATACGGACTTTCGTGACAGCTTGTTCCAACAAACCAACCTCAGTAAGGCTAACTTTATTGGTGCCAGCCACTTCGCCATTGATATAACAGCTAACAATATCAGTAAGGCCAAATTTGAACGTTATGCCGCTTTGGATTTATTAGCAGGGCTCGATATAGAGCTGGTGGATTAAATATTATTGCTACTTAAGGTTAAGAAAAGTTATGGATTTAAGTCCCATCACCTTAGAAGGTCAATTTGTTAAATTAGTGCCGTTAACGCTTGAGCACCGTGATGCTCTAGTTAGCGCCGCTTCAGATGGAAAGCTTTGGGAGCTTTGGTTTACCTCGGTGCCTAATGAAGAACGTGTTGACGATTATTTAAGTATGGCGTTTGAACAACAGTCACTTGGTCGCGCATTACCATTTGCTGTCATCGATAAACACACCGATGAGGTGATAGGCTCAACTCGCTTTTGTAATATCGACAGTAAAAACCGCCGTTTAGAAATTGGCTATACATGGTATGCCAAGCGTTTTCAGCGTACTGGGGTTAATACTGATTGTAAAAAACTGCTGCTGAGTTATGCATTTGAAACACTTAATGTGATTGCTGTTGAGTTTCGTACCCATTGGCATAATCAGGCTTCGCGCAATGCTATTGCTCGCTTAGGGGCGAAACAAGATGGGGTGCTTCGTAATCACCAAATAATGGCTGATGGATGCGTACGCGACACCGTGGTGTTTTCAATTATTGATGGTGAGTGGCCTATGGTTAAACGTAGCTTAGAATTCAAATTAGCATGTTAAATATTAAAAAGGCGGCGCTATTGCTCGCTTTAACGCTTTGCGGGCAAACAGCCTTTGCAAATCAAACAGAGACACTGTTTGATACTGAGCGGGCACGCCATATTCCGGTGACCATTACAGCAGCCGATAGCAAATGCACGATAAAGAAGAAATGCCCCGTGGCGTTTATTGGGGCAGGCTATGGTATGGCACATACAGACTATCAATTTGCTCAGCAGGCCTTTCATCAGCATGGTTATTTAACGGTTGAAGTTGCTCATGAGTTAAAAGGTGATCCGAGTTTAAACCCTGAGCCACCATACATGACTACCCGTATGGAAAACTGGCACCGTGGTGTGCAAACCCTTGAGTTTTTAGCCGTAGAACTTGCAAAGCGTTACCCTGCGTATGACTTTAATCAGCTCACTTTATTTGGGCACTCAAATGGGGGAGATATTGCAGCATTATATGCCGCTATTTATCCCGCTAAGGTGTCTAAGCTGATCACCCTTGATCATCGCCGTATGCTGACCCCAAGGAACAAAAATATTGCTGTACTGACACTACGCGGTAGCGATTACCCAGCAGATGACAACGTATTGCTAACGCCGCAAGAGCTCGCTGTATACCCAGTGACGCAAATTAAGCTTAAAGATTCGCGCCATAACGATATGTATGATGGTGGCCCAAAATCGCTTGTTGCACGTATGAGTGAAGAACTTAACGCGTTTTTATCTCGCTATTGATGCTCAGTTAAAACTGAGCATCAATGTCGCTGCGAAAATTAAAATAACCCATCTCGACAAGGTTGTTATACACACCCTCAATATTCAGTGGTAGCCATTGCTGGTACATTTTTAAATGGCTGTATTTAGGCAAGCTTATTTCTTTTTGTAAGGTCGCAAGGTTTTTACCTTTTAACATGCCATCGCGCACGGCAGTGTGTAAGTCTTGAATATAGTGTAAGTACGAGACAACATCATCGCGGTTGCCAGTATCTGCATGGCCACCTATAAATGCAGCAAACGCAGGTTCATTTAGCACCGCTTTGGTTGAATGCAGCATGCCGTTAATATCGTAACCAATCAGGTTTTTATATGGCATGCGGCCAAGCACAATCCAATCAACAACATAAAGTACGTTGGCAGGCATAAAGCGCATACTGACATTGCCTCGGCCATTATTAGGCCCATAATATTTCAGCTGCACGTAACTATCACCTAAATCGACTTTTAGTGTATCGGTAAATGTAAGATCAGGCAGGGCAGTAGGCACTTTATTTAATTTAAGGTCCTCAGCTGCAAATTGATGAGCAACGACCGTGGTGTTGTTATCGATTAGCTCATTACCGCCCATCGCATGGTCAACATGGCTATGGCTGTACAGCATAAATTTGATTTCGGCGTTAAAGGTTTTCTTGATATAGCTTTTTAAGTATTTTGCGGCATCGCTATTAATAGGATCAGTCACTAAGGCCTGGTTATCAACAATCATAAAAGCGCTGTGATAATGGCCAGCACTAAAGCGATATACGTTGTCTTTAATATTTTCGACTTTATAGTTTGCTTGTTCTGCACAGATGGCCTGATTGGTTACAAGTATCAGCGCACTGAAAAGTAAGATTTGCAGATTTTTGAACATTAGCGATCCTTTTGCGTTGAAATGTGTCTAATTAACCATATCAAAGTTTAGGTAATAGTACATATTATACTACTTAAGGGGTTAGTTGATCTGTATCAAAGTTAAGGAGCTAAGCAAGGTGGGGCGGACATAAGTCCTTATGTTTTTGCCTGTGTTTCTCTATCCTCGCGAAGCGCTATAATGAAGAAATGCTATGCTTAGCACAGACTTCTAGAACCTTATTCACTGGAAAAGACAAATGCAACATTTACCTACCGTTGATTATAAAGCGAGCGATGCGGCCGCTCAATTTGTTGAGTCACTAAGAAACACAGGTTTCGGTGTATTAAAAAATCACCCAATCCCTCAGTCATTAGTTGAGTCTATTTACAAAAATTGGCAAGAATTCTTTAATTCTGAGCAAAAGCACGAGTTTTTATTTTCAAAAGAAACACAAGATGGTTACTTCCCACCATCAGTGTCAGAAGTTGCAAAAGGCTTTACCGTTAAAGATATTAAAGAGTATTACCACGTTTATCCAAAAGGCCGTGTTCCAGCACAGCTAGAAGAAGAAATCCGTGAGTACTACCGTTTAGCGAATGAGTTTGCAGCAACATTATTAAGCTGGGTTCAAGCTGAAGCTCCAGAAGAAGTGCGTGCTAAGTTCTCTATCGACCTTAAAGATATGATTGCTAACTCTGAGCAAACACTCCTGCGTATTCTGCATTACCCTCCAATGACAGGTGATGAAGAGCCAGGTGCAATCCGTGCAGCAGCGCATGGCGATATTAACTTACTAACTGTATTACCTGCGGCAAATGAGCCAGGTTTACAAGTACAAAAAACAGATGGTGGTTGGTTAGACGTACCATGTGATTTTGGTAACCTGATCATCAATATTGGTGACATGTTACAAGAAGCGTCAGGTGGTTACTTCCCATCAACGATTCACCGCGTGATCAACCCAACGGGCAAAGCGTCAACGAAATCACGTATTTCGTTACCACTATTCTTACACCCGCGTCCTGATGTTGTGCTTTCTGAGCGTTACACAGCAGACAGCTACTTACAAGAGCGTTTACGCGAACTTGGTGTTAAGTAAAGATAGGTTATAAGAATAAAGCGGCATTTGAGCCGCTTTTTTTATGTCTTAAATTTGTCTGCTAAGTTCAGCATTAAGTGTCAGTTTGCAAATAATTCCATGCATTATTGACTATCCTAGGTATAATGCGCGCACTTCGCCGTATCGGCTGAATTTTTTAAAGAGAGATAGTATGAGTTTTGATGGGTTAGGTTTATCACCAGCTTTAGTAAATGCAGTTTTAGAAAAGGGCTATGAAGCACCAACGCCTATTCAATCACAAGCTATCCCTGCGATCATTGAAGGCCGCGATGTTATGGCCGCTGCGCAAACTGGCACAGGTAAAACAGCAGGTTTTACGCTGCCGTTAATTGAGCGTTTGTCAAAAGGCCCTAAAGCGGGAGGCAACAAAGTACGCGCATTAGTATTGGCACCAACCCGTGAGCTGGCTTTACAAGTAAGCGAAAATGTTGAGCAATACGCTAAACATTCAAATGTTAGCTCATTTGTTGTTTATGGCGGCGTTAAAATTAATCCGCAAATGATGCGCCTTCGTAAAGGTGTTGATATTTTAGTTGCCACGCCGGGTCGTTTATTAGATCTACACAATCAAAATGCTGTTAAGTTTGATGATTTAGAAGTGCTGATCCTTGATGAAGCCGACCGTATGCTTGATATGGGCTTTATTCATGACATCAAACGTATCATTGCTAAATTGCCCGCTAAACGTCAAAACTTGATGTTCTCAGCGACTTTCTCAGATGAAATTCGTGAACTTGCAAAAGGGCTCATTAACGACCCCGTTGAAATTTCAGTCGCGGCAAAAAACACCACAGCTAAAACGGTTGCTCAATCTGTTTATGCGGTAGATAAATCACGTAAAACAGCATTACTTAGTCATTTGATCCGTACCAATAATTGGCAACAAGTATTAGTATTTTGCCGTACCAAGCATGGTGCAAACCGTTTAGTTAAGCAGCTTGAACGCGATGATATTGTGGGTGCTGCCATTCACGGGAATAAATCGCAAGGCGCTCGCGTTAAAGCACTCGAAGGCTTTAAATCCGGTGAAGTGCGCGTATTAGTAGCAACCGACATCGTTGCTCGTGGCCTAGATATTGTTGAGCTACCTCACGTTGTTAACTACGATTTACCGAATATTTATGAAGATTACGTTCACCGTATTGGCCGTACAGGCCGAGCAGGTGCATCGGGTCATGCTATATCGTTTGTAACAGCAGATGATGCCGACGATTTGTATGGTATTGAGCGCTTTATTGGTGAGCTTATTCCACGTGCAACCGAAGCAGGTTTTGAGCCAAGCAAACCAGTTGCTGAAAAGCCACTAGATACGCGTCCAATCAAGCCGAAAAAACCAAAGAAACCGAAAAAGCCAAAAGCACCAGCTCAAGACGGTCAAGGTGCAGCAAAACCCTCACAAAAGCTAAAACCTAAATCGCAAAAGCGACCTTCACAAGGTAAGTGGCAGGGTAAGGGTAAAGAGCAGGGCCAAAACCAAAAAGGCGCTAACAGCGGGAATAAATCGAATAACACTAAACCAGCAGGTAATAAACCTGCGGGTAATCGTCAGCGTGTATCGGGACCATCTCGCCCAAGACGTAAACCCGCTGCGGATAGTTAATAACAGTAAAAACAAAAAACGCGCAATTGCGCGTTTTTGTTTTTCTAAGCGATTAAACGAGTTTAATGCAATATAAGGTGGCGACACCAATAAAGAGTGTCACGGTGACACTTAACAAAGTGCCCAGCATGACATATTCAGTGAGTTGTTTTTCGCTACTTTCTTTTAAATCACCAAATCGGAAGATAGACTTGGCCGCTAGCAGAAAGCCCACGCCGCCGTATTCACCTAGCAAGATAAAGCTCAACATTAACACTCGCTCGAGCAAGCCTATAAAATGCCCCGCAGCAGGAATACTGCCTTCATTGTTTATCTGAATATTGATTTTCTCCAGCATCATGCGAATAAACACAGAGCTTGGGTTGAGCACCAATAAATAAGCTGCAATAACAAACAAGGTTTCGAGGGCAATCAGCTTCTGCCACGCTAAGCTATAAAATTCATTCTTATCACTAAGCCAAACGCTCAGTATTACAATCACAACAAGATGCGCCAACTGGTCGAGTAAAAACGGCACTACGCCTTTATTTGAATATGACTTTGCCAAGTCAATGACATAGTGGCTTAGCATAATCGCACCAGCTGCTATCAGTACACGAGAGAACTCTTGCCAGCCGTATGTGTATTCCCACAGTGTGAGCACAGCTAAAGAGGTCACGCCGTGTGTTAATACGTGCAAATAGAGTTTACTGGCACGAAAGTGACGGTTGTTTCTGTCGTGTACCCAGCTCATTGGCTGCCAATAAAAGTCTGCAAGTAAGTGGCCCAATACTAATGCGGTGAGTAATAGAGCAAAACTGGTCATAACAATCCTTTGAGTGTGGTTTGGCTGTAATTTATAAAGCGCTCGATAAGTTGATAATGTGCTAGGTTGAGTAACTTAGTGACATTCTCTCGGCTAGTATTAAGCTCTTTGGCAAGCTCAGCATGGCTATTGTTCTCGGCGGTTAAATAATAAAACAGGGCATTAGCCTGCTTTTGACTCATTTTTTCAAGCAGGACTTCGACAAGCGCAATATTAAGCGCAAAGCCTTCTTCAAGGGCGTTATTTTCAATATTTAACACTAAGCGTTGCTGGCCGATGTTATCTAAACCACGGCCAGATAAGGTATAAGCACTGCCTGTGGCTGTTTTAATATCGGCGCGGGGGTTGTCTAGTGAGCCAATAGCCAAGCTTTGTCGCAGCTCGTAATTGGCTGCTTTCATTTGCAAATACAACAAGATGGCTGCATGACATACAAGCTCAGGCTCTGTTAGCTGTATTTGCAATGCATCGCCACGGTAAATGGTAAAGCTTGCATTAAAGCGTTTAGCAACAAAGCGCAAGCTTTGATCAAGCTGATAAAGCATAGCGTCGTATTCTTGTTGTGGAATTTTTTGTGATTTAATTAAATCACCGCTGATCACCGCAATCATTATGATCCCTTAGATTAAGTAACTTAATTTAGTTACATCGCGATAAGTAACCAAATTTGGTTACTTTGTTTTATGTAACCAATTTAGGTTACTTTTTCGTAAATATCAACCTAGATATGCTACAGTGAACACAAATCACTAAAGAACAGAAAAATTATGTCAGTAGTTGATAAGCCAAGAGTCGGTATTTTTGTAGATGTACAAAACATTTATTACACCTGTAGAGAAAGCTACAAGAAAAACTTTGACTACAATGCCTTTTGGGCGCAAATGAGCGAGCGCTACCAAATCGATTGCGCCATTGCGTATGCAATATATCGTGGCGATGAAAAGCAATCGCAGTTTCAAAATATTCTGCGCGCAATTGGCTTTGAGGTGAAACTGAAACCTTTTATTCAGCGCAAAGATGGCAGTGCGAAAGGGGATTGGGATGTTGGCATTACCATTGATATGCTAGAGCATGCCAAGCAGCTCGATAAAATGGTATTGCTTTCGGGTGATGGTGATTTTGCCTTATTACTTGGTCACTTAGCGAATAAGTATCTGCTACCGTGTGATGTCTATGGGGCAGAGCACCTTACCGCTGATATTTTAAAGCAAGCTGCTGCTGAATTTCATTGTATTGATGATTCACTGCTACTATCAAAGTAAAAAAATATTCCTATAAAAATAAAATGTTTAACTAAAGTATTATTTCGGCTAAGCTAACATTAGCTACACTTGATGATAAATAAAGGAATAGTCACGCACAACGCACTAAATTATGCAAAGAAGCATAAATA
>NZ_JAKEVM010000012.1 GCF_022398475.1 Pseudoalteromonas shioyasakiensis | reverse complement strand
CAATAATAACAGATAGTCTTTGCATTTAGCCATCCATACATTTAAACTTCTTCCTTTGCGCCGATTTGGTCTTTGGCTTGCGGGCGCTGTTGTTGTCTTTTAGACACAACTAAATACAGCTAAAAGAAGTGTTTGGCTGTGTTATTGGTTATCTAACGAGGAATATGATGCAGCCATCATTTAATAAAACAAAAGCAAAACTTTCTTTGCTGCCGCTTTTGGTGTTTGTCGGCTTATTTTTAGGCGCTGGCTTATACTTACAGTCTCAAGGTGTCGATTACGCCTTCTATCAATTGCCTGCTCCTGTTGCAATTTTGCCAGCCATCATGCTGGCGTTTATTTTAAATAAAAATACCATCAACCACAGTGTTGAAACCTTTATTAAAGGTGCTGGCCACAGCAACATTATCACTATGTGTTTGATTTATCTGCTGGCAGGTGCGTTTTCTGCGGTTGCTGGTGCGACCGGTGGTGTTGATGCCGTAGTTAATGCCGGTTTATCACTTATTCCACCTGCTCTGTTACTACCAGGGTTCTTTTTAATTGCTGCGGTAGTGTCGACTGCGATGGGTACTTCAATGGGTACTATCGGTGCGATTGGCCCGATTGCTTATGCCGTCGCCCAAAAAACAGGCATTGATCCATCTCTGATGGCAGGCACGATTGTATCAGGTGCCATGTTTGGTGATAACTTATCAATCATCTCTGACACAACTATTGCTGCAACCCGCACGCAAGGCTGTGAAATGAAAGATAAATTTCGTGAGAACTTAAAAATCGCCTTACCTGCTGCGGCATTAACTATCGGCTTGTTATTCTTCTTAACGCCTGCAGCAGAAGCTGTAGAGACACAAGACTTCGATATCTTACTAGTATTACCTTATGCCTTTATCTTAGTGCTCGCGGTAATGGGCTTTAACGTATTCGTGGTGCTGTTTAGCGGTATAATCTTCGCTGCACTTATGGGCTTTACTGGCAGCTATGAAGGTGCAAGCTTTGTAAAAGATGTTTATAAAGGCTTTACTGATATGCAGGAAATTTTCTTGCTATCGATGTTTATTGGCGGTCTTTCAGAGTTTATCCGTATTAATGGCGGTCTTGATTATATTGCTAACAAAATTCAGGCAATTACAAAAATCATTGCAAAATGGCACCGTAAAGTAGCAGATCAATTAGGTATTGCTGCACTGGTTATGACTAGTAACTTATGTATTGCCAATAATACCGTATCTATTATTGTTGCAGGCCCAATTGCTAAAAAATTAGCAGATGATGGCGAAATTACAGGCAAGCGTTCAGCAAGCTTACTTGATATTTTTGCTTGTGTTACGCAAGGCTCATTGCCGTATGGCGCACAAGCACTTCTACTCGGCGCAACATTCAAAATTAGCCCATGGGAAGTCTCTACCTCTTCTTACTACTGCTTTATTCTTGCCTTTACTGCCGTTGCAGTAATTTGCTTACGCAGAAATAAAGCATAAGTTAAATAATTTTTCTCAAGATACGCCCAAATATGGGCGTATCTGCTATAATCCAACCTTTGTATCCCCCTTTACACCATCAATATTGAGATATGAACTTGAAAAAGATCCTTTCTGTTGCTGCGCTTTGTGCAGTAAGTACTTCGAGCTATGCCGCTAATTGGAGCTCTACGCAATTACACGTTAATAACGGTGAACACAAAAACCCGTTTTCATTAACTAAGTCAAATACCACAGTTGTATCACTACAGCATGCCTCTGGTTATGACTATGGCGACAATTTCTTTTTTATTGATTACAGCAATGACGACCGTCAAGATGGCTATCAAGATAAAGACTTTTACGGCGAGTGGTATTCAACATTTAGCTTATCAAAAATCTCTGGCAGTGATTTTTCATACGGCGCAATTGCTGATGTGGGTTTAACGGCAGGTTTTAATGCCGCAGGTGACTCGAAAGTTCTTAAGTATTTACCTGGTGTAAAGCTTAGCTGGCAAGCACCGGGCTTTAGCTTTTTATCTACTTTATTTACCGCTTACATCGATGACAGTGAAGGCGTAGCACGCGGTGGTGCACCAACTGAAACAAACAGCTGGATGATTGATGTTGCTTGGGGCTACCCATTCACTATTGGCTCACAAAAGTTCAACGTAACAGGCCATGTTGAATATATTGCAGAGCGTGAAAATGAATTTGGTGAAGACGTTAAAGCATGGATTTTAGCGCAGCCAATCATCACCTGGGATTTAGGTCACGCAATGAGCATGAAAGAAAATACTCTACTGCTAGGCCTTGAATGGCAATATTGGCACAACAAGCTAGGTACAGACACAACTGAGTCAGTACCACAACTTCACGTTGAGTGGACGTTCTAATAAGCTGAAAGCTGAAAGCTGAAAGCTGAAAGCTGAAAAATTAAAGCCTGTAGTCATCACTGAGTACAGGCTTTTTAATTTCTATAGATACTCTTTACAGTTTACACTGTGGTGTTTTGCCTTTTGCTTTAGCGGCTTGTTGGGCTTTTAATGCGTCCGACATATGCTTTTGTAGCTCTTTAATACGGTTACCTGGTGCAGGGTGAGTCGACATAAACTCTGGGGTACCGCTACTACCAGCTGCACTCATATTTTGCCAAAGCGACACTGATTGCTCTGGGTTAAACCCTGCTTTTGCCATTAAATCTAAGCCAACAATATCTGCTTCTGATTCATGTGAGCGGCTAAATGGCAAAACAACACCATACTGTGCGCCTAAGCCTAAGGCTTGCATTATTTCGCCGCGATATTGCACATTCCCCATATCAAGTGCTGCACCACCAACTTGCAGACCTGTTTGTAACAATGCATTTTGTGATACACGTTCATTAGAATGCTCAGCAATAACGTGTGCAACCTCGTGACCTAGTACCGTTGCCAGTTGGTCTTGATTTACAGCAACTTTTAATAAACCTGTATGAACGCCAATATAACCCCCCGGTAATGCAAATGCGTTTGCTGAGTCTTCTTCAAACACAACAACTTCCCAAGACTGCTTTGCATACTCATTAGGTAAAACGGCAATAACATCATCGGCAATACATTTCACATAAGCATTGACGCCAGGGTCGGTATTAACAGGCTGTGTTTTTTTCATTTCAGCAAAGCTTGCTTGACCCATTTGGCTCATTTGTTGGTCTGAATAAAGTGCGATTTGTGTACGCCCTGTTGGAGAGGTTTTACAGCCAGCTAAAACAGCGGTGGCTAACACTGCCATGATTAACTTTTTCATACTAGTCCTTCAAATACTTAGTGTAATTGTGGCTAATATAGCAAAGCATTGATTAATTTTATATGAAAATGAACAATCACCCGCTCAGTTGTTATCATTTAGTTAATTCTTTTACTTAGCAGGCAAACTAAGTTCACCACAGTAACTCACACTGCTACAATAGTGACCTAATGTTTGATGAATGAGTAAACAATGCCTTCCCCTGAGACTTTAAATAAACGCATTTTATTACCTTTACTGGCAAGTATTGTCGCAATTACGCCTTTAGCAATTGATTTATATTTACCGGCGATGTTGGTGATTGCCAACGACTTACAAACTACCATGCCAAATGTGCAAATCTCGCTCAGTATTTATTTGGCGGGTTATGCCCTGGGTATGTTGTTCTTTGGCCCGATAGCCGATGAGCTTGGTAGGCGATTACTCGCTAAGGTGGGTTTAGCGCTATTTGGCATCATCTCATTAGCACTGGCATTTTGTACCAACATCGAATTATTTTGGTCTTTAAGAGCCGTGCAAGCATTCACTGGCGCTGCTGCAACCGTCGTAGTGCCGGGTATTATTCGCCACATTTACCGAGAGAACACCGCCAAGGGCATGTCTTATGTCTCGATGATTATGATGGTTGCCCCGTTAATTGCCCCTACTCTAGGCTCATTAATCATGGGAATTTCGACATGGCAGGTCATTTTCATCGCATTAGCTGCTTATAGTTTTGCCATTTTAGCTTTGGTGCAAATTCATTTAATCGATATTCCAATCTTTAAGAGTCAGCAACGTGGTTTGGCACTGTTCTTTAATAGTTATAAAACGGTATTTTCTCGTCGTAGTGCCCTTGCCGATATTGCCAGTTCAATGTTTGCCTCATTCGCATTCTTTTGCTTTTTAACATCGGTACCTTATGTATATCTCGATTTCTTCAAAGTAGATGAGCAATTGTTCGGTGTGTTATTCGCCTTTAACGTGCTGGCTTTAATGTTCGGTAACTTTATGAATACACGTTTAGTGCCGCGCTTGGGTTCTCGTAAACTGTTATTTATTGGGCTAGGTATTGGCTTTGTGTCTGGCGGGGCATTGTTGTTATTCAGTGTGATGCATTTATCGCTGTATTTTATCGTTGCCACCATCGCACCACTGATGATGAGCTTGGGTATTGTCGCGAGTAATGCAGACTCATTAATACTGATGCAATTTGAGGAAAAGTCAGGCACTGCAACAGCTGTTATTGGTACCCTGAGATTCGGCAGTGGCGCTTTAGTTGGGCCTATCCTTGCTTTTGTTCACCCACAAAGTGCGATTCCATTTTCTGCTATGATGTTCAGCGCACTGATACTGATCTTACTTGTACAGCTTTGGCATCGAAAACGATACCAATCGACTTAAATATTGAACACAATTGTAATAAAAAAATGCCTGTAATTAACAGGCATTTTTTATATCTCTTTAAAGCTTATTCAGCTTCTTTCGATACCATAACCATTGCAGGGCGTAATAAACGGCCATTTAATGTATAACCTTTTTGCATTACTGCAAGAACAGTATTTGGCGCTACATCATTGCTTGGCTGAATTGACATTGCTTGATGGAATTCAGGGTTAAATTGTTCACCCTGTGGGTTAACAATTTCAACACCGAATTTTGATACCGCATCATTAAAGCTCTTAACAGTCATTTCGATACCTTCAAGCACAGGCTTAAGCTGCTCATTTTCATTATCAGAAAACTCAATCGCACGCTCTAGGTTATCGATAACAGGTAGTAATTCGTTAGCAAACTTTTCAAGTGCAAACTTATGCGCTTTTTCTACATCTTGAGCGGCACGACGACGCATGTTCTCAACATCTGCAGCAGCACGAACAACACTGTCTTTTTGATCGTTGATCGTTTGTTTAGCCGCTTCTAATTCGCTGTGTAGTAGTGCGATTTCAGCTTCAGGGCTCATTTCTTCGCCGTCAACTTGTTCAGCCGCTTTTTCTGCAGCTTCTACTTCAGCTTGCATTTGTTCAAATTCTTCGTTTAGTTCAACTTCTTGCTCTGGTGATTTTGTCTGCTCAGACATAGCTTACATGCTCCAATTCTTTACAACTGCGGTAATTATGGGGATTGAATTAAAAGATTCAAGAGGCTGATGAGCCGATTAACTTAAATTCTTGGATGATTGCTTCTATTTGCGCTGATTTTGGACAAATTACACAAAATCGGCTCTGGTATTCATGGTTATTAAAATAAGGAACGCTGATCACCATCAACTCATTACAGTCTGTAAATGGCAATTGTTCTGTGTTTAACACTGATAACCCATTTTTAAATGCGAGTTTATCTTCAACAAAATTTAAAAACGATACACCAATGTTTAAACTGGTTTGGCAATCAACTTGGCGGTAAAGGTAATTTTCACCTACCACAATGCTGTTATCTGAACCGAGTTTTTGACTTAATTGCCGAGTCCATTGTGTTAAAGAGTCATGGCAATTATGTGGTGCAGTGGCTGCCATTGCTTGCATTCGATATAAGCCTTCCATTAAGGTTTGCTGGCTAAACACCGTATTAAGCCAAGTAGCAAACTGGTAACGAACGGCATCAGATGAATCTTCAGGTTTGGTAATGCAAATGTTATGGCTTTGCCCTGCTCTATCGATGAGTAGAATAAGCCAATTACTACCATCAAAATCAAGCACCTCTACTCGAAAGACCAGCTGAGAGCTGACTTGAGGTAAGCCCACACAACAGCACACTTTATAGCGCTGACTCAAACCATGGGCGAGCTCAACTAATTGTGCTTGCTCGGGCTGCCAATATGTTGCAATTTCAGGCAGAGCAAAAAACTCAGTAAGCCAATAATCAAACCCGGCATTGGTAGGTACGCGGCCAGCAGAAGTATGTGGCGAATAGAGTAAGCCCACTTTTTCTAGCCGAGCCATTGCATTGCGCACAGTAGCTGAACATACCGCCATGCCTTTTTGCTTGGCAATACGGGTAGAGGCAACAGGCTGACCTTCACCGTTACAGTAAAGGCTCATTACAGCTGAAAAAATTTGTTGGTCACGCGGATTTAATTTCATAATTAATACATCTTGGTACTTGCCAGTGGATATTTGGGCGCAGCAAGTTTATTTCAAGTTATTTTCAAAGCATTAGTTTTTAATGTAATCTAGCGATATGAAAGTTTAAGTGCAAATAACATGGATTCACCGTTTAAAACCATAGGTTTAATTGGCAAACCTAATCACAGCGGAGCAGCTGCCACACTTGCTCGCCTGCACACATTTTTGCGAGCCTTGGGTTTTGAAGTGCTAGTAGAACAGCGCACCGGCCGCCAACTTGAAGACCTTCCTCGAGAAAACCTTGTTAAATTGGTAGATTTAGGTGAACGTGCAGACTTAGCCATAGTCGTCGGCGGTGATGGCAATATGCTTGGCGCAGCTCGAGTTTTAGCGCGTTTTGATGTTGCCGTAATTGGTGTAAACCGTGGTAATTTAGGCTTTTTAACTGATTTAAACCCAGAAGGTTTCGAAGCCAGCCTTGAACAAGTATTAAGTGGCCAGTTCCTCGAAGAAAAACGCTTCTTGCTTGAAGTTGAAGTATATCGCCATGCCGAACTCAAAAGTGCAAACTTGGCAGTGAATGAAGCAGTACTTCATGCCGATAAAGTTGCTCATATGATTGAGTTTGAGGCCTTTATTAACAACGATTTTGTATTCTCGCAACGCTCAGACGGTTTAATTGTTTCAACACCTACAGGCTCAACTGCTTATTCATTATCTGGTGGCGGGCCGATTTTGACGCCAGAGCTTAATGCGATTTCACTTGTGCCTATGTTCCCGCACACATTATCAAGCCGCCCTCTTGTGGTTGATGCTGATAACGAAGTGCGTTTAAAGCTCAGTCTTGAAAATACTGATAGCTTGCAAGTCAGTTGTGACAGCCATGTGGTTTTAGCTGTATTACCTGGCGATGAAGTGGTGATAAAAAAAGCAGATAAGCGTCTGCGCTTGATCCACCCTAAAGAATACTCTTACTACAATGTATTAAGAAAAAAATTAAACTGGGGAAGCCGTTTATTTTAAGCGGCTTTTTTATCTCAATTGATTGCCAAGGCACATTGAATAGCGCAAAATAATCAAACTTAATGCTGTACTTTTTTAAGGATTCTAAGGCGAAATGAGCTATATCGTTTTTCTTGCTCTGTTATTACTGATCACCTTGCTAGGTTGTTACTGGATGGTTGAGAGCAACCGTCGCAAGGCTATTGAAGCTGAAAAAAAACGTTTTAATCAACGAGTTAAAGAAATCAATAATGATTTTAAAGATAAGTTAATTGATTTCAGCGAGAGTAAAATTATTCGTCCGAAGAACATCTCGCGTTTGAGCATGATCACTAGCAATTACTTTGTTGTACAAGCCCATAACGAAGAAAACCTCACATATCTTGAATACGTTAGTGATTTACTGCTCAACACAATAATTATGGAAGCCAGTAAAGCACAAAGCCCAGAACAGATTGATCAGCTTGCAGACAGATTACAGTATTTCATGGCTGAATTACCTTATAATGGTATTGAATATAACAAAGCGTTTTACCAAGAGTCCCTTCCATCACTGATTGAAGTAATTAAATATCAGCCCCCCGCCGATTTACAAGACGATCAGCCGTCAGCCCAGAGCACACAAGCGTCAGACGATTCCACACCAGAAAATCAATTGTCAGAATTAAGCAAAGCTTAAAAATTTAATTTGCAAAACCCGAAAACACTGTATAAATTAACAGTTAGTTAGCTGGATGGATAAACAGTATGTTAATCGGGTTAGAAATTAAAAACTTTGCCATTGTAAGTAATTTAAGTACTGAGTGGCACAATGGTATGACAGCCATTACAGGTGAAACAGGTGCGGGTAAATCAATTGCAATTGATGCCCTCTCTTTATGTTTAGGTGAACGCGCTGATGCTGGTGCCGTTCGCCCTGGTACTGATCGTGCAGAAATATGCGCACAATTTGATATTAGCCAACTCCCTCTTGCCCAACACTTTTTAGAGCAACATTTACTCTCAAACAACGAAGGCGAATGTTTACTACGCCGTGTTATTTGCAAAAATGGACGTAGCAAAAGCTATATTAATGGCAGCTCAGTTACCGCTGCACAGTTAAAAGAGTTAGGTCAGTACTTAATTTCTATTCACGGCCAACATGCCCATCAGCATTTATTAAAAGCTGAACACCAGCTACATCTGCTTGATGCCTATGCTGGCCATAATCAGTTATTAGCTGATGTTAAAGAACGCTTTAAAGCCTACCAAGCCTTACTCAAAGAATTTAACCAGCTTGAACAACAACAGCAGCAACAGGCAGCTCAAAAGCAATTACTTGAGTATCAAGTAGCCGAACTTGATGAATTTGCTCTGCAACCGGGTGAATTTGAAGAGATTGAAGCTGAGCATCATAAACTAAGCCATAGCCAGACTATTTTAGAGTCATGCCAACGTGAGCTACAACACTTATACGAAAGTGATGAGCAAAGTGCGTGTTCATTATTGCAACATAGTGCTCAACAATTTGCAGAACTAGCAAGCTACGATGAGAGCTTATCTAGCATAGCATCACTACTGAGTGAAGCTGCCGTTCAAGTTGAAGAAGCAAGCCGCGAGATACGCAGCTATGTTGATGTTACCGACTTAGACCCAGCACGCTTAGACGAAGTTGAAACTCGTTTAACAGGTGCTATGGATCTTGCCCGTAAACATCACATAAAGCCAGAAGAGCTTGTTGAGTTTCACCAGTCAATCTCTGAAGAATTAGCATCAATTAGTTATAACAGCGACCGCCTTGTGGCACTTGAAAGCGAAATCAGCGATGCCCTTGAGCAATACAAACAAGCAGCTCAACTATTAAGTGAAAGCCGCCATAGTTATGCAGATACGCTTAATCAGTTAATTAGTGATAGCATGGCAAATTTATCGATGGAAAACGGCAAGTTTGCTATTGATATTCAACAAGCTAGCGATAAAGCACCAAGTGCAATGGGTTTTGATACTGTGTCGTTTTTAGTATCGACCAACCCAGGTCAACCGCTACAAGCACTATCTAAAGTGGCCTCTGGTGGTGAATTATCTCGCATTAGTTTAGCTATTCAGGTCATTATTGCTCAGCGAGTTACTACCCCGACCCTCATTTTCGATGAAGTTGATGTGGGTATTTCAGGCCCTACCGCCTCTGCAGTCGGCAAGCTATTACGCCAGCTAGGTAAATCGACCCAAGTTATTTGTGTAACTCACTTGCCACAAGTTGCAAGCTCTGGACATCAGCAATTTTTTGTAGCCAAAGAAATTGCAAACGGCGAAACCTTTACGCAAATGAATAAACTTTCAAAAGATGGTCGTATCGATGAAATTGCCCGACTACTCGCTGGTGACAATATCAGTAAAATGGCAAGAGCGAATGCCAAAGAGCTTATTAGCGCACATGCATAATTTAATAGTTAATACTGTTGAGAGTTTAAGTTGGTTAGAGTTTAGAAATGAATATTAAAAATATGGGTACCGCTTTAGTGCTTGGCTTGATTGCACTGAGTTCAAGCCATTCACAGGGTTCAACAGCTGATTCAGCTTATCAAGGTGCGCAATTAATCGTTATTTTATTTGAATGTATTTTAATTGCCCTCCCTACTACCGCATTTTTGTTGGTTATTTGGAGTCGTTGGAAGCATTTACGTTTTAAGCAGTTACTACAAACTGTGTTAAATTCATCTTTAGTATTAATGTTAATTAGCATGCTAGCTGTTAATCAATTAACACTCGACTTTTCGTCATGGTTAATTGTATTTGCAATAGGCCATACATTACTTGTTGGTATTAGTTATTTATTGCTTAAACAGCACACTAATAGAGTGAAAAGCTCTCTGACAGGCTGTTGGTAGCCGCTCCATAATTTGCACACAATTGCTGGTTAGTATAAGAACACATTAAGCTTATTCTAACCACAAATGAAATACTCTTTACTTATCGCTACGTGTTTACTGTCTTTTTCGTGTGTAGCAACCTCACTGCCCAGCTCTCTATTAAATCAAGTCACTGACCTTGAGAACCAAGGCAAGCTCAGTGAAGCACTCACTATTCTTGAGCAATACAAAGATAGTAATACCGCTACATCGACCACCGAAATTGCTATGGCACAAGCGCCTCTTTTACGTAAACAAGGTCATTATAACGAGGCGATAGAACTGCTATCGCCATTACAAAAGCTTGCTAGTTTGAGTAAAAAAGACCAATACCACATTCAAAAAGAGCTAGGGATCAACTACCGTCGCCAAGTAAAAACAATAGAAGCAAAAAATCATTATATGGCAGCCTTAGCACTTGCAAATGAGCTTGAAGAAAAAAACCTACAAGCACAAAGCCATAGCAATTTGGGTTCACTATACGACACGCTTAATGATCTTGAACAATCAATGCATCATCAAGTAAAAGCACAAGCGTTATTGGAAAACAGCGATAATTATGAACTAGTTGCCACTAATTTTTATAACTTAGCAAACCTTGCTCACAGGCTTGATGACCTCTCGCAATCTGAGTACTTCTATAAAAAAGCACTCGAGTTTGATATTAAAACCAAAAACCAAATGAATATTGCAGATACCAGCTTACAGCTAGCCAAGCTGGTGTATAAACGAGGCGATTTAGAGCAGGCTCTTCCCTTATTAAATACCGCCTATACACGATTAGCCGACGTCAATGCCTATGAGAATATGGCGACGGCGAAGCATACGTTGATGCAATTGTATTTGAAAATAGGCAACCAGCATATGGCATTGAGTAGTGCTGAGTCTGGGCTTAACGCAGCGCTTAAATCTGGCTCGGCTTTAAGTAAAATTTACTCTTACTTTAACTTAGTTGAATTACATTTAGCACTTAAAAACTCTGAGCTAATTGGTCTCTATTTAAGTCGAACAAAAGAGTTGTTAACTGATATTGATAACCGCTTATTGAATCAAAAACAGCACGGCTATACCGCAATTTATGCTGAACTTATCGGTGATTACAAGCTAGCTGCTGAGCAGCTAAAGCTTGAAAATAAACTGGCCGAGTCTTTATTTGAAGAGCATTTAAATAAAGCCGTGGAAAAGAATAAAAAGCAATTAACAGCAATCGAGCAACAGCAACGTATTGATGATGAAATTCAAAAAAACAAACTCGCAACTGCACAAATGAATAACCAGCGACTAGAAAAACAAATTTGGTTGTTATCTGCTGGTATTGTTTTGTTGTTTAGTACCCTTGCGTTAGTACTCTATTACTTCAAGCATCGAAAAGCGTTATTTAAAGCCAAGCTTTATCAATATAACTTAATTGAAAAAGACAAAATGCTTGCTGATATCTCTCATGAATTACGCACTCCACTGAGTGTATTGAAACTGCATATAGAAGCGCTTGAGCTCGATATTCAGGAAAACCGCGATCTCGCCTACAGCAAAATTAATGGCAAGATAGCGCAACTTAATAACTTAATTTCAGATGTGTACCAGTTATCTCAAGCTGAAAACAAAACCCTGACATTGAACCTTAAACAATATAATGCCGCGCAAATTTTTGCTGAATATGAGCAAGACATGCGCCGTTATGTTTGTAGTCATCAGCTCACATTTTTTGCTGACATTGTTATTGCTAATGATGTTGAGGTCACGGTAGATAAACAAAAACTAGACCAAATCCTCAACAATATTTTTACTAATGCGTGTCTATACACAGACACGCCAGGCCATGTCCGCCTTAAAGTTCGGACCAACAAGCAAGAGCTGTTTATTCAAGTCGATGATACTTCTCCGGGTGTCGGTAAAGCTCATATAGGTAAACTCTTTGACCGTTTATATCGTGTTGAAGAGTCTCGTAGCCGCGCATCGGGGGGGTCTGGTTTAGGACTGTCAATTTGCCAGAGTTTTGTCGAATTGATGTCAGGTACTATTAACGCATTACCAGGTAAGTCAGGTGGCTTATGTATCAGAATATTACTGCCTTTAGGCAATAAATAAGTCTCTCCATTTTTCCACCACATTTTATTGCTTAAATAGCACTATAAACTACAGTGGAATGGAACCATGTCAGAGTCATTAAAGCACGCTCAATGGGCAAAATCTGTTGAGCGTAAACACCACCAAAGCAAAGTTAAAAAAGCCAAAAAGTCGCCACTGCCAATTTACGCGGCCCTTGCCAGCATACTGTTAAGTGCAGGGCTCTATTATGCAAGCTACGAAAAGCCAATAGAGTACCCTCCACTATCTGAAGCAGCTAAACAACGTATCTCCCAGTTCTTTGCAAAGCAATTCTTAATGGGCCAGTGGCGCTTAAATCAAATAAAGTACTCAACTAATGCGATTCAGGTCTATGTACAAACACCTACCGCGATAGCCCTTGAAGGTGAGGCGTTAAGTCAATATTTACATTATGCGTTGTGCCCTAGTCCTAGCAAACGCATTTGGCAAGATATTCAAGCAAGAGAATTATCAGTGTATGTGTTCAGCCATTCTATTCGAAAAGGTGAACGTACTTTGTGTAACTGATATGAAAGCGATGAACGCCAAATCAATTGATTTGACGTTCATCATAGCGATAGCCTGCACCGTAAACGGAAGCGACTATCTTAGGAGAGAACTGTAAATTCTTTAGTTTTTTACGAATATTTTTGATATGACTGTCGATTACGCGGTCGGTAATATCAAAGTTATTGGGTTGGATATGATCAAGTATCTGCTGTCTTGAAAAAACGCGCTTAGGGGCTTTATACAAAAGCTTAAATACGTCAAATTCCACTTTAGTTAAACCCAAAGACACGCCTTTAATCTCAACTTCAAGCGCATCTTCGTTTAAACAAATAGTAGCTGGCGTTTCAACAGTTTCATTGCTATTAGATACCGGCGCGCAGCGCCTTAAAATAGCTTTAACACGCATCACTAGCTCTGCACCGCTAAAAGGTTTACAGACATAGTCATCAGCACCATGTTCTAACCCTTTTAACCTATCAGCCTCTTCGACTTTAGCGGTTACCATAATAATAGGCACCATAGAAAAATCGCGGATCTGCTTCATGCACTCCACGCCATCTAAATTGGGTAACATTACATCTAGAATTATTGCATCTGGACTATTTTCTTTAACCCACGACACCACAGCACTGCCATCAGTGATGTGGTGAGTAGTAAAGCCAGATGCATTGAAGAACAACAGCACTTGTTCTGCAATATCTAAGTCGTCTTCAACGACTAATATCTGCGGCATTTTTATTTCCGTTTTATATTTTTTTTATTGTTTTTAGTTGTTGCTTCACCATCGCTTTAAGGGCGTCTGATAAGGTTTCATCTAGTAAAACCATAGTCAGAATATCGTGCAGGTCTTCACTATTCATGACCTCATTGAGTAAATCATTTTCAGATTTTGAACTTGGCTGAAAAAAGCTTAACTGCTCGTTATTTGTGTGTTCGCAAAACATTTTCTTTTTATCCATGTTGTTAGCATCAAATATTCAGATGGGCTTCTGCCTCTGATAAACATTAAAACGCAACAATATGGAGCAAATATGGAGCTAGTACGAAATAATGAATTTTTTCTATTTAACTGTAAAATTCATTCGTAGATTGTAGGTAATAAGCGTTATTTTTTCATTATTTTTCTGAATCTTGATTTGATTCTCAAAACAGCTAATACCATTTCGCTTAATTAAGTGATCTATTTTGAGGCAATAAAACCTCGTTGATAGCAAGGCAAAAATTTCGTTATTTAGTTGTTCTAAATCAGATATTTTTAACGCAGATAGCGACAGGTTTAATCCCTCTAAATGATTAAGTATTATTGCGGATTGGTATAAAACTAGGCAATAAAAAAGCAAGCTAGGCAGCTTGCTTTTAAAAATGTTGAATGGCGCTTTAGAATTAAACGTCTAAGTAATCCATAATCCCTTCAGCGGCATTTCGGCCTTCGAAAATAGCCGTTACCACTAAATCTGAGCCGCGGACAATATCGCCACCAGCAAAGATTTTCGGGTTAGTTGTTTGGTGAGTAAACTCACCTTTTTCTGGTGCATTGATACCACCCCAATGATTGATTTCAACACCGTACGGTTCTAACCAATCCATTTTATGAGGTTTAAAACCAAACGCCATGAGCACTTTGGTTGCTTCAATAACATGCTCAGAATCAGCTACTTCTTCAGCACGACGACGACCATTTTCGTCCGGCTCACCAAGTTGCGTTTTCACCATCTTAACGCCAGCAACTTTCCCTTGCTCGTCAACCACAATGCCTTTAGGTTGAACGTTAAAGGTAAATTCTACGCCCTCTTCACGGGCATTTTTAACTTCGCGTTTTGAGCCTGGCATGTTTTCTTCGTCACGACGATAAGCACAGGTTACTTTTGCAGCACCTTGTCGAATAGAGGTTCTCACACAGTCCATTGCTGTATCACCACCGCCTAACACGACGACTTTTTCGTTCGCCATATCGATATAAGTTTGCTTATCTTCTGCATAGCCCATTACTCGGTTTGTGTTACCAATTAAGAACGGCAGTGCATCAAACACACCATCAGCATCTTCGTTTTCAAGGCCTGCACGCATACTTTGATAAGTACCAACACCTAAGAATACGGCATCATATTCTGCTAAGATTTCATCAAGCGTAATATCAACGCCAACTTCAGTGTTTAGCTGAAACTCGACACCCATTTCAGTGAAAATTTCACGACGCTTTTGCATTACTTCTTTTTCAAGTTTGAATGAAGGAATACCAAACGTAAGAAGACCACCGATTTCTGGGTGACGGTCAAACACCACAGGCTTAACACCGTTACGAACTAAAATATCCGCACAACCTAAACCAGCTGGGCCTGCACCAATGATAGCCACTTTTTTGTCAGACCAAACCACATACGACATATCTGGTTTCCAGCCCATCTTAAATGCCGTATCAGTGATGTACTTTTCGATATTACCGATAGTGACAGCACCAAACTCTTCTTCAAGTGTGCACGAGCCTTCACACAAGCGATCTTGTGGACAAACTCGTCCACACACCTCTGGTAAGCTGTTTGTACGGTGAGACAGCTCTGCCGCTTCTAAAATACGGCCAGTACGAATGAGCTTTAACCATTGTGGAATATAGTTATGTACTGGGCATTTCCATTCACAGTACGGGTTACCACAATCTAAACAGCGATCCGCCTGTGAGTTAACTTGTGTCTCAGAAAACGGCTCGTAGATTTCTACGAAAGATTGTTTACGTGCTGAAATTGGCTTTTTACGCGGATCAACACGTTGTACATCGATAAACTGGTATACATTTTCGCTCATACTACCCCCTTACTGAGCCTGAACACGAAGCTCTGCGCTGCTGCGCGCTCGGTGTCCGAGTAAACTTTTTACATCACTAGATTTTGGCTTAACTAATTTAAACATTGGCATATATAAATCGAAGTTAGCTAAAATCTGCTCAGCGCGGTTTGAGCCTGTAAGCTCTAAATGCTCAGCAATGAGTCCGCGTAAATGTTCTTGGTGTGACGCCAACCCTTCAAGCGTAACAATTTCAACAAGCTCAGGGTTAATGCGTTTTTCAAAGTCATTGCCTTCATCAAGAATATAAGCAAAACCACCTGTCATACCTGCACCAAAGTTGATACCTACTTTGCCAAGTACGCAAACCACACCACCTGTCATGTATTCACAGCCGTTGTCACCAACACCTTCTACAACCGCTTGCACGCCTGAGTTACGCACTGCAAAGCGCTCACCAGCACAGCCTGCAGCAAATAATTTACCGCCCGTTGCACCATATAAACAGGTATTGCCGGCAATAGTTGCTTTGTGGCTTTCGAACGATGAACCCAGCGGTGGGCGAATTACTAGCTTACCGCCAGCCATGCCTTTACCAACATAGTCATTGGCATCACCAACAAGTGTCATTTCAAGGCCACCCGCATTCCACACACCAAATGATTGACCCGCTGTACCATGAAGCTCAATAGAGACAGGATCAGCAGCCATACCTTGGTTACCATGTTTAGAGGCGATATAGCCAGACAACATAGCGCCCACTGAGCGATCAGTATTGCAAATACGGTTAACCAGTGAGATACCCGATTTTTCGTCAATTGCTTGCTTGGCTTTTTCAAGCAAGGTTTCATTTAGCTGGCCTAAGTAGTGCGAGCTATTAGGCACACTACAATACAAGGTTTCACCCGTTGGATTGTTTGGTACTGAAATAACAGACGACAGATCTACTTTCTTTTGTTTCTCTGTGTTGCCTTCAATTGCTTCAAGTAAGTCCAAGCGACCAATTAAATCTGTTAAACGAGTTACACCTAAACTTGCCATAATTTGGCGTGCTTCTTCGGCTATAAACTTGAAGTAGTTCATCGCCATTTCTGGCAGGCCATGATAATGCTTTTGGCGCAGCGTATCGTCTTGCGTTGCAACACCGGTCGCACAGTTATTTAAGTGACAAATACGTAAGTATTTACAACCTAGTGCCACCATAGGGCCCGTACCAAAGCCAAAGCTTTCAGCACCTAAAATAGCCGCCTTAATAATATCTAAGCCAGTTTTCAGACCACCATCTGTTTGTAGGCGAATACGGTGACGTAAACCATTTTCTACCAACGCTTGCTGGGTTTCAGCAAGACCAAGCTCCCAAGGGCTACCTGCATACTTAACAGAAGTAAGCGGGCTTGCACCTGTGCCACCGTCATAACCAGCAATGGTAATTAAATCTGCATAGGCTTTAGCTACGCCTGTTGCGATAGTACCTACACCCGGCTCAGAAACGAGTTTCACCGAGATCAGTGCATCTGGGTTTACTTGTTTTAAATCGAAAATAAGCTGGGCTAAATCTTCAATCGAGTAAATATCGTGATGCGGCGGAGGCGAAATCAAGGTCACACCTGGCACTGAATAACGTAATTTTGCAATGTAAGGCGTTACTTTTTCACCCGGTAATTGACCACCCTCACCTGGTTTTGCACCTTGCGCCACTTTAATCTGAATGACATCAGCGCTGCGTAAGTAATGTGGTGTAACACCAAAACGGCCCGAAGCAACTTGCTTAATACGTGAGTTTTTCTCTGTACCGTAGCGAAGTTTGTCTTCACCACCTTCACCAGAGTTTGAACAACCACCTAAGCGGTTCATTGCAATCGCGAGTGCTTCATGCGCTTCTGGCGATAATGCACCAATACTCATTGCGGCTGAGTCAAAACGTTTGTACAGCTCAGTTGCAGGCTCTACGTCGTCAACACTCACACCCGTATCAGGAATTTTAACCGCCAGCATGTCACGTAAATTGGTGATCGGGCGGTTATTTACTAAATCAGCATATGCCAAGTAGTCTTTATAATCCCCAGAGCGCACTGCTTTTTGTAGTGTTTGAATTACATCTGGGTTATAAGCATGGTACTCACCACCGTGAACATATTTTAGTAAGCCACCATGGCTTAATAACTTACGTTTACTAAATGCCAACTTATGAAGTTTACGTTGGTCATCATCAAAATCAGTGAAACACGCCCCTTTAATACGACTAGCTACACCGTTAAAACAGGTTTCTACAACCGCATCTGATAATCCAACTGCCTCAAATAACATTGAGCAGCGGTACGAAGCGACAGTACTGATACCCATTTTCGACATGATTTTATACAGACCCTTATTAATTGCATTACGATAAGCAAGCGTTACTTCGCAATAGCTCTTGTTCAGGGTCTTTTTGTCGCTCATTGCAACTAATGATTCATAAGCAAGGTACGGATAAATTGCCGTTGCACCAAAACCAAGTAATACCGCAAATTGATGCGCATCACGGACACTGCCCGATTCGATGATGATATTAGATTCACAACGTAAGTTATTATCGACTAAACGCTTTTGAATTGAACCAACCGCCATCGCAGCCGGGATCGGTAAATACGTTTCGCTAAAGTTACGGTCACTTAAAATAAGCATGACACAGCCTGACGCTGCTTTTTCTTGTGCTTCATCACAAATACGTGTGATTGCGTTTTCTAAGCCTTCTTCCAACGTGTAAGTGATATCAATTTTACAGTAGCTGTAATGCTCATCGTCAGCATTGATCAGCTGTTGCATATCAGCGTACATCAAAATCGGCGTCTCAAACTGTAAACGCTTAGCGTGGCCGGTTGTTTCGTTAAATACGTTTTGCTCACTACCAATACAAGTTGCCAGTGACATAACGTGATTTTCACGAAGTGGGTCAATCGGTGGATTAGTTACTTGCGCAAATTTTTGTCGGAAGTAATCGAACAGTGAACGATGACCTTCTGACAGTACCGCAAATGGTGTGTCATCACCCATTGAACCCGTTGCTTCTTGACCATTTTCACCCATTACACGAATAACGCTATCAAGCTCTTCGTTGGTGTAGCCAAACATTTTTTGATACTTAAGCAGTGTTTCGTCATCAAATGAACGGTTACCCGCATCTTTTTCAGATAACTGTTCAAATGGCGTTAAACGCTTAACGTTAGCTTCAAGCCATGCTTTATATGGATGGCGTGACTTAAGATCTTGGTCAATCTCATCTGAATGCCAAATTTTACCTTGATGAGTATCAATAACTAATAACTCACCAGGGCCAACACGGCCTTTCTCAACCACTTCGTCTGGCGCGTAGTCCCAAATACCTACTTCTGAGGCAAGGGTAATAAAACCATCTTGAGTGATGACATAGCGCGCAGGGCGTAAACCGTTACGGTCAAGGTTACAAGCGGCAAAACGACCGTCAGACATTACAATACCAGCTGGGCCATCCCATGGTTCCATATGCATTGAGTTAAAGTCGTAGAATGCACGTAGGTCATCATCCATAGCACGGTTTTTTTGCCAAGCTGGCGGCACAAGCATACGCATTGCACGGAATAAATCCATGCCACCGGCTAAGAACAACTCAAGCATATTATCTAAGCTAGAAGAGTCTGAGCCGCTTTCGTTAACGAATGGTGCTGCTGATTGCAAATCAGGAATAAGTGGTGAGGCAAACTTATACGCACGGGCACGAGCCCATTGGCGGTTACCTTGAATCGTATTAATTTCACCATTATGCGCTAAATAGCGGAATGGTTGCGCCAGTGGCCAACGAGGTTGTGTATTAGTAGAGAAACGTTGGTGAAATACACAAATCGCACTGGTCATGCGAATGTCAGCTAGGTCTAAATAAAAGTTAGGTAAGTCTACAGGCATCATTAAGCCTTTATAGACAGTAACTAAACCAGATAAGCTGGCAATATAAAAATGTTCATCATTTACGAGGCGCTTTTCAGCACGACGACGCGCTACATATAAACGACGTTCTAAATCTTTTGGACGCCAGCCTTCTGGTGCGCTTACAAAAATTTGTTCAAAGCCGGGTAGTTGTTTTTTTGCAATTGGCCCTAAACATGATGCATCGGTAGGTACTACACGCCAGCCTTGAATGCTCAAGGTTTCTTTTTCGAGTTCTTCACTCAACACATCTTTAGCTGTTTGCGCAAGTACAGGATCAGCATTTAAAAATACCATGCCAACGGCGTAGTTCTTTCCTAGATGCCAATCATGTTCGCTGGCAATAGCACGAAAGAAGCTATCAGGTTTTTGCATTAATAAACCACAGCCATCACCTGTTTTACCATCAGCAGAAATACCACCACGGTGTTCCATGCGATCTAAGCCAGTGATTGCTGTTCGAATCAAGCGGTGACTCGCCTGACCATTGACCTGGGCTATTAAGCCAAAGCCACAATTATCTTTTTCTAATTTTGAGTCGTATAACATAGACCCCTCCCCTTGCTACAACGACTAGCGGTTCAGTCTTTTGTGACAGTGCTAGCAGACGAACAAAACTATCGCCAAATACCTCATGAGTCAATAGAGTTTTGAATACATATTCATATTCATGAATATTTCTCACTTAAAGCACTTTTTAAATTCTATGCTATTTTTTTACATTTAGTCGCATTTTACCCGTTATTTTTTTATGACACTGGTGTCAAATTTAACAACTTGTAAAAAAACAATCTAAAAACTCGCCACTTTACGTTAACGTAAACTGCGCTTTATTTTGAATAATTATTCACAATATGAATATCAATGCAGTTTTTTACGGGGTCTCGCTTAGCCTAACTGCATCATTATTTACTCTTGGCTTTAGCATAGTTACAAACTATGTATCTGAGCAGACTACCTTAGTCGCAATGACCGAGTTTCTTTACCCTTGCGTCAACAATCAGCAATCTAAAAGTGTCCGCTGCGGACACTTTTTCTGTCCGCGGACAGGCATCAATTCACTGATTAAACATAAAACCATTAAAAATCAAAAAATTAAAAATTGGCACGCTACTGGTATAGATAAGACATCAGCGAAATTGAGGATTTCAAAATGTTCACTATCAGTTTGTTTATGGCTTCTCCACTTACCATGCTTGCCGTTGGCTTCATGATTGTGTGTTTTGAGAATCGTAAGGAGTTATGATGATTAAGGATACCAGTGCCCAAGATATTACCGTGGCTAAGAAAAACACCATTAAAAAGCCACTTATAATAGCTGCAGGTGTAATACTTGTTGGTGCGCTCGGCTTTCAAGCATTGTTTGCCAGTAACGATGGCAGCATTTCGGTTGATGCAGCAAGCCTACAAATTAGTGAAGTAAGCCAAAAGACACTCACCAGAGATGTGGCAGCAAGCGGTAAAATCGTTGCAGCTAATGCGCCAAAGGTTTACAGCCCTGAACGCGGCTTTGTCGATTTGAAAGTAAAAGCCGGTGACAGCGTTGAAGTAAATGAAGTGATCGCAACCGTAACCAGCCCTGAGCTAACCAACGAGCTAAAACAACAACAATCAGTATTAGCGCGATTAGAAGGCGAATTACAGCGCAAGCAACTTGAAGCGCGTAGACAAAAACTAAGCCTAACTAAAGCGCTCGATTTAGCGCAAGTTGAACTCAATGCCGCAGATAGAGAGAACCGCCGAGCTAAAATCTCAATCGAAAAACATTTAATTAGCCAAATAGATTTAGAAAAAGCGGTTGATGACTTAGCCCGTGCCAAGCTTTCATATAAGCACGCCGAGCAAGAAGTCAGCTTAGCTAAAGATACCCTCGCATTTGAGCTAAAAGCAGCAGAGCGTGATCTGGCACGTCAACAACTAATTGTGGATGACTTACTCAGACAAGTAAATGAGCTTACTATCACTGCCAGTGTAAGCGGCATTGTGGGTAACTTATTAGTGCAACAAAAAGAAGCGGTCACACAAAGCCAACCATTAATGACATTGGTCGATTTAAGTAACTTTGAAGCAGAACTGCAAGTACCAGAAAGCTACGCCAATGAGCTGGGTCTTGGTATGCAAGTTGAGCTTACTTTAGGTGCTCGTCATGTCACAGGCACGCTATCGGCTATATCACCTGAAGTAAATAATCGCGAGGTCACAACCCGCGTACGCTTTGACAATGAGATTTCTGGCATTCGCCAAAACCAACGCTTAACCGCACGTATTTTACTAGAGAATCGCGACGATGTATTGCAAGTGAAACGCGGCGCATTCTTACAACAAGGTGGCACCTATGCTTATAAAGTTGATGGTGACATGGCTTATTTAATCGATATAAAAACCGGTGCAAGCAGTATCAATGCTGTCGAGATAATTGAAGGTGTAGAGCCTGGCGATAAATTAATTATCTCAAACTACGATCGCTATAAAAAAGCACCCACACTGGTTTTACGCTAACAAATAAAAGGAATAATCAACATGCTTACAATGAACAACATCAGCAAAGTGTATCAAACAGATATGGTACAAACGCATGCCCTTCGCGACTTTAATCTACAAGTTGAAGAAGGTGAATTTATTGCCGTAACGGGCCCAAGTGGCTCAGGTAAAACCACATTTTTAAACATCGCCGGTATGTTAGAACCATTTAGCGAAGGCCAATACATGTTAGACGGTATTGATGTGGGTAAGCTCAACGACAACCAGCGTGCAGATCTTCGTAATCAAAAAATTGGTTTTATTTTCCAAGGATTCAACCTAATTCCAGATTTGAACCTCTATGAAAATATTGAAGTACCACTGCGTTATCGTGGTATTAAGGCCGCCGAGCGTAAGCGCCGTATTGAGCAATGCCTAGAGCAAGTTGGTTTAGCATCACGCGCTAAGCACTTACCGCAACAACTTTCTGGTGGCCAACAACAACGTGTGGCCATTGCCAGAGCCCTTGCTGGTGAACCGCGTTTTTTACTTGCCGATGAGCCAACTGGTAATTTAGATAGTTTAATGGCCCGTCAAGTGATGGAGCTACTTGAGCAAATCAACCGTGATGGCGCAACTATCATCATGGTTACCCATGATCCAGAGCTTGCCCGCAGAGCACCACGTAACATCCAAGTTGTTGATGGCCAACTAGCTGACTTCACCTTGTATCAAGGCACTCAAAACCTTAAAGCGGCTGGAGTGTAACCATGTTCCTTCATTATTTAGATTTAAGCTGGCGCAGCTTTAAGCGCACGCCACTTGTGAGCTTTTTAATGGTATTGGCCATAGCCATTGGTATTGGCGTTACCATGACAAGTTTATCTGTGTATCACATGATGTCGGCAGACCCTATTCCTGAAAAAAGTAGTGACCTTTATTCTGTTCAGTTACAAACCATGGATGAAGGCCGTACGTGGTGGACAGTCGATAATATGCCACTGCAATTAACCTATCAAGATGCCGTTAACCTTAATCAGGCCAAAGCAGGTGGTAAACGTGTCACTATGGTTAGAACGGGTTTTTCGGTTTATTTAGACTCAGACAAAGTAAAACCATTTATTGGTCAAGCACGCCTAACCACGCCTGATTTTTTCGAGATGTTTAACCTATCCTTTATCTACGGTGGGGTTTGGAGCGCGCAACAAGAAGCCGACGCAGCACCTGTTGTAGTGATCAATAAAGAATTAAACGACAAGCTCTTTGCTGGTGAAAACCCAGTAGGCAAAATGGTGTACCTTGATGATGCCAGCTACGAAGTTATTGGCGTGATTGATGATTGGGATATCACCACCAAATATTATGATCTGAACAACGGTGCATTTAATAAGACCGAGCAACTATTTTTACCATTTAGCCTAATGAAAGCCCGAGAGCTTGAAAACTGGGGTAATACTAATGGTTGGAAGCACGAAAAAACCAATACCTTTAACGATAAACTCAATTCAGAAATGGTGTGGTTACAATTTTGGGTTGAACTAAAAACTCCTGCAGAAAAGCAAGCTTACCAAGACTTTTTAATGGCCTATATGCAAGAGCAACAAAAGCTAGGTCGTTTTAACCGTGAAAAATTAACTGCCACCTTACGCGATGTAAATGAGTGGATGCAGTACAACAATGTCGTTAGCGAAGACAACGAAATTCTGGTTGGCCTTAGCTTTATGTTTTTAGCGGTATGCCTTGCCAACATTTTAGGTTTATTACTAGCGAAATTCTTACGCCGTGCTCCTGAAGTCGGTGTGCGCCGTGCATTAGGTGCCAGTAAACGTCAAATATTCTTTCAACATATTGTTGAGGTAGCCATGTTAGGTTTCTTAGGTGGCATCTTGGGTATTATATTGGCGCAAGTAGGTTTGTTAGGCGTACGTCAAAGCTATAGCTACTACCAAAGCTTAGCAACAATGGACTTAACCATGCTACTTAGCGCACCGGTGATTGCAATTAGCACCTGTGTGATAGCGGGTCTATACCCTGCTTGGCTGGTATGTAAAACCAACCCTGCTATTTATCTTAAGAGCCAATAAGGAAGACACCTATGTTAGAAATTAAACCTATCTTTCACGCCTTATGCCGCTCAAAAGTTGGCGCCATTTTATTACTGATCCAAATTGCCATCACCACTGCCATTGTTAGTAATGCGGCGTTTATTATCCAAGACAGAGTTAGCTATTTAAGCCAAGAAACCGGCTACCCTGAACAAGACATTTTCGTCTTTAATGTCATGATGTTTGGCAAAGATGTGTCACCGTCTCAGCAATATGAGCTTGATGAAGCCATGCTTCGTCAAATACCTGGGGTAGTCGATGCTGCTTATTCGAGTAACACACCGCTTTCGGGCAGTGGTTCTTCGTCAGATTTTAGCTTAAAACCAGCACCTGAAGAGAGTAAATCAGCCCGTACTTCATACATGTTTATCGATGAGCATGGTATCAATACCTATGGCGTTAAACTCATTGCTGGGCGTAACTATACCGAAGACGAAGTGATCGTCACCGATAACTATGATGAGCTTTCAAAAGTAACCGTTGTCACTAAAACTCTACTCGATGAGCTGTTCCCTGACGGCAATGGTTTAGGGCAAACAGTCTATTTTGGTGATATTCCAATGAAAATAATTGGTGTAATTGATCTTATGAAGGGCCCATGGCTTAAAGACAGCCGCCCAGATAACGTAGCACTGCTGCCTTTTATTAAACCTGGTACAAATGCACGCTTTGTGGTTAGAACAGAGCCTGGTCAACGTCAATCGGTCATGAACCGTGTTGAAGAAGCCATGCTGAAAAACTACAACAAACGTGTTATTTCTCGCATTCGTGGCTTAGATGACGATAAAGAGTCATACATGGCTGAAGATACATTAATGATGCGCATGCTGATTGTACTTATTACTATTTTAGTGTTGGTGACGGCCCTGGGTATTTTCGGCCTAACGCTGTTCAATATTAGCAAGCGTACTAAACAAATAGGTACTCGCCGCGCTTTAGGGGCCAGAAAATCGGCCATCATCAGCTACTTTTTAGTTGAAAACGCCATGATATGTATAGTTGGTTTAGTGATTGGTGTGATTGCTGCCGTGTATTTAGGCCAGTTGCTCATGCAGCACTTTTCAATTGCTCAGCTTGATATTAGCTACGTACTTGCTACTGCGCTGGCAGTGTTTGTTATGAGTTTATTAGCGGTACTTGCCCCTGCAAAACGGGCTGCGAATATCTCACCGAGCATTGCAACTCGAACAATTTAGTTCTCCCAACCTATGCTACACTGGATTTACAGTGTAGCATTCATCTTGCACCCTTATTAGGAAAATAACTAAAACAATAATATGGAAAAAATACTGATCGTCGACGATAACCCAGCCATTTTGGATGCTTTGTCGTTATTACTCGAAATTCACGGTTTTGATGTTGTTACAGCAAGTAACCCGTTTGAGGCAATTCAAGCCGTACAATACCAACGCATAGCGCTTGTTATTCAAGACATGAACTTTACCGCCGACACCACTTCAGGCGAAGAAGGCAAAGAACTTTTTTATGCCTTACGAGACATTAATCCTCACCTACCGATTATTTTGATCACCGCATGGACAGAGCTTTCTACTGCCGTTGAACTTGTCAAAGCAGGGGCTGCTGATTATTTACCAAAACCATGGGACGATGCAAAGCTACTTACTTGTGTAAATAACCTAATCGAACTGGGTAAAGCAAAACAGCAAAACGAAACCTTTACCCGCCACCAGCAAGAACGTGACGCATCTGTACAACAAGCAAATTTAGTAGGCTTGGTTTATAAAAGTACCGCTATGGAGCACATTGTTAATCTTGCGATTCAAGTTGCTAAATCAGATATTTCAGTGCTGATCACAGGCCCTAACGGCAGTGGTAAAGAGCGCATTGCGCAAATAATACAGGCCAATTCATTATTAGCAGATAAACCCTTTATCACTGTTAATGCCGGTGCTTTACCAAGCGAGCTTATTGAGGCTGAATTATTTGGTGCAGAAGCGGGCGCCTATACAGGTATTACTAAACAGCGTATTGGTCGTTTTGAAGCGGCCGATGGTGGCACCCTATTTTTAGACGAAATTGGTAACTTACCACTTTCTGGGCAAATGAAATTATTACGCATTTTACAAACTGGTGAATTTGAACGTTTAGGCTCAACACAAACACGTAAAGTGAATGTGCGGGTGATTTCAGCAACCAATGAAGATTTAAGCCATGCAATTAAAACAGGTCAATTTCGTGAAGACCTTTACTACCGCTTAAATGTAATTGAGTTAAATTTACCAAGCCTTGCCCATCGCCCAGATGATATTTTAGCTTTGGTCGCACACTTTTTACCTGAGCGCACACTGTCACTAAGTACAGAAAAAGCCCTGCTCGCCCATAGCTGGCCGGGTAATGTTCGTGAGCTTGAAAATGCCTGTAAACGTGCTGCAGTTTTAAAACCCACAGGGGTGATTGAGCTTGCTGATTTTGGCTTACAAGTTGAAACAAACAGCCCAACACAAACAAGAGCAGAGCCTAACAAACAAGAGATTGAACTTGCCATGCGCGAGTACAAAGGTGTGATTGCTAAAGTGGCTCGCCATTTTGGCTTAAGCCGCCAAGCGCTTTATCGCAGGCTTGATAAATTTAAGATTGAATACTAATGCGTTTTTCGTTTCGATATAAAATCATAACTTTGTGTATTGCTGCTTCTGCATTGCCGCTTATATTGGTTTGTTATTTTGCGGGCATAAGCTTGCTTTACAGCCTATTAGCCCTACTCGCTTGCACCTTGATAAGCGGATTTTTTGCCGCGCAATTATCAGCTCCGCTCATTGATGGCATGAACTCGCTGGAAACCGGGCTGCTTAATTTTAAAGATGGTGAGCTGGCTACATTATTAGCCTATGATGGCAGTGATGAGCTAGGTGATTTATGCCGGCTTTATAACCAAACTGCAAAACAGCTTCGCCAAGAAAAACAATGGATTTATCAGCGTGAGTTGATGCTCGACAAAGTACTGCAAAGCTCCCCACAAGCTGTGCTTTTGACTAACGACCAAGGCTTTATTGTTTATAGCAACCACAGTGCCCGCAGCTTACTTGATGCTAAATCAGCCCTTGAAGGCGCCAAGCTAGAGAACTTATTAGATTCAAGCTGCGAGCAATTAACGCGTGCGATTCACAAAGGCGTTGATGGTTTATTTACCCTCGACAAAGCAGATCAAGAATCACAAACTTGGCATATGGCAACAGGCCGATTATTACTTAATAATCAGTTTCATCAACTTTATGTTTTTAAACAACTGACCCGTGAACTAAGCCGCCAAGAAGTAGAAGTATGGAAAAAAGTTATTCGTATTATTAGCCATGAGCTTAACAACTCCCTAGGGCCAATGTCGTCGATGCTTCATAGCGCGCAACTATTAACGAAAGAAGTCGATGAACCACGTTTAAAACGGGTATTTACCACCATTGAAGACCGCATAAAACACCTTAATGAGTTTGTGCAAGGCTATGGTAAATTTGCCAAGTTACCCACCCCTCAACTATCAACGATTAACTGGCCGACGCTGGTTGAGCAATTAAAAAGTCAGTGGCAGGTTGAAGTATCACTTGATGAGCGAGTGACAACTGACGCTGATCACACTCAGCTCGAACAATTACTTATAAACTTATTAAAAAATGCCTATGAATCGGGTTCAAACCCCGGAGATGTCAGCTTAACAGTTCTACAAGAAGCAAGTGGCACACACATCACAGTGAGCGATAAAGGCAAAGGCATGAGTGAAGCTGTAATGGCTAACGCACTAATCCCCTTTTACTCAACCAAAGCAACAGGCAGTGGCCTAGGGTTAGCACTTTGCAGAGAAATAGTTGAAGCGCACCACGGGCAAATTAGCTTGCATAACCGCGAGCAAGGTGGATTAAGCGTCCATGTTTTGCTGCCAGCTTGATAAATTTGATATAAAAAAAGCCGCATTTAGCGGCTTCTTTCTACACTAAATATAATTATTCAGCGTCTTTTTCTTTGTACTTTGCAGCTGTTTCAGTGATTAGTGGCTGTAATTCACCACGTTGAAACATTTCGATGATAATGTCACAACCACCAATAAGCTCGCCTTCTACCCATAACTGTGGGAATGTTGGCCAGTTTGCGTATGCAGGTAACTCTGCACGGATATCTGGGTTAAGTAGAATGTCAACGTAAGCAAACTGCTCACCACACGCCATAAGTGCTTGTGATGCTTGTGAAGAAAAACCACAGTTAGGTAACTTTGGTGATCCTTTCATGTAAAGAAGGATAGGATTTTCAGAAATTTGCTGTTTAATTTTATCGATGGTTTCCATTTACAACCTCAAAAAAGACATTGGCTTACTACATTGGCCTTGAAAAAGTTTCACTGTGGCCTCAGATATATAACTTAAAATCGGCATTCGTAGCCACAATTTTAAATAGTCTTTAGCAATAGCATTGCTGTTTGCTAAAACTTGAGTAAAATACTCAACAATTATAGTAACACTATAATACCACTTGGTATAGGGAAGTACGCTGTTTACCTTGCTATTACCTATAACTGAGTGGACTATCAACCAAGAAGATGGAGATAAAAAATGGCATTTGAACTACCGTCACTACCATACGCAATCGATGCATTAGAGCCACATATTTCAAAAGAGACTCTAGAGTTTCACCACGGTAAACACCACAACACTTACGTTGTGAAATTAAACGGTCTGATCCCAGGCACAGAATTCGAAAACAAATCTCTAGAAGAAATCGTATGTTCTTCAGAAGGTGGCGTATTTAACAATGCTGCACAAATCTGGAACCACACGTTCTACTGGAACAGCCTATCTCCAAACGGCGGTGGCGAGCCTACAGGCGCAATCGCTGACGCGATCAACGCTAAATGGGGTTCTTTCGACGCATTCAAAGAAGCGTTAAACGACAAAGCAGTAAACAACTTCGGTTCAAGCTGGACTTGGTTAGTTAAACTAGCTGACGGCACACTTGATATCGTTAACACATCAAATGCTGCAACGCCTTTAACTGATGAAGGTGTTACTCCAATCCTAACAGTGGATCTTTGGGAACACGCTTACTACATCGATTACCGTAACGTTCGTCCAGATTACCTAAAAGGTTTCTGGGCATTAGTTAACTGGGACTTCGCGAACGCTAACTTCGCTTAATCTTCTGTTACTAGCAGTAATCAAAAAAAGACGCTTCGGCGTCTTTTTTATTGCCAGTGCACGCCCCTTCTAAGTCGCAGCCAAGCCCTAAGCCAAAAAGCGTAATCAAGATGAGCTTTTTTCAATTAAATTCTTAATTTTCTTGCGCAAAAATTCAAAATCGTGACTAAGCTTTAATTAGCCTTTGCTTTTCTCTTAATCTAATTACACGTCATTTTAGCGGGTTTTCGGAGGTCTCTATGAGTATTTTTGAGCATTACCAATCACGATACGAAGCAACGCAAGAAGAAGAATACAGTATTGAGGAATTTCTCGAGATCTGTAAGAAGGATAAATCAGCTTATGCCAGCGCACCTGAGCGACTATTAATGGCCATCGGTGAGCCGGAGATTATCGACACTTCAACCGATGCGCGCTTAAGCAGGCTGTTTTCTAATCGCGTAGTCGCACGCTACCCTGCATTTCACGATTTTTATGGTATGGAAGATGCCATTGAGCAAATCGTCTCTTATTTAAAACATGCTGCGCAAGGCTTAGAAGAATGTAAGCAAGTACTGTATTTACTTGGCCCAGTAGGTGGCGGTAAATCATCCATTGCTGAAAAGCTAAAATACTTAATGCAGCAGGTACCTATTTACTCAATCAAAGGCTCGCCTGTTAACGACCACCCTTTAGCCTTATTTGACCCAAATGAAGACGCAGAGCTTTTAGAAAAAGAATACGGCATTAAACCGCGTTATTTAAAAACAGTGATGTCACCGTGGGCCGCAAAACGCTTAAGTGAATTTAATGGTGATATTAGCCAATTTAGAGTGGTTAAGCGCTTCCCATCTATTTTAAATCAAGTTGCGATTGCGAAAACTGAGCCCGGCGATGAAAACAATCAAGACATTTCAGCGTTAGTTGGTAAGGTAGATATTCGCCAGCTTGAGCACTTTGCACAGAACGACCCTGATGCGTATGCCTACTCAGGTGCACTTTGTTTAGCAAACCAAGGCTTAATGGAATTTGTGGAAATGTTTAAAGCGCCAATCAAGGTGCTACACCCACTGCTTACAGCAACGCAAGAAGGCAATTACAACGGCACAGAAGGCATTAGTGCCCTGCCGTTCAATGGCATGATTTTAGCTCACTCAAATGAATCTGAGTGGCAAACATTTAAGAACAACAAAAACAATGAAGCATTTTTAGACCGTGTTTACATCGTCAAAGTGCCTTATTGTTTACGTGTATCTGAAGAAGTTAAAATTTACAATAAACTACTCGAAAACAGTGAATTACATGATGCCCCTTGTGCACCGGGGACATTAAAAACACTGGCACAATTTACCACTCTTTCGCGTATTAAAGAGCCAGAAAACTCAAGTATTTATTCAAAAATGCGGGTCTATGACGGCGAAAGCTTAAAAGACACCGATCCTAAAGCGAAGTCGTATCAAGAATACCGCGATTACGCGGGTGTTGATGAGGGCATGACAGGGCTTTCTACCCGCTTTGCGTTTAAGATCCTATCGCGGGTATTTAACTTCGATACCACTGAAGTGGCAGCCAACCCAGTGCACTTATTCTATGTTCTTGAACAGCAAATTGAGCGAGAGCAATTTACCGCCGATGTTGAAGAGCGTTACTTAAGCCACTTAAAAGGATACCTTATTCCTCAGTATGTAGAGTTTATCGGGAAAGAGTTACAAACAGCCTATTTAGAATCTTACTCAGAATATGGGCAAAACATCTTTGACCGCTACGTCACTTATGCAGATTTCTGGATCCAAGATCAAGAATACCGCGACCCAGATACTGGCCAGTTATTTGACCGTGCTGCGCTTAACGCAGAGCTTGAGAAGATTGAAAAACCTGCGGGTATTTCAAACCCTAAAGATTTCCGTAATGAGATAGTTAATTTCGTACTGCGGGCGCGTGCCCACAACCAAGGCAAGAATCCGCTTTGGACCAGCTACGAAAAACTTCGCACAGTTATTGAGAAGAAAATGTTCTCAAATACCGAAGATCTGCTGCCGGTTATTTCCTTCAATGCGAAAACCTCTGCAGAAGATCAGAAAAAACACGAAGACTTTGTCAATCGTATGGTTGAGAAAGGCTATACCCAAAAACAAGTACGTTTACTTTCTGAATGGTATTTACGCGTTAGAAAATCGCAGTAAAAAACGTTTGTTTTAAGGGGGTTGTTATGGCGCATTTTATTGACCGACGCCTGAATGGAAAAAACAAAAGTACCTTGAATCGTCAACGGTTCATCAGGCGTTATAAAAAACAGATTAAAGAAGCGGTATCTGATGCCATTAATAAGCGCAGCGTAACCGATACCACCAGCGGCGAGAGTATCTCTATTCCGCAACGTGATATCAGTGAGCCTATTTTTCATCAAGGACGTGGTGGCGACCGTGAACAGATCCACCCAGGCAATGACCAGTTTTCTACGGGCGACAAAATCAAGCGCCCGCAAGGGGGCGGTCAAGGTGGTGGTAGTGGCGAAGGTGAAGCCAGTGACTCTGGTGAAGGACAAGACGACTTTGTATTCTCTATTTCAAAAGATGAATACTTAGACTTATTGTTCGAAGATCTTGAGCTGCCTAACCTGCAACAAAACCAGCTCGATAAACTGGTGCAAATGAAAACCCATCGCGCTGGTTTTTGTAACGACGGCATGCCAAGCAATATTGATATTGTTCGCTCATTACAAGGCTCTCTTGCTCGCAGAGTGGCGATGACTGCAGGCAAAAAACGTCACCTTGCTGAGCTTGAAGGCCAGCTCGCTCTGCTACAAGCTGAACAGCAGCCAGACAAGGCGGCAATTGCCTTACTTGAACGCCAAATTGAGGAGTTGCAAAACCGCATTAAAGCAGTGCCTTTTATTGATAATTACGACTTACGTTTTCGTAATTATGAAAAGCAACCACACCCAACAAGCAAAGCAGTCATGTTTTGTTTAATGGATGTGTCTGGCTCGATGGATCAAGCAACGAAAGACATGGCAAAACGCTTTTATATTCTGCTTTATCAATTTTTAACTCGTAGCTACAAAAATATAGAGGTTGTCTATATTCGCCATCATACCCAAGCGAAAGAAGTCGATGAGCAAGAGTTTTTCTATTCTCAAGAAACGGGTGGCACCATAGTATCTAGTGCATTAAAACTGATGAACGAAATAATCGCTGAACGCTATAACCCTGAAGAGTGGAATATTTACGCAGCGCAAGCCTCTGATGGTGATAACTGGGCTGATGATTCGCCAAACTGTGGCGAAATTTTACGTAATAAGCTGTTAAAGGCGGTGCGCTATTACGCCTATATCGAAATTACCGCTCGTGCTCATCAAAGTTTATGGCGAGAGTATCAATCAATAGTGCAAACCCACGACAATTTTGCCATGCAGCACATTCGTGGCGTTGAGGACATTTACCCTATTTTCCGTGAATTATTTAAAAAGAATCGTCAGCAGCAAGGCGCCGCATAGCCTTGCCAGTGAGGTAAAGTATGGCCGATAAACGTATTAGCGACGGTCCTGATTGGACATTTGATCTATTAACAGAGTATCAAACTGAAATTGAACGGGTAGCGAAAATTTATAAACTCGATACCTACCCAAATCAAATTGAGGTGATCACTGCTGAACAAATGATGGATGCCTATTCGAGTGTGGGAATGCCGATTGGCTATAGCCACTGGTCGTATGGTAAAAAATTCATTCAAACAGAGCAAAATTATAAACGTGGGCAAATGGGCCTTGCTTATGAAATAGTTATTAACTCAGACCCGTGTATTGCCTATTTAATGGAAGAAAACACACTGCCTATGCAAGCCTTGGTAATGGCCCACGCCTGCTATGGTCACAACTCTTTTTTTAAAGGCAATTACTTATTTAAAACCTGGACTGATGCCAGCTCAATTATCGATTACTTATTATTTGCCAAAAATTACATTGCCAAGTGCGAAGAGAAATACGGTATTACAGAGGTCGAAAACCTGATTGATTCATGCCATGCGTTAATGAACTATGGTGTCGACCGCTACAAACGCCCGCAACGTATTTCACTTTTTGAAGAACAAAAACGCCAACAAGAACGTGAAGACTACCTACAATCGCAAGTCAACGAGTTGTGGCGCACAATCCCTACTTCGCAGCAAGAGTCGAAAAAGCGTGAGCGTCGTTTTCCAGAAGAGCCACAAGAAAACATTTTGTACTTCATAGAAAAAAATGCCCCACTACTTGAGTCATGGCAACGAGAAATAATTCGTATTGTGCGTAAAATTTCGCAATATTTTTACCCACAAAAACAAACTCAAGTGATGAATGAGGGCTGGGCTACGTTTTGGCATTACACCATTTTGAACCACCTGTACGACGAAGGTAAGCTCACCGATGCCTTTATGCTTGAGTTTTTACAAAGTCACACCAATGTGGTGTACCAACCGCCCTATAACAGCAATTATTATTCAGGGATCAACCCCTATGCTCTTGGCTTTAACATGATGGTTGATATTCGCCGTATTTGTGAAAATCCAACAGAAGAAGACAAGAAATGGTTTCCGGAGTATGCCGGCAGTGATTGGTTAGAAACCCTGCACTTTGCAATGCAAAACTTTAAAGACGAGAGCTTTATTAGCCAGTTTTTATCACCAAAAATTATTCGTGATTTTAAGTTGTTTACCATTATTGATCATGAAAAAGAGCCGACCCTCAATGTCGGTGCCATCCATGATGAAATGGGCTATCACCAGGTTCGTGAAACCCTGTCGGCACAATACAACTTAAGTAATCACGAACCAAATATTCAAGTCTATAATGTTGATATTAGAGGAGATCGTTCACTCACTCTGCGTTATGTACCGCATAACAATATTCCGTTAGCTAAATCAAAAGATGAAGTGTTAAAACACCTTTACAGGCTATGGGGCTTTAAGGTAAAACTGGAACAAGAAACCGCAACAGGTGAAGTTTCATTATTGGGTGAATGCCCAAGCAGTGATACCCGACACACAACAGAGTAGCCAAAAATGAATAAAAAAATACTGGTGATCATCGACTCTACAGCCGATGCTAAAACGTCTATATTACATGCAAAGCAAAAATCCAAAGGCGTGAAGCATATTGATATTGTTGCTTTTAGCTACGAAGACACCAATAACATTTTATTCTCTATTCCACCTGATGAAGCGCTCGCTATTCAAGACAAAGAGCTCGCTAAAGTCCGTGCAGCACTTGGTCCACTTATCAGTGAGCATTTAAATGATGGTAGCTATACTTTGCAAACCCTGTGGCATGAAAGCCCAGTACAGTGGCTAGCCAATGAGCTTGATACGTCAGACTATGAAATGGTGATTAAAACTCGCCACATCGACGAAGAAACGCAATTTACAGAGCTAGACTGGCAGCTTATTCGCTTTAGTCCACTACCGCTTTATTTGGCCGCCGATAACAAGTGGCGTAACAATACCAATGTACTGGCAGCCCTTGATTTAGGCAGCGAAAAGGCGACTAAATACTGTTTAAACGAAGCAATTATCAAAGCAGGCTTAGCCTATGCTAAAGACTACGACAGCGAGTTTTACGCTTGTTATACCGTACATGTATCGCCGTTTTTACGTGATTTAGGCATTGTCTTTTCAGACGAGCAAGTAATTAACGCCTTTGAAAAGCTACCCGTAGCACAGCGTACCTTAATCGAAGCCCACGACTTAAAAGACAAGCTTAAAATCAAAGCCGGTGTCGTTGAGCAAGTGATCCCAAGTGTTGCAGCTAAATTAAATGCAGACTTAGTGATTATGGGTTCGGTAGGTAATACGGGTATTAAAGGTCATTTAATTGGTAATACTGCCGAAAAAGTCATGAAGCTACTTAAAACAGATATTCTTGTTCTACCGCCACTTGGGGTTTAATCCGCAAACTTAATCAAATAAATATCAAAAAGGGGCTTATTTGCCCCTTGTTTGTTTATAAATCTGTATAAGCTGTGACCTTGTTACGGCCGTTTTCTTTTGAGTGATATAAGGCTTTATCGGCTGCTTCAACCCACTTTTCGTAGCGATCAAACTTCTCGTCGAAGCAGGCAAAACCAATACTGACCGTCAGTTGAATTTGTTTGCCATCAAAGTAAATTGATGAGTTCTCAATCAGTGTTCTTAATCGCTCAGCAAAGATATGCGCACCCTCATGATCAGTATCAAGCAAGGTTACCGCAAACTCTTCACCACCATAGCGACCTGCTAAGTCTGTTTCACGCAGAGTTTTACGTAGTAAGTCTGCAATATGACGCAGTGCCTCATCACCGCCACGATGGCCATGCTCATCATTAACCTTTTTAAAGTGGTCAATATCAAACATCAACAAACTGCTACATCCGCCACTGCGCACAATGCGCATATATTCTTTGCGTAGCTTTTCTTCCCAATAACCACGGTTAGTAAGCTTAGTAAGTGCATCGGTACGGCTCATTTGTTCAAGCTTACTGTTGGCTTCTTCTAGCTCTTTTTTATTCACCGCTTCATCGGTTACATCATAGATAATGATACAGATATGCGATACTTCACCTGTGGTCGTCGTCAGCGGAATAAAAGTGGCATTTTGATACATATGATCCGCTTTACCGGTAATTGGACGGTAATTTTTAAAACGGAAAATATACGGCTGCTGCTCCCAAATAGTAAATGAGCGATTATTTAGAATGAACACAGACTCAGATTTGCTGCGAAACCATTTTTCATCGATTGATGGAAATAAGTCAAACAGGTCTTTATCTTTTACCGCGCTTGGCAATAAGCCGGAATGGTTTTCCATAAACCCATTCCAGATGCATACTTTGTAGTCTCTATCGAGCACCACTAGGCCTACATCAACGGTATTAAACATATCCATTAACCAATGGAGTTCATTCATATTAAAATCGGCTGCAGGCATAGTTTAGTCTTCTAATAAATAAGCTACTTTGTACTTAAGGGTTTTTAATGAGTCCTCGGTGAACAGCAACATCAAATCACAGTTAATATTGTGATTTTCGATGCCATAGCTGATCTCAATCGCCAGCGTTCGTTGCCAGCGAGATTTATTGGCTTTTACTAAATCGGTCACATCACAATGTTGTCCTAGCACCACAGGGTGACCTTGGCTAAAACGCATATCGAGCTGTTTAGAAAGCCCTGATAAAATCGCGCCAATTAGAATATTGCTGACATCCATCAGCAGCTCAAGCTCAACTTTATCGTTAAGCTCGCCTTCGTAATTCATAAGTGACGCAATTTCTTTAAAACTTGAATCATTTAACAGTAATAAGGCTTCACCAGATACACCACCACCGATAAAACCTTGGCACACACCAGATGTAGTGGCATTCGCATCAATCGAGCGTAAAGCCATATCGAGCTCATTTACCTCTAATACATTTACATTAGGAATAGGAAGCTTTACGAATACATTAAGAAGACGCGCTAATAAGTCCCCTGCTTGCCCCATAGCCACGTTTGTGAGCTCTTGATAGATGTCACGCACATCAGGGTCAACTTGCTCACCTAGCTTATTAGCAAGGCGCTCACGCATGGCTTTATCTTTAATACCATGGTGCTCGATGATATTTGCAAGCTTTTCTGCAGAGCAAGGTTTTTGAATAAAGTCGATAGCGCCTAACTCAAGCACACGTTGGTGAGCGTTAGGTTGTATATCGCCAGATACAACCACGGTGAGAACATGTAGGTCTTGTTCTTGAATAGCTTGAAGTACTTCGTAGCCATCCATTTCAGGCATGTTTAAATCGAGAAACAGTATTTCAGGCTGAATTTTTTTGATTTGCTCAATACAGTGAACACCGTCTTCAGCAAACTCAACTTTAATATCCCAATCATCGGGTAAAGAGCGTGCTAATTGTCGACGAGCTAACTTTGAATCATCACAAACTAATACCGATGTTGACATACTCTCTCTCTAAATCCGTACTTTTTAACTAGACACAAATTAGCCTAGCAACTTTATTCTTATTTTTATATATAAAAAATAGGGTCACGAACACATGTTAATCAAACTACTGGTTATTTACAATTTTAAATTGTACTAATCCTTGGAGCCACCCCATGAGTATAATACACTGATGTTAAATGCGTTAATTTGAAGGAATCTTATTATGTTACGTCCACTTATATTTGCATTAAGTGCAGTGTGCACGTTTAGTTATGCAGGTGATTTATCAGAAAATAGTTTAGATGCTGGTAAGGTTTCTGCCCAATCTAAGCCGGTCACTTTACTAGGGCAAGGTGTTGAAATTGGTCAAAAAGCGCCTAATTTTAAAGTAGTAGATGGCAGCTTTACGCCCGTCACATTAGACAACTATCAAGGCCAAGCAGTGCTTTTAAGCGTTGTGCCAAGTTTAGACACTGGCGTATGTAGTATTCAAACCAAACACTTTAATGAAAAAGTAGCTTCAGAATACCCAAGTGTGGCAATGCTAACCTTAAGCGCAGACTTACCGTTCGCACAGAAGCGTTTTTGTAAAGCGGAGAATATAGACAAAGTAGTGACTTTATCTGACTCAGTATGGCGTGACTTTGGTAAGAACTACGGTTTGATTATCAAAGATATGGGCTTGTTAACCCGCGCCGTATTTGTGCTCGATAAAGAACATAACATCGTTTACAAGCAGCTTGTCGATAACCTTTCAAAAGAGCCTGATTACGACAGTGCTATTGCGGCATTAAAGAAACTGTAAAGCGCAATTTAACTTGCAGTGAGACAGACACAAAAAAACCGCCCAACGGCGGTTTTTTATGTCAACAATTAGGCTATTAACCTAAAAGCTCACCAAGTTGTTGGCTAACAGCTTCAACAGCTTGAGTACCGTCTAATTTGTGGTACTGAGTGTTGCCTGCTTTCGCTTCAGCTTGGTAGTAATCAACTAATGGTTTAGTTTGGTCGTGGTAAATACCTAAACGCTTACGAACTGTTTCTTCAGTGTCGTCATCACGAATGATTAGGTCTTCACCTGTGATGTCATCTTTACCATCAACTTTAGGTGGATTATAAACAACGTGATAAACACGACCAGAGCCAGGGTGAACGCGACGGCCGCCCATACGCTCAACGATAATTTCATCAGCAACGTCAAATTCGATAACGTGATCAACTACCACGCCATTCTCTTTCATTGCATCTGCTTGAGGAATAGTACGAGGGAAACCGTCTAGTAAGAAACCTTTTTCACAATCTGGCTTAGCAATGCGCTCTTTAACTAGACCGATAATAATTTCGTCAGATACTAATTGACCTGCATCCATTACTTTTTTAGCTTCAAGACCAAGTGGTGTACCTTCTTTGATTGCTGCACGCAGCATATCGCCCGTAGAAATTTGTGGAATACCGTATTTGTCCATCAAAAACTGAGCTTGAGTACCTTTACCTGCACCCGGCGCGCCCAAAAGAATAATGCGCATATCATTGTCCTCTGTGTGATACTAATCTTAAAAATGGTCGATCAGTGGAGTTTTGTTTTTAGAGCCTGAATTCTTCCACAACTAAGGCTATACCTCAAGTAACTTATACCAATTGCCTATATTAGCGGCAATAAAAAAGGGAGCCTTGCTCCCTTTTCCAACTCATTCAGCTAAAACGCTTATTTGCTTAAATCTAGCATAAGTTTGTTCAAACGAGTTACAAAGCCTGCAGGGTCTTTTAAAGTACCGCGCTCAGCCAGTAATGCTTGATCTAAAAGTACTTGTGACCACTGAGCAAACTTGTCTTCGTCTTGTTCAACATTTAGGTGTTTAACAAGCTGATGCTCTGGGTTAAGCTCAAAAATTGGCTTTTGCTCAGGCACTGTTTGACCAACTGATTCCATTAACTTTTGCATTTGCGAGCTCATATCGTGCTCATCAGCAACAACACATGCAGGCGAGTCAGTTAGACGGTGCGTAAAGCGTACGTCTTTAACGTTATCACCTAGTGCTGTTTTAATACGCTCGACTAGGCCAGCAACTTCTTTTTCTGACTCTTCTTGCGCTTTTTTCGTTTCTTCGTCATCCATGTTGCCTAAATCTAAGTCACCACGGGTAATTGACTGGAATGATTTTTCGTTGAACTCTGTTAAGTAGCTCATCATCCACTCATCAACACGGTCGCTTAGAAGCAATACTTCGATGCCCTTCTTACGGAAGATCTCTAAATGTGGTGAGTTCTTCGCTGCAGCGAATGAATCAGCAACTACATAGTAGATTTTGTCTTGCTCTGGCTTCATACGCTCAATATATTGCTCAAGCGATACATTTTGTGTGCTTTCATCAGTATGTGTAGAAGAGAAACGCAATAGCTTAGCAATAGCTTCTTTGTTAGCCGCATCTTCAGCTGGGCCTTCTTTTAACACCTGACCAAACTCATTCCAGAAAGATTGGTAATCTTCTTCGCGGTTTTTCGCCATACGCTCAAGCATTTTAAGTACGCGCGATGTACAACCTTTACGGATTGCTTGCGTTACTTTGTTGTCTTGTAAAATTTCACGTGACACGTTAAGTGGTAAGTCGTTTGAATCAAGTAAACCTTTCACAAAACGTAAATAGCTTGGCATGAACTGCTCAGCGTCATCCATAATGAAAACGCGTTGTACATACAGTTTTAAACCAGATTGACGCTCACGGTTCCATAAATCGAAAGGTGCTTTTTTCGGGATGTATAACAAGCTCGTGTATTCTGTTTTACCTTCAACCTTGTTATGTGCCCAGCTTAGTGGCTCTTCCCAATCATGACCGATGTGCTTATAAAACTCTTTGTACTCTTCGTCTGTTACTTCTGACTTATCACGAGTCCATAGTGCTGTTGCGCGGTTAATACCTTCCCACTCGCCCGGCTGTGCTGGAATTTTCTCGCCGTCAGGACCTTCAGATTCAGGTACTTCTGCTTTATACATTTCTACTGGAATAGAAATATGGTCTGAATATTTAGTTACGATGCTACGTAGACGGAACTCATCAGCAAACTCTGTTTCGTCTTCACGAAGGTGAAGAATGATTTCGGTACCACGTGATGGTTTATCAATCTCTTGTAATGTGTACTCACCTTCACCTGCAGATTGCCATTCAATACCTTGGCTTTCACCTGCTTTACGCGTACGTACTGTTACTTTGTCAGCAACGATAAACGCTGAGTAAAAACCAACACCAAATTGACCAATCAATTGTGAATCTTTGCTTTGGTCACCAGTTAGGTTTTGGAAAAATTCTGCGGTGCCTGATTTTGCAATTGTACCTAGTGAATTGATCACATCTTCACGGCTCATACCAATACCATTATCAGTAATGGTGACCGTGTTTGCTTCTTTATCGGCACTGATACGTACTTTTAGTTCCGCATCGTTTTCGTATAAATCGCCATTAGAAAGCGCAAGGAAACGTAATTTATCTGCCGCATCTGACGCGTTTGATACAAGCTCACGTAGGAAAATCTCTTTATTAGAGTAAAGAGAATGAATCATCAGGTTTAATAATTGTTTGACTTCTGTTTGAAAGCCTAATGTTTCTTTTTGTGCTGCAGTCATTGTGTAAATCTCCAATTAACAAAGTGTCTAATCTGCACTATGACTCTTTATATGGGGCAGGCTTTTTGAACTTCAAGGCAAAAAATTAAATTTACGGCTAAATTGGGGGGCTATACACAAAAAAGCCTGCTTAAAGCAGGCTTTTGATACCATTTTCGGTATTAGTTTTGGTTTACGGCGCGTCGTCCGCTAAATGCGTGCATCAATGTCATACCATCGAGTAAGTCGAGCTCACCACCAACAGGGACACCGTGAGCAATACGAGATGCACCTACCTGATACTTATGACAAAGCTCAGCAATGTAGTGGGCTGTGGTTTCACCTTCAACACTTGGATTGGTCGCGAGGATCACCTCATTAATGCCGCCTTGTTGCAACTTGCTTTCAAGAATATCAAGGCCAATTTCTTTTGGTCCTATGCCATCAATTGGCGACAAGTGACCCATTAAAACAAAGTAAAGACCTTGGTATTGACCAGTTTGCTCAATAGCGAGTACATCGGTTGGTGATTCGACCACACACAATAAACCACTATCTTGGCGTTTAACACTTGAACAAATATCGCATACAGCTTGCTCTGTAAAAGTACGACAAGATTGACAGTGCCCTACTTCATCCATTGCTTTGGTTAATGCATGACCAAGCTGTTTACCACCCTGACGGTCACGCTCAAGCAAATGAAAAGCAATGCGCTGTGCCGACTTAGGACCTATGCCCGGCTGGCATCGTAGCGCTTCAATTAGCTGTGTTAAACTAGGAGATAGTTGCATACAAAATCACTTAGAATGGCATTTTCATACCTGGTGGTAATTGCATACCGCCAGTTACTTTGCTCATGCGCTCTTGAGTTTCTTCAGCAACACGACGAACAGCATCATTACACGCTGCCGCTAATAAATCTTCGATCATGTCTTTGTCGTCTTCCATTAGGCTGTCATCTAATTCAACACGACGAACATTGTGGTTACCAAGCATAGTTACTTTAACTAGGCCTGCACCTGCTTCACCTACAACTTCAAGGTTTGCGATTTCTTCTTGGGCTTTTTGCATGCGCTCTTGCATTTGCTGCGCTTGCTTCATCATGTTACCCATTCCACCTTTAAACATAACTGTCTCTCTTTCTAAACTACTTTAATTGGCATGAAGATAAGGGCTATTGTAACTAATTACAATGCCTGAATACTGTTTTCATCGATTATAGCGCTAAATAACTGTTGAAATTGCACTATATTTTCATCGCTATTTATTACATCAATCGCTTGTTGATGACGTCCCGCATCAATTTTTTGTTGAATTAAATACGGTGAATCAATTACGCCATCAGCAAACTCGATACTAAGCTCAACATTATGGCCGTAAATTTCACTTAATGCGGCATTGAGCTTTTGTCTAAGCACTGCGCTATCTAAATGGCGCTGTGATGAATCAACTTCAATGTGTAGCTGATTATTCTGCTTGGTAAAGATTGAATGCAGCGCAAATTGGCGCATGCGACCACCCAGTCCCATGCGTTTAATTAAATACGCCCATTCGTCTTGTTCGTGTGCAAATTTAATACTGCTGATCGGGCTTTCAAAATCATCAGGTATCGGAATACTGGCTTCTTCAACTACTGGCTCTGGCGCTTTTTGTGGATTGATCTGCTCAAGTAACTCTGGCGCTAAGTTTTCGGTGATTGTTTGATGCTTTTCTCGAAAGTCGACTTTTTTTACTTTACTACTGCTCTCTCCCGTTTGCTGGGGGATGGGCTTTTTTACTTCAGCAGCCATTGCTTGCTGCTGAGACTGAATATTGGTCGTGGCTGTGCTTTGTTGCGCTGGCGGCTCTGCTTTGGGCTTTGCTTCAGGCTGTGGTTCTGCTTTAGCATGAGTTTGCGTTGGTGCACCACTTAAACGTCCGGCACCTGAAATATTGCGGTCTTGTAAAATACGAGCAATGGCCGACTGCGCCTGACTTTGCTGCTGTTGTAATTGTGCAGGTGCAGTTTGCTGTTGCTGAGGCGCAGATGCTTCATTGGCAGTAAAGCCCTGATCATAGGCGCTATTCATCACATCATCGTATTGCGCAGCAAGTGATGGGTCCATTTGCGCATCATGATCGTCCATATAATCTTGCGAAGAATACTCTGGTGATGAGTACTCAGCTGCAGGCACTTGCTCTGAGTGGCTTTGCTCTTGGTGTTGAGGCGCTGGTTGAACTTCAGCGGCCATTGCAGTTTCAACTGATTGCTGAGGCTGTTGACCAACATCAGGCTGCTCTTCTGCTGTTGCTTCAACTTGCTGGGCAGGCTCATGGCTATGTACCGTTTCTGCCTTGGCTGCTTGAATAGGCTCAGCTTGTGTTGGCTGAGGCTCTGAAGGAACAGCAGTTGTCTGTGCAGAGCTATGTGCAACTGGTGCTTGCTCTGAAGCGGCTTGTTCACGTTGCGCCGTAGATTTTTTCAAAATATCACGCAGTGCACCGGCACCACTTGGCTTAACCTGTTGCTGGGTATTCGTTGGTGTTTGGCTTTGTGCAAATTGCGTAGGTTGGAATGCAAGCAGTCGCAACATGATCATTTCAAAGCCAAGTTTAGCATCGGGTGCCCATTGCAAATCTTTTTTACCATTTAATAGCAATTGGTAGTAAACCTGCATCTGCTGTGCATCAGTGGTTTGTGCCACCTGCTCAATAAAATCTCGGTTAGTATCATCAAGTGCCGCTGCACTAGGCACAAGTTGCACAAGCTGAATAAGATGCGTCAGGGCAATTAAATCGTCGAGCAAAGCTACAAAGTTAGGGTTTCGGCTAACGACCGCTTTTACTTCTTGAAGTAATGCATCGCCATCTTGGCACAATAACGCTGCTAACATGGTTTGGCTATATTGAGTATCCATCAAGCCAAGCATAGTTTGCACAGCCTGATGATTAATATTGCCATTGGTTTGCGCAATTGCTTGGTCTGTAAGACTCAGTGCATCACGCATACTACCATCGGCTGCCTTAGCTAAAATAGACAATGATTTATCATCAAAACTTAGCTGCTCTTGATTAAGAACATGGGCAAGCTGATCATGAATTTCTGATTGCGACAAAGCATTTAAATTAAACTGTAAGCAACGCGATAAAATCGTCACTGGCAGTTTCTGCGGATCGGTTGTCGCTAATAAAAACTTCACATGCTCTGGCGGCTCTTCCAATGTTTTTAGTAATGCATTGAAACTGTGCTTTGACAGCATGTGAACTTCATCGATTAGGTATACCTTGTAACGACCACGTGTTGGTGCGTATTGAACGTTATCAAGGATTTCGCGGGTATCTTCTACTTTGGTACGTGATGCCGCATCGATTTCTAACAAATCGATATAACGGCCTGCTTCAATGTCAGTACAACTTGAACATTGGCCGCATGGCTCAGCAGAGATACCCTTATCGCAGTTGAGACTTTTTGCGAATATACGTGCTATGGTTGTTTTACCCACCCCACGGGTTCCAGTAAAGAGATAAGCATGATGGAGTCTATTTTGTGTTAATGCATTGACTAATGCCTGTTTAACATGAGACTGCCCCACTAACTCATGAAAGGTTTGTGGTCGCCATTTCCTTGCCAGAACCTGATAACTCATTAATTATTCGCCTTCGAATTCAACCAACTTTAAGATTTTGATGCCCATATCAGCAACTCGTTGCTCACCACCCAGCTCTGGTAAAGAAACAACAAATGCGGCATCAGTTGCGTTACCGCCTAGTTTAGCAACTAATTTTGCAGTTGCTTCGATTGTGCCACCTGTCGCCAGTAAGTCATCTACCAGTAACACTTTATCGCCAGGGACAATTGCGTCTGTATGAAGCTCAAGAATATCTTCACCATACTCTAATTGGTAACTTTGTGAAATCACTTCGCGAGGAAGTTTGCCTGGTTTACGAACTGGAATGAATGGAATACCTAGTGCATAAGAAAGTGGTGCACCGAAGATAAAACCACGAGATTCAGTACCGATGATTTTTGTAAAACCTTGGTCTTTATATGCTGCAATAAAGCTGTCGATAGTTGCTTTAAATGCGTCAGCATTAGCCATTAAAGTTGTTACGTCGCGGAACATAATGCCCGGCTTTGGGTAATCAGCGATCGTTGCAATGCTCTGTTTGATGAGCGTTGAAGTTGCTTGAGTCATAATTATACTGCTCAAAAAGTTTATCTAACAAAGCTCGAGAGTATAACACCACCTTAGTAGAAAGTCGGTAGCAAGTTTCGAAATTAATCACTTAACAAGAAATATCAACTATAAAAAAGGCTGCATTATGCAGCCTATTGTCTTAAATTTGCTTACGCAGATTAAGATAAAGAAGTGATCCAACCAAGAATAGCGTTTAGACAGCCAATGCCACCGAATACAGCTAAAAACGCAATGAAATAAGTTGCATTGAACGGATCTTTAAAGTCTTTATCATTCGACATAGTTACTACCTTTATTTAAGCACGACAAAATAAGGCGCACATAATAGTCGAACTGCCCTCATCAATAAAGAGCTTTAGCCGATTTTTAAACCAATGTATTAGTCACCACAATGCCGCGCTCTGCCATGGCACTTAAGGTATTGAGCGCTCCCTGATACAGCTGCTCCTGGCTAAATTGAGGCGCATGCTCTGCAACTGCTTGGCATACATCATTTAAAACTGCACCCGGCTGAGATTCTATGATATTAAGAAGTAATGCAGTCATCGCATTTGTCGATAAAAATTGTACTTCGTCATCGCTATCACGATAAACCACAAAGTAACTTGGTTGTGCTGCCGGTTCACTTGGTTGATTATCTGTACTGATGGTATGAACAGGAAAACTGTAACTCAAGTTACGCGCAAGTGAACTTAAGAATAATGCAGAGCTTGTCACTTGATGAGCCGATAAGCTCACTTCTTCTGCCACCTCTTGAGCAACCGATACATCAAGCTCAACCCATTCATAGTGCGCTAGCTCTAACATAAACGCGGGATCATCGCTTTGCACTTCATAGTCATTAGCAAGAAAAGCCAAAAACTCCCCTGCAATATCTAAAAAATAAGGTGATTTACAATCATGCTGGCTAAAAAACTGTCTAACAAGGCCATGCCAAGCTTGCTCTGAATATAAACTTTTTAGTACTGGATACGCAGAGCTAACAAAGCCATCCACATTATTAAAAAATAAGTCGCGATAAATCGCCATACGGCACTCTTCAACATCGCTAGGCTTAGCATGTTGCTGAGGGTCGCGGATATGCGCCATAAACGCTTGCTGCACTTGGGTAAAATGATTAGGCACTGTGTTTCACCCTTGCTTGGTTTTGTTTGTTGGCTGTTTGCTGTAGTGCTTCAATGGTTTTCAGTTCAGCTAATAACTCACTCATCGGCGGAATATTAAAATCTCGTTCTAACAAGGTGGGAAATACCCCATGAACTTCATAAGCTTTTTCAAGTAATTGCCAAACAGGATCGATAACTGGCGCACCATGGGTATCAACCAGTAAATCTTCTGCCTCAGTGTAGTGGCCCGCAACATGCCCATAGGCAATACGTTTTGTTGGTAACGCCGCTAAGAATTGCTCTGCGTCATAACCATGATTAATCGAATTAACATAAATGTTATTCACGTCGAGCAGTAGTTTACAATCCGCTTCTTCTAACACCGCATTAGTGAACTCAAGTTCAGTCATTTGTTGGCCGGGCGCGCCATAGTAAGAGACATTTTCGATGGCAATTGGCTGTTCTAGAATATCTTGTACTTGCCTAATACGAGAGGCCACATGTTTAATTGCATCTTCAGTAAACGGAATGGGCATTAAATCGTACATATGCCCTTCGCCCGAGCAGTAGCTTAAGTGTTCGCTGAATAAACGAATATTATGCTCTTTAAAGAAAGTTTTAAGCGATTGCACAAAGTCAATATCAAGCGCTGCTGGTGAGCCAATTGATAACGATAAACCATGGCATACAAAGGCATGTTGTTCGGTAAGCTGTTTAAATTGCTTTCCAAAACGCCCGCCTAGCTTGAGCCAATTTTCTGGTGCAACTTCTAAAAACTCAATGGGTTTTGGAACATCAATGAGCATTTCATCAAGCATTTCTCGGCGCAAACCTAAACCAACCTGCCCAAAATCAGCTACTGATTCTTTTAACATACTACCTCCTACTAAAAAGGGCCTTTACGGCCCTTTTAAAAGCTAAATAAGCGTTTAGTGGTTAGAACCACATTTACCTTCACCACACTTACCTTCTTTAGCTTTCTTTTTGTCTGCGCCACATTTACCTTCGCCGCACTTTCCTTCTTTAGCTGCTTTTTTGTCCGCGCCGCATTTACCTTCGCCGCACTTGCCTTCTTTAGCTGCTTTTTTGTCTGCGCCACATTTACCTTCGCCGCACTTGCCTTCTTTAGCTGCTTTTTTGTCTGCGCCACATTTACCTTCGCCGCACTTGCCTTCTTTAGCTGCTTTTTTGTCTGCGCCGCATTTACCTTCGCCACATTTGCCTTCTTTTTCGGCTTTTTTATCGCCGCCGCATTTACCTTCACCACATTTACCTTCTGCGGCATCTAGTTGATAGCCTGCTTGCATTTGCTGAAATTCAAATGGGTTTGCACTGGCATCAGTGGCTGCAAAACTTGACGCACCTACTACAACCGCACCTAATGTTAATGCAATTGAATTTTTCTTAACTGTGTTCATTCGATGACTCTCTTTTTTATAAAGGGTTATTAAACAAGACCCGAGAACTAAAAATTACTTTCAAAATTTTTATAATTATTTTCTGAAAGTGCCAAGAATGCAAATTACGATTTATAAAACAATCCAGAACAGCTAGAATACGCGTCCTAATTTTTGATGAGTTAACAGGTATCATGCGACTAGTTTTAGCACCGATGGAAGGCGTTGTGGATTTTAAAATGCGACAACTCCTAACTGATTTAGGTGGATTTGATTTATGCGTAACAGAGTTTGTTCGTGTCGTTGAAGACACACTGCCCGAACGCGTGTTTCATCGCTATTGTCCTGAGCTAAAAACAGGAGGCTATACCCGTGCAGGTACGCCAGTGCGTATTCAGTTGCTAGGTCAAGTTGCCGATGCTTTGGCAGCAAATGCCGTCAAAGCAATACGCCTAGGCTCGCATGGTATCGACTTAAATTTTGGTTGCCCAGCTAAAACAGTGAACAAAAGTAAAGGTGGTGCGGTACTGTTAAAAGATCCTGAACACATGTACGAAATTATTAAAGCCGTACGTGATGCTGTTGACCCTTGCCACGAAGTTAGTGCCAAAATTAGGCTTGGTTTTGATGATGATAGTAATAGCCAAGAAATTGTTGATGCTGTTGTTAGCGCGGGTGCTTCAAGTCTTGCTATTCATGCCAGAACTAAAAGAGATGGTTACAACCCACCGGCATACTGGGAAAAAATCCCGCCATTGATCAAAGATAAAAATATTTCGGTCGTTGCTAACGGCGAAATTTGGCAAGTTGAAGATGCCATGCTTTGTCAAAAGCGCAGTCATTGCCAAGATTTAATGCTTGGTCGTGGTGCATTAGCGATGCCTGATTTAGCAAAACAAATAAAATCTCATGCAGAAAACGAGCATTACACTCCGATGTTATGGGAGCATGTGATATACCACATTATTCATTCATCTATGCATCAAGACGAAAGCAAATGTGAAAAGTATTTTGCTTCTCGTACTAAGCAGTGGCTCGGCTATTTAAAACGCCAATACCCACAAGCTAACGCACTTTTTGATGAGATCCGCCGTCTAAAAGCCAAAGATGAAGTTGCAGATGTACTAAGAAAGTACGCGAAAGCGCCGAGTATTGATACAAATCATAATTAGCAAATCGATTTTGTTTGATAATACCAGTATTGCCCACTTGGAAGAAAAGCGATGAACAATACTGAAATTCAAACAAAGTTATCTGCGGAACTTGCGCAGGTTAGACAACGTTTACTCGATATGCTGGCTAATTCTGATCAAGCCTATCATCAGCAACTGCTATCGCAACTCAAGGATAATCCCCCTTCAGACTGGTTAGAGCTGACAGCAAATAATCTCGGTTCTGAGTATCAAATATTGATTGCTCGAATAGAAAAGTTAGAAGCAGCACTATGCCAAATCGATATTGGGCAGTATGGCTATTGCTGTGATTGTGAAGAAAAAATTGATGACGAACGTTTACTTGCAGATCCTGCAAGCCAACGCTGTCGACGTTGCGCTCCATAGAGCGCAGCGCTGTACTAATTTATAAAAATAAAGCTCATCGCAGGATAAAGCACGATATCCTCAATTAACCAATCAGCTTGCTGCTGATCTACACCTAAACGCTTCATCAAGTTGACACGTGCTTGCTGTTCACTCCACGTGTGATAATGAATACCTAAGTCAGTTTCCATCATAACTTGCCAGAAGTATTGCTCCCCTTGTGTTAATTTACGCTTACTTTTGAGCGGGTCAAGATAATCAAGCTGCCAATCAAGGCCTGTGTGCTGATGATTTTCTACAAAATAATTCATTACTAATGGTTTAGCGTGAGAGTCTGATACAGGTAATACAAAATCTGCACTCTGCGATTGCTTTAACGAAGCCTGTATCTCACTTAACCAATTTAAAGGTGGCTTAGTTTCACCACTAAAGTAATTAAGTTTACTTTGATACCAATCTTTACCGTTTGCCAAACCAACTAAACCAAGTTTTGTACGCGGTTTATACTGAGTTAAATATTGATTAAGTTTGTTTAGTGCTGCTTGTACACTGTCATCGCTATTATCAAGGTGCGATTTGACCATATTATGTAAAAGCGTTAATTCGATTTTATTTAATTTCAGATTGCTTTGCTCAGCTGCAATTAACTGCGTTTCAACTAACTCTAGCCAGTTAGCTAGTGCATTTACTGAGTAGTCATCTAATGAACGAGCTTGGCTAATAACATCACGTTGTACAGGCCATACAAAGTAACGCTCAGGATAACGCTCAGCAATAATTAAATAATTTAATTGCGCCTGTTGTGACACATCTAACTTAATCGCTTTTAGTCCTTGATAAGCTTGATGACGCGCTTGCAAATAACTTTCTGAGAAAGGCCAGCTAGCAGCTTCACTTTGCTGTTCTTGAGTCGATAATAAATTATTAATAGTTTGCAGCGCTTGCTGCCCTTCACGAAATGTTTTGAAACCTGATGTTTGCTCAGAGCAAGCTATCAGCATCACACTTGCGACAACTAATAATACGATCTGTCTTAGCATTTTAAAATTCCATAAAAAAAGCCCCAGAGGGGCTTTTTAATTTAAAACAACATCAATTAGATTTTTACACCGTTACGAGCGGCTTTATCTTTGATGAAGGTTGACCAGCTCTTCGCGAAACGACGCGTGCGCGGATCATCCATTGCTTTAGTGATAGCGTTGTAAGCTTGCTTGTACTTCTCTTGGTAGTAATAAGCTTCAGCTAAATCAGAGTAGATAGTTCCTTTTTTGTCAGAACCTAACTCTAATGCCTTGTTCAAACGAACAACGGCTGCACTATAGTTTTGCGATTGTAAAAGTAATGAACCCGCTTTGCGATAAAGCTCTGCATCGTCATCAAATTTAGCCGCTTCTTCATAGTATTTAGCTGCTTTTTCAATATCTTTAGAACGGTGGTAGTTAGATGCCACTGCACTGATATTTTGCTTGTTACGCTTAACTTTTTCTTCGTTGATTGCCTTTTCAAGCACGACTGCTGCTTTGTAAGGAATATCATTTAACGAATAGAAGTTAGAAAGTACTTTGTATTCAACTTCGTTTTCAAAATAGCCATTTTTGTAGGCAACTTCCATGGTCGCTAGACCTTTCTTGAAGTCTTCGGTTTGTAGGTAGTATTTACCTAAACCAACCCAGGCTTTTTTGTCTTCAGGCCAAACACGAACAATCTCTTCAGCTACTGCTACCATGTTTTTGTACTGTTTAAGTTCAAAATAGGCAGCTAACTTTAATTGGTAAGAAGCTTTAGCAGGTTCTTTTGCCAATTCGATTGCTTTGTCTGCAGCAGGAAGTACGTCTTTGTAAAGTTTTAGCTCGTAGTTTGCTTGCGCAATACGTGTATAAACTTTGTCGTCTTCCTCACCTGTGAAGTCCATCCAAGCTGCATAAGCTTCTTTTGCTTTTGCATATTGCTCAGTACCCGCGTACATATCACCTAGAAGTTTTAGGCCTTGCTCTTGGTCAGCAAAGTTTAAAACGTCAGGCTTAACTGCCGCTGAGATGTGCTTAATAGCCAATTGGTACTGCTCTTTTTGAGCGTACATTTGGCCTAAGTAACGATCAACTGTTGCCTTATCGAAATCATCTGAAGGATCAATTTCTTTAAGTAGTGCAATCGCTTCATCAAGCTTATCTTCATTGTACAAGTCAAACGCTTTAATAACTTTCTTACCAACGCGCTCGCCCATAACTTTAGTTTTTGCTTTTTTACGCGCTTCAATTTTCGCGTAATCTGGCGCCGCTAAAGCAGGTGCAGTGAAAGCTACACCTGATAGAGACATAAGAAGCGCAAGTGCAGTTACTTTAGATAAATTTCTCATTACTCGCCTCCTTAGTTGCCTTGGTTAAGTTTAAAGTCTAATTGTACTTGAAGACCAAATTGCTTCTGTGGTTTACCATCGATGATTTTCGGACGGTATTTCCACTTACGTAGCGCACGTTTAGCCTCGCGGTCGAAGATACGTTTAGGATCTGCGTCGATCACTTGAACATCTTCTACACCACCCACTTCATTGATAGTGAATGAAAGTTGTACCCAACCTTCTTTACCATCACGCGCTGCTTGCGTAGGGTATTTTGGTTCAATACGAACGATAGGTGTCGCGTCACCATCACGTCCAAATGCACCTGGACCACTTAGGCCACCAGCTGTGCTACCCACATCGATGCTTGGCATATTAAATGACAAACCACCAGTGTTCGGGTTGCTGTTTTCCGGCTGAGGCGGCTGCGGCTTAGGCGGCTGCTTTGGCGGTGGCGGAGGCGGAGGCGGAACACGCTTCCTCTCCTGCACCTTAGATTCAGGCGGATTCGTCATAATTTCGACTACAATCTGTTCTTTTTGTTCAGTCGCACGATCAGCTCCACCGGAGATGAGGTACGCCATGAAGTAGAACAAGCCGAAAGTAACTGCCCCACCTGCAATCAGTGAAAACAGAAAACGAATCATTACTGATCTCCAGCTATTGAAATTTTAAGGTTATCACCCGTCGCTTTGATCTGGTCCATAACTTTAACTACTACGCCATGTTTTGCTTCTTTATCAGCTTGCAAAATTACAACTTCAGTAGGTTGTTCTGCTAATAAACTTTCAAGCTTAGCTGATACACGCTCAACGTCTACTTGTTGTTTATCAATCCAGATCGCACCGTCAGCGCGGATAGCAACAAAAATGTTTGCATTTTTTTGCTTCGTAGCTGCAGCTGCTTTAGGTTTATTGACTTCGATACCAGCCTCTTTAACGAACGATGTAGTTACGATAAAGAAAATAAGCATGATAAATACGATGTCAAGCATTGGCGTCATGTCAACCGCTGCTTCTTCTTCTTCACGAAAACGTTGTTTACGTGCCATATTTAATTCTCTCTCTAGTGATGAGGCATGCTATCTACAAGTTTAGCTTTCGCCATTCTCGCTCTCGCTTCTAGACGTGAGCTAAAGAATACTCCAGATAGTGCCGCAACCATTCCAGCCATTGTTGGGATTGTTGCCATTGAAATACCTGATGCCATTAAACGTGCGTTACCAGTACCTTGAGTAGCCATGGTTTCGAAAACCGCGATCATACCCGTTACAGTACCTAATAAGCCGATTAAAGGACAAACAGCTACTAATGTCTTAATCAACAACATACGCTGATCTAATTTTTCAGACGCTTCAGAAATCCATGCTTCACGGATTCTGTGTGCGTACCAAGACGTAGTGTCTTGGCGGGCATCCCACTGAGCTACAATGTTCTTCGTCATACGAGGAAACTCAGCTAGTAGGAACCAATAGCGCTCAATCATTAAAACCCACATAAGAAAGAGTGCTATCGCGACCACGTATAATACCTGGCCGCCTGTGCCAACAAAATCCCTGATAGATTCCCAGATCTCCATCAGGACTAGCATTAGGCTTTCTCCTTCTCCGCGTGAGCAGCGATAATACCAGCGCTTTGCTCATCAAGGACATGTAGAACCGACTTACTACGACCCGCAACAATTGAGTGAAGTAGAATAAGTGGTAGAGCTGCAATTAGACCTAACGCTGTAGTAACAAGTGCTAGAGAGATATTACCAGCCATGATCTTCGGATCACCTGTACCGAACAATGTGATTGTTTGGAACGTAAGGATCATACCGATTACCGTACCTAGTAGACCTAGTAATGGAGCGATTGCTGCCAAGATCTTGATGATGTTGATACCAGCTTCGATGCGAGGCGTTTCACGTAGGATTGCTTCGTCAAGTTTAAGCTCAAGGTTTTCAACGTCTTGATTCTTGTTGTCAGCGTATACCTTAAGAATACGACCCAGTGGGTTGTTTGTATTCGGAGTAGAAAGGTTTTTAAGCTGGCTCTTAATCTTAGTGCTAGTAAGCGCAAGATCAATGAAACGAACGATGAAGATAAGTAGACCAACAATTAATAGTAATGTGATGATGTAACCTACTTCAGCACCTTGCTCGTAGTATTCCATTAGTGATTTCTTCTGCGTGTTGATACGTAAGATCGCGCCACGAGTCGGGTCGATGTATACGCCAGCATAGTTATCTGCAGAAGTACCTTCTAAATCGCTGATACCAGCTAGGATGTAGCTATCAGGTTGCTTACCTAGAGGTTGAATCGCTTTAGTTTCTGGAGAGTAGATTAAATAACCGTCGTCAGTTACTAAGTTGAAGTTACCGATACGAGTTACTTTCTTCACAGAAGATGAACCGTCAAGACCTGCAACTTCAGTTTCGAAAGTTGAAACTTTAGCTGACTCAGTCATTTCAGTTTGAAGAGAAATCCAAAGCTCTTCTAGTTCACGAACAGTTGGAAGTTCTTTCGCAGCAGCTAGTGAGCGAAGTACTTCAGCACGTCCTGGTTTTTCAGCAGAAACAAGTGATGCTTCGATTGAACCGATTGCATCAGCAGCTGCACGACGTACAACACCGAACATCTCACCTAATGTACCTTGAGCGTTTAAAAGAGCTTGCTCTTTTTCAGCTAAAGTATTTTCGTTTTGAGCATATTCTTTAGCTAAACGGTCACCACGTGCTTTTTCAGCAGCTAGGTCGCTTTTAGCTTTGTTAAGTAACGCTTGCTTGTCAGCACGAGCTGAAAGGAACTCTTGTTCACGTTGCTTATTTAATTTGCCTTCAGAGATACGTTCTTGCTTAACTTGCTCAAGAATTTTGTCTAAAGCATCAGTGTTTGCGTGTGCATTAAGCGCGGTACCTGCAGAAACAGATAGTACTGCTGCAACAGCAAAACCTTTAAATAGTTTCTTCATTATTGATTACTCCGCGCCAAAAATTGGTAGTTTAACAAGTTCTAATGTCGCTTGTTTACGCGCCATACGGATAACTTCTTTAACAGGTTTTAGGTATTCTTCACCTAATTCTTTCCACTGTTTAGTGTTGTTATCCCACACCCACGCGTGCTTAAGGTCAAAAGACTGAGCTACGTAAGTGATACGACCTAAACGACCGAAGTCAACGTTGATGCTCTTACCATCAATCTCAAGAGTACCTTGAGAAGCAGTTACAGCTGAGCTGTATGCAGTTTCAACAGTGTAAGCTTCAAGAACTTGGCGGAATTTTTCAGATGTAGTAACTGATGCTGACGCCATGATGTCACGAAGTCTTTCAACACGTGCAAGACGGTTTTCAAGATTGAACGGAACGTCCGCTTTGATGAATTGCTCAAGCGTATCGATCATGCGATACATCAAAGGCACAACGTTTTGTTTCGTGTTATCGATAGTTGCGATTTGACGGTCAAACGATTCGATTGAAGCGTTTTGGTCAGCGACCAAACGTGCTACGTGATCGTTATAAACCTTCATTAGCTCAGTTTCGTCAACAATGCTACGGTACTCAGCGATTAGCTCTTGAGTTTGACCATATACATTGTCAATTTTAGTTTGAGACTTAACAGCAGCCTTTTGAATTTGTTGACCTGCATCTTGCACATCTTTCAAAGGATCTGCAATCACATTGCTGCTTGCAAATGCAAAAGCGCCAACCAACGCTGATGCTACAAGACTCTTTCTGATTTTAACAGACATAGTTCCCAACCAATTAAGTAATGTTACTTTTATAATTTAATTATCCTCCGAAGAGGACAAC